>JBDNFH010000187.1:0-47397 GCA_041689915.1 Candidatus Nanopelagicales bacterium | reverse complement strand
GGATAGAGCGCCGGTTTCCGGTACCGAAGGTCGCAGGTTCGAATCCTGCCGGGGGCACAATGTCACATATGTCAACAACCTCACGCGAAACGCCACAACCCAGGGGCGTTCACTTCGCACGCACCGGAGGCTCGTTCTACCCATACCTTGTGGCCATATTTGTGGGGATTCTGCTGATTTCTAACATTGGCGCTACAAAATTAATTGAATTTGGCCCGTTGATTACCGACGGCGGCGTCTTTTTGTTCCCGCTCACCTACATTATCGGCGATATTCTCAGTGAGGTTTACGGCTGGAAAGCAGCACGCCGGGCGATTTTTACCGGGTTCGCTATGTCAATTCTTGCCGCATTTACTTTCTATCTGGTTCAAATTTCACCCGCCGCAGGCGCCTACGAATTTCAAAGCGCATTCGAATCGGTTCTTGGATTCGTGCCCAGAATCGTGTTAGCCAGTGTCTTGGGTTACTTGGCGGGCCAACTACTCAACGCCTATGTGTTGGTGAAAATTAAGCAAAGAACAAAGGAAAAACACCTTTGGGCCCGCCTGATCGGATCCACGGTCGTCGGCGAATTCGCTGACACATTAGTTTTTTGCACTGTTGCCTTTTATGGCATAATCACTGGTGCAGAGTTTCTTAACTACGTCCTAGTGGGTTACCTGTACAAGACTTTGCTCGAGGTCTTCCTACTCCCTATTAGCTACCCGGTCATTCGAGCGATCAAAAAACGCGAACCTACCTATTTTGGGAGCTAGTTCTTTTTTGCGTAACGGCCAGTCGTAAATCGCCCAACCCAATCTCGCTTAAATTCAAGATAAGTTCCTGATTGCATGTGTTTTCGGATTTGGTCCACCAAGCTCACAGTGAACCGCAGATTATGAATACTGGCCAAGGTCGGGAAAATCAATTCATTGGCTTTATAGGCGTGGTGCACATACCCCTGGGAATAATTCAGGCACGTGTAGCAATCACATTCGCTATCAATTGGTTCGTTGTTCCCTCGGCTGTAAGCGTTGGACACATTAAATCTGCCCTCAACTGTGAGCAACGCAGAATTACGTGCGTTACGTGTAGGTGCTACGCAATCAAATGTGTCAGCTCCATTTTCCGCGCCAACAAAGAGGTCCAACGGTTCGCCAATCCCCAATAAATGACGGGGCTTATTTTCCGGTAACTCGTCAACCACCCAGCCAATGATCGTGCCCAGGGTTTCTTTGTCCAAAGCACCACCAATTCCGAATCCATCAAAATCTAACTCCCCAATTTCCCGAGCAGCTTGCCTGCGCAGGTCTTCGTAGTGTGCGCCTTGGATAACACCGAAAAGCATTTGATAGGGGTTTGTTGCTCGCTCCTTTGTAAGTCGCTGATGCTCGTCAATACACCTTTGCGCCCATTCCAGAGTTCTGCGCATAGCGATTATTTGGTATTCCCGCGTATTCATCAAGGTGGTGCACTCATCAAATGCAAAAATTATGTCAGCGCCAAGTGAATGCTGTACCTGCATGGAAACCTCTGCGGTGAAACGGTGCATCGATCCATCCAGGTGTGATTTAAAGGTCACGCCCTCGTCATCAACGTGAGCCAACCGGTCCTTGCCGGGCGCGATCACATCACTCTCCACGGTATTGGTGCTGTCCATTGAGAGTACTTTCTTAAAACCGACACCCAATGACAGAACCTGAAATCCCCCACTGTCGGTAAATGTTGGCAATGGCCAATTCATGAAAGCACCGAGTCCACCTGCTGCATCAACGATTTCGGTTCCCGGCTGAAGGTACAGGTGATACGCGTTAGCAAGTACGGCTTGTGCTCCAAGATCCCGAACACTCTCGGGAAGAATGGATTTCACCGTCCCCTTTGTTCCCACCGGGATGAATGCTGGCGTCTGAATTTGACCATGTGGCGTGGTGATCACTCCGGTTCTACCCCGTGCTTGATCAAGCTGGGAGAGAATTTCAAATCCGTGGGTCACCGCGCAATGTTACATATCGTCAGCCTTTTCACATTGTCGGTCATAAGCCATAAGGGCTATCCGGATCACGGCAGTAGTCGAGACCGTCTGTTGTCACGGTCATGAAATACTCACCCGGGGTTCACACTCTGTCGGACTCGTCCTTCAGTGCCCTGGTGCGTTTAGCGCTCACCCGCCCGCCGTGGGGATCGCGGACCACGTCAGGATCCTTCGGTGAGCCACTCGCCGCGGGTGCGGGGTAGCAGATTCGCACCGTGGTCGCCCTGTCGGACCGCGAGCACCTGATGGATTGTGATGTTTCCGTGCTCGAAGGCAAGCGCGCAAGCGGCGAGGTAGAGCAGCCACGTCCGCACCCGGGATGTGGGCACGAGTTGCAGCGCCTCGTCCCATGATTCGCGCAGGTTGTCCACCCAGGCCCGCAAAGTCAGCCCGTAGTGATCCCGCAGCGCCTCGACGTCGACCACCTCGAACCCGACGTGCTCGAGGGCATCAACGGTCGAGCTCAACGTGACAAGTTCGCCGTCCGGGAAGATGTAGCGGTCGATGAATCCCGGTGACTTCTTTGACGCGGACGGGAGTGTGCGCACCGAAGCTATCGCGTGGTTGAGTAGCCGTCCGCCCGGTCGCAGCAACTCCATCAGCTTCTGGCAGTACGACTGCAGCTGTGCGCTCCCGACATGCTCCGACATCCCCACGCTGGAGATGGCGTCGTACGGTCCGTCGCCGACGTCTCGATAGTCCTGCAGCCGAATCTCCACGAGGTCACTCAGACCCGCCTCGTCAACCCGCCTGCGGGCCAACAGTGCCTGCTCCTGGCTCACCGTGACAGCTACGACGCTCACGCCGTACCGTGCCGCGGCGTGGATCGCCAGCGACCCCCAGCCGCAGCCCACGTCTAGCAGCCGCATCCCGGGCCGCAGGCCCAACTTGGTGCACACCAGATCGCACTTGTCCCGCTGGGCGTCCGCTAAGCTGTAATCCGGACCGGGCTCCTGCACCCAATAAGCGCAGGAGTAGACCATGCTCGGACCGAGGATCAATCGGTAGAAATCGTTCCCGACGTCGTAGTGCTGCGACACCGACTCGGCATCGCGGTGCCGACTGTGGAGCCCGCCACGGTGCCGACGCACTTCCTCTGCTGGCGGCCGCGGAGGAAGTCCAACCGCCCCCATCCTCGCCGCGGTGACCACCGCCGCCACGCGCGCTCGAGGACTCAGGCCAATCGCCTGGTGGTGGGCAACCCGTTCGATCACTTCCTGCAGATCCAGCACGGCGAAGATGTCACCCTCGAAGTCCACGTCACCGGACACGTAGGCGCGGACCAGGCCGAGCTCGTTTGGAGCCCACAGCAGTCGGCGCAGAGCCCTCTTGTTGTTGAACACCACCGTGGCCGCAGTATCGGAGTCACCCGCCTGGGAACCATCCCAGCACCTGACCCGTACCGGCAGCGGTGCGCCGACCGCCGTCTGCAGGATCGACAGCAGATTGGATGCCGCGCTCATCGGCCGACGCCGGAGCGGATATCGGGTGGCACCATTGGGTCGAAAGGAGTCATCAGGGCACAATAGCGTTCCACGTTGGACTTATGAGCCCGAGGGAACGTCAACTCATTGCCTTCGCCCTCGATGATCAGGTGCGGCGGCGGCAAACACCAGTGTGTCGAGAACCAGTCGCAATGCGCGCTAATGCACAATCTGGTTAGCGAACCGCATACCACTTTGCTAATTCGACAAAGCCTTGATCAAGGGAGATGGATGGACTCCAGTTAAGCAACTTCTTGGTTTCTTCAATGTCGAACCAGTGCGCGGTTGCTAGTTGCTCAACGAGAAATGAAGTTAGGGGCGGTTCACTCGCTAGATTTCTCCACGCAAATTCAGCAGCATGCCCAGCTGCCATGGCAATGTGGAATGGGATGCTGCGAGATGGCGCTTGCACACCTGCAGCTGCCGTAATCCGCCCCAGTGTTTCGCGAACCGTGCGAGGTTCTCCGTTGGTCACCATGAGCGCTCGGCCAAAAACTTCAGGAGCCGCGGCAAGTGCGCTCGCAAAGGCTTGGGCAGCATTCGTAACGTAGGTCGTATCAATTAAGGAATAACCGCCATCAATGAAGAACAGCCTTCCCGAACGCGCCCTTTCCACGATTCGTTCAATCAGCTGCGTGTCCCCTGGACCCCACACCAAGTGCGGACGCAATGCCAAAGTGGAAAATTCGGCCGAATTCGCAGCCAGTACGTCTAACTCGGCAAACGCCTTCGTTTGGCTATACGCACCGCGGACACCTGCAGGTTCGGCTTTCTGCACCCCGGCTCCAATCAGTGCCTGCCCCGTGTGCGCCACTGATGGTGAAGATGCGTAAATGAACCTCCTGACGCCCTGGTGTTTAGCAGCCTCTAAAAGCATTCGGGTTGCCCGGACATTGGCCTCAAAAAACTCTTGATGACTCCCGACAATCCCAACTTTTGCAGCCAGATGCACAACAGCGTCAACTCCAGCCAGCCATTGCTCACGATTCCTAGGCGCCGTGAGGTCGTCGAGAAACTCGTGAACTCCGGGAATTGCGCTGGGATTACGTTGGACGACGACGCACTCGTGGCCCGCTTTCTGGATTTCCTGCACAACCGCTGACCCAAGAAGCCCACGCCCACCAGTGACAAGTACCTTCATCGAGCGCCCGCGAGTTTCTTATTTGCCCACTGGGCGATCGCTTCTCGATTGAGTTTGGCGTTATGTCGGATATCTGTCGGCAATGATTTAACGCGTAGAACCGCCGCAATAGGAACCCCGGCAATTGCCCGCATCTGATCTTCCCTTTGCCGTGGCGAAAGCTTCGACGCTTCAGCAGATTCGATGTAAACAATTACAACCACCGCCTGGTCTTTAGGGCCAACTCCAACACAGGCAGCTTGACGAACGAAATCCAAGGACTCCACTCTTTGTTCAACCGGGACAGGCGTAATGACTCCCGCTGATGTCGAAATCACATGTGACTTACGGCCTTCAATCCACAGCGAACCACCGGCATCGAGGTGGCCGACGTCTCCCGTGCGATGCCAGCCCGGGAATTGGGAACTACTTCGTTCGGTAAATGCCAGGCTGTCATAACTATTCTTCATGTGCGGGGCACGTACCACAATTTCACCCATGACTTCAACCTCGGTAGTCAATTGATTGGGCGCACTCCACGGCGCGATACTGATGTCAACTCCCGGCAGCCCTTTACCAACTAGCACCCCTTGATCCAGTTGCGAATTCAAAATCTCTTCAAGTGCAATTTCACTGAGTGGGAGCGCCTCGGTCATGCCATAGGGAGTCCGAATCGAAGCGCTCGGGATCAGTTCTGCCAGGCGTCTCAACAATGATTTCGGCACCGGAGCACCGGCACTTAAAATTAACCGAATGTCGCTCCAATTAGCATTTTCATGTTCAGGAACTGTGCCTAACACGTTGACCAATGCCGCAGGTGAGGCCCACAGCAAGGTGCCTCCTGCACTCACCACGCTTTCATTGAGTGCGCGGTAAGTCAAGGAACTGGGTTTACCCGGATTCATGTCTGGCAACACAGAGGCGATTCCCAAAGCTGGACCGAAAACTGCCCACGGCGCAAAGGCCGCGATGATGACGTCTTGGGGTGTTATTGAATACTGCAGTTGCAAAGCATCCACTGTGCGCGCGACGTGTCCGCGTGAATATTGAACACCTTTGGCCGGCCCGGTTGATCCAGAGGTAAAGACAACTGCGCCCAGGCTGCCCGCGGGGAACTCATACTTTGTTGCTTTGTCAATTGCCGGACTAGCTCCGCCACGCTCATTAGCTTTCTCTAATTCTTTTGTACTAATTCGAGCTCCCGGTATTTGCAGGCTCCGCATGAGTGGCCACGCGCGCGGTATTCCGACCACGTGATCAATGTGAGCGCCGCGTAATGCCCGAAACATGCCTCGCAATCCAAGGCCTGAGTCGGCAAGGACCACGGCCGCGCCAAGATTCCACGTGGCATAAATCAAGGGAATAAGTAGTCTGCCGGGAGGAACAAGAAATGCAACTCGATCTCCAGCTTTGACGCCTTCTTGTGAAAGGTAGCTCAGACAAAAATCTGTTTGGGATTGTAATTCACACCAGGTTACGGAGCGTTGTTCGTGCATTGCGGTTAATCCGACTGCAAGTGGACGAACAATTGCTTGCTCGCGCATTGCAGCACCGAGGTCTACCAATTGAGCGTCAAAATCATTTGATAAATCAGGTTGAGTTTCCAACGGCGCAGCAATCCAACTGAAAACGTCTCCCACCAACGCCGGTGCATCCTCACTTACCAGGTGAGAAGCACCTTCATATCTGTGCACTTCGGCATGTGGAAGTCGTGATTTAAGATCTCGCAAATACAGATCAGAAAAAACTGGGTCATTGGGACCCCAACACAGGAGAACAGGCGTCTGCGAAAGCACCTTGAGTTTCTCAGCGATCTGATCAAGTGGTGCACGACTTACATGATTTTCTTCAAACGGGATATCAGCGACAAACCCGTGAATAGCCTTGCGATATTCGCGTTTGCGGTACGGCGCACGAAAGCCAGCTGCAATTTCACGGGACATTTTGGAACCGCTTAAGACCCGTGTTCCAAAAACAAATCCTTGGGTGTATTCGGTTACTGGCCCAAGCAATCCTCTTGCTCGTGCCAGGCGAATAATGGTCGGATTATGAAACTCCTTGGGCTGATGCACTGCAGTATTGAGCAAGATCACACCGGCAATGTGGTGATCCCCTGAGGCGATCTCGCGCTCCACCCAACCCAATGAAATGGGACCGCCCCAATCATGGGCCAAAGGTAACCATTCAGGTCCCCTGGGGGTGTTTCTTTGCCCGGACCCGCTTATGGGCCGCCGGTCGCGGGGAGCCAGGCCCCTTCGGTGAAGAGCGCGCGGAGCACGTCCATGGCTTGCTGGCCGTGTTTGCGTGCGGTCGAGAGGTAGGACCGGGTGGCTAGGAACGACTCGGCGCCGGTTTGTGATCGCCAGCCACCGCTGATCTTCTGCTGCAACTTGACCATTCGCACATCCCGTTCCGCTTGATTGTTGGTGAAGGGGACGCGTAGATCGGTAGCGAACCGCAGGACGTCCGCGCGGTGGGTGGCAAGCCGGGCCAGCAATGACCCAGCGGGGCCCCGTGCTGGCCGGCCACGCTGGCCAGGAGTCCGCGCCGGTGGCGGGTTCAGTTCCTTCCCGGCCGCGACCAGCGCGTCGTAACGCCTGCCGTAGTGGGCCAGCCGATTCGCGGGTAGTGCGTGTGCGCCACCCGCGCGCGCAACCTCGACGGCACGGTTCATTTCGACGAGTAACTCAGCCAACTGGGTGGGCCAGCCCTGGCCGGTGAGTTCACTCATCCCCGCCAACTCCCGAAGGTGATGAACATTACACAGGCCGTGTTCGGCGGCGGTGTACCCCCGGTAGGCCGCGAGCCCGTCATGGATCGCGACCCCGGTGAAGGTGGGTAGGACCCCGGCGGCGTCCATCGCGGTCTTCCCGCGCCGAGGATCCAGGTGGTAGAGCGTGTACCGGTCGGTGGCCGCCACGTGGATCCACCACAATTTTCCTTTGACCCGGCCGCCGGTCTCATCGAAATGCGCGACCTCGGCAGTAGCGAGTTTCTTGCGCACCAAGGCCAGGAACCCTTCCAGGCGGCCGGCGGCGTTCGGCAGCAACGTGGCCAGGTAGCCGGTCGAGACCGGGGCCCCGAAGCAGTCCGCTAGGCATTCGGCGGCGCGTTCCACCGGCAGGTGCTGGCGGGTGAGTAGATACGCACCCAGGGCCGCGACCCCCGGGCCGTAACAAGTCGGGGCCCTCGCCTCCGCCGGGAACGTCGCGGTCGTCACCGTCCCGCAGCCACACTCCCGCCGCTGCCCCTGATGCTCGATCACCGTCAACTCGATCGGGGGGAGGTCGAAAACCTGCCGGCATTCCTGACCCACCACGGGGGCCAACTCAAGACTGTCGCCGCAGCCACGGCACACCTGCGGAACATGGACCCGGACCTCATCAGGATCCAGGCGACGCTCCAGCCGGAACCCCGGATCGCCGGACTGCTTGCCGGGTTTACGACCCGAAGCCCGACGCAGTGATCGTGGCGGTGGCTTCACGAACGCATCCGAACTCGGCGGCATCGAAGAGTTCTGCGAGTTCTTCCCCAACCGGGCTTCCAACTCCGCGATCTTCGCGGTCAAGGCCACGACCTTCGCGGACAAGGCCACGATTAGTACGTCACGCTCGGCAAGCAAAACCAGCAACTGCTCCACCGAAGGAGCAGTCGAAGGAAAAGACAACGGATCAGCCACGAAAACACCAGCCTTGCGGAGGAAGTCGCAATACGGACAAGGGAAGTGTCCCGCAACTCAGCCCAAGATCAACAAGCCACGCCGCAGGAGACCTGAATGGTAACGGCCAAAGACATAACCGGTGTACTGATATCCAAGGCTGCAACCAAACGAGTGAGGTCGTCAACTCTTTGATCAAGTACCCGATCCAAATCAAGTCTTTCCGAGTAACCCATGCCCAAGTGATCTAATGCAATGACTCGAATATTGGTTGGTGCCTGTTGTAAAAAATTACGCCAAAGATAGGACCAGGTGGGATTTCCATGTACGCACACCAACGTCAATTCAGTGCCTGGATTTACACCTGTATCAAGAACATGCATTCCACGTGAAATTCCATCGCGGTCAGCAAAGTTGACGATCCTTGACCAGTTGGGTTGTAGCCCCTGTAGATTCCCTGGTGGTAATTGAGCGGGTCTGCTCACCGCTACCAATCAATCTCAATAACGGCAGCGTTAAGTCCTGAGCCAATTCCCATGCAAGCGATCCGGTCTCCCGCACGCAAATCATCAACTGACTGCGCCAAAGTAAAGGGCACCGAAGCAGGCCCGATATTTCCTTGCAATGGAAAAGTAATGGGCACTTTCGCGGCATCAATTCCCAATGCAGCAATGATTGCTGCATTGTGCACTTTGGAGACCTGATGCAAAATGTACATATCTAAATCGGACCAACTAAATTGTGACTGCGCGTCATCCCACGTTGCCTTAGCGAGTGCAACCCCTGCTTCAAGTAGTCCTCGACTGTCAGTACGCATTGAATCAAGATCACCCGTGCACAGTTGATTGTGCTGGGTCGCCGCACGACTAACCCCTCCGCGGAAACGGTGCCCACCATGAACGGAAGCTTTACCCAGAACCATGGCTGCCCCACCCGATCCAAGGGTCATGGTGGCAAATTGATCGAGCACATCTTTCTTCGTGGAATCACTTTGCTGCAATCGCGCAATGGTGGCTTCTTGGGTTCTGCGGCTTCCTTCGCCGTCAACGACTAATGCGTATTCAATCTGTCCGGAATCAATCATCATGGAAGCTACCTGCATGCCATTAATGAATCCTAAGCATGCATTACTGAGATCAAAGTTCAAACATGAGGAAGAGAGTCCAAGCTGTTCATGAATATCAACGGAAGCTGATGGTTCAAGTCGTTCCCGGCACACCGATGTGTCAATGAGTAATCCAACCGACTCCGGATTTACACCTGCCTCGGCGAGCGCTTTTGCTCCGGCCATGGCGGCTGCGTCAGCAAAGGTGACATCGGGTGCCCACCATCGGCGTTCTTTAATACCGGCAAGAGTTTCCAGCATGCCCGGGCGCAATCCAACTCGGTCATAGGTTTGCATTAACGCAGCGTCAATTTCGTCACTTGTCACGACAATCGGGGCAACGGCCGCCGTAACCGCGAGGATCGCGGTGTCTGAGTACGTGAATGTGGCATTGCCACTCATAATGAGCCTTTCCCGGTACGTGAGCGCCTAGCCTGCCATGTGGTGGATAATTCAGCAGAGTCAGGTAGGCCGCATGGCATCGAATGACAAGGAGTGACCGTGGGTAAACATCACGTCAAGGCACGCGGTTCGTGTGCTCTGCTTGCCAGCGCTTCACTGCTCATTCCATTACCCAGCGCCCCTGCCATTGCCACTCAAACTGACCCACTGCACTCCTTCTACTCCCAATCACTGCAGTGGTCCCAATGCGGTCAAGCCACATGCTCCCGCATAACCGTGCCTTTGAACTATGCGCAACCAAATGGCGAAACTATTAGGTTGTCAATCCGTCGGATCGGATCGGCCCTTTTGACTCCATTAGTAATGAATCCTGGCGGTCCGGGCGCAGAAGGGACACAGTTCGCTCAAAGTATTGCCACATCCCTGGATCCAGCCATAACGGCTGCCTACACACCGGTAGGTTTTGATCCACGGGGAACCGGAGATTCTGCTCCAGTGCAATGCTTCACAGGTGCTAACGCGAATAGGTGGCTAAGGCTTGATTCAACTCCGGACACTATGGCTGAAACGACCAAATACATGTCGGCCGCTGCCAAAATTTCTCCAGCATGTCAACGAATGTCACCGACGCTTGCCGCCAATATCGGCACCGACAACACGGTGCGAGACATGGACATTATCCGGGCCGTACTCGGTAGTGAAAAACTCAATTGGCTTGGGTTTTCCTACGGCACTTCACTTGGAACCCGATACGCAGAACTTTTCCCTGACAACGTAGGTCGCATGGTGCTTGACGGAGCGGTTGACCCTTCGCTTGATTCAATGGAGTTGTCACAAGGTCAATCAGTAGGGTTTCAAAAAGCGATAACCCGATTCAACAGGGAATACTCTGGCTCGATCACTCTGATGAATAAACTTGTGCGCTCACTGGACTCTGCCAACCTGAAAACGAAGGGATCACAAAATCTGACACAGAGTGAAGCAACTACCGCGATCTTTTTATCGATGTACAGCACGTCATTTTGGCCACAATTGCATGAAGCATTGAAGGAAGCGAAGAGTGGAGACGGCACGTTGCTGCAACAGTTGTCCTATTACGCGAATGATCAAACTTCACCCACTAAATTTTCCAGCAATTCACTCTCGGCTTTTATCGCGATAAATTGCTGGGACTACCCACAAACACCTACGCTCAAAGGGCTCGCTCACAGCGCACGTCAATTTGCGAAAAAGGCCAAAGTCCCCGAGTTAGCTAGGGCCATGAGTTGGGGCAATGCCCCCTGCAGCACTTGGTTTGACCATTCTCCGCTAAAACCCGCACCGGCTAGCACAACCACAACCGCGCCTATTCTGATTATTGGAACAACATTTGATCCTGCGACACCTATGGCTTGGGCCCGTGCGCTTAACCGACAATTACCCACCAGCTCCCTACTCACATTCGTAGGTGATGGACACACGGCTTACTTGGGTGGGAATAGGTGCGTCGATCAAGTGGTCGATCAATTCTTGCTCACGGGACTAGCACCTAAAACAAAAACGTGTTAAAGATCTGAGTCCTTGTCGGCATCTTTTGCTGAATTAATTTCAGCCAAGAACGCTTCAACTTGCGCCGCAATCTGATCTGCACTGGGAATGTCAGCATCTGCGACTCCGCCTGCACCAGTGCTTAAGGCTTCGGCGATTTGATCGTATTGACCTTCAAGGGCATGGACCACCGCAGAGAACTCCTCATTTCCGGAAAGCTGTTCAGTGATGTTTGCGAGAGACTTCGCTGCCTCCTCGGAAAGCTCACCACGGGGAATGACTATGTCTGGGCCAGCCATGAGTCCGTCAAGTAATGCTAAAGCACCCTGCGGGTAGTCAAATTGCGCCAAATAGTGCGGCACTTGAGCCGTAATCCCCATTGATTTGAGGCCAATTTGCCCCAAGTGCAATTCCATAAGTGCGCCAACATGACCCGGTACTTCAATTTCACCTATTACTGAGCCCGCCCCGAACAGTAGTTCCGGATCATTTCCGTGGACTGTGAGCCCCAATGGCCGGGTGTGTGGGAGTGGCCACGGAATAGAGGAAACGCCGATTGCCAATTCGACACGGTATTTTTTGACAACCAAATCAATCGCAGCCAAGAACCTGTTCCACTGGTAGTCAGGTTCAGGACCTGAAATCAGAAGGAAATGCTTTCCATTTGCGTCTTCAACGTCATGGATACTGATTCTTGGGAATTCAACTGACGAAAAATGGTCAACCACGAATTGCATTCTCGGGCGCCTGGCACGGTAGTCAATAAGTTCATCAACATCAAAACTAGCGATCAACGTGTGCTCGCAATTTCCTAAAATGTGCTCGGCTAGTTGACGTACCCCGCCTCCGGCATCAACGAAACCATTAAAGGCATGAATTAACGTGGGTGGATTCTCAAATAGGACATCTTCATGAAATGTGACTAGTTCGGCTGGATCACGCACTGACGCACCTCCTATTGGAACTCAAGTAAACCACGGCTCGCCGATCAACGCCCACCACTAATCCACAGGCTTCGCCGCAGGCGAAAAACGAAGACTTAGTCAGTCTGTGAGTTATTCGGTTCAGCTGACTCTTGAGCCGCCTGCTTGGCAGCTGACTTCCTCGGGGTCGCCTTCTTAGCAACAGGTTTGTCAGCCGGAGCCGCAACTTCAACCAGAGTTTCAACTTTGGGTGCTTCCACCGTTGCAACCGCCGCTGGCCACGGATCGGCGGCTACTTCATTGGCCGCAATGACCTGATGACGCTTCCACCAGACAAATCCACCGATACTTGCGCCAATAATGATTAGGAACGTGAAAATCTTCTTCATGGAATTAACCGTAACATCAGGGCGCACAGGCCCAACAGAGTTAGGAAAAACTACCTCCCAGACTTCAAATATTTATTGAACGCATCCGTTACCTGTGGGCCTGCAAAAAAGGACTCCTGGTCTGCATCCGACAAGGTGATGGCGTACTCACATACTTTTACCCAGGCTGAGCCGATTGCCCGGGTCAAGGCAGCTGCAACTGTGCCAGAAATCACTGATCCGGCAACGAGCCCGCCCGGTATGAATCGAAGCAATTGAGTCACGACATAACGACCGGCATAGGTCGCCCCACCGGTGAGAATCGCGCTACCAGCGATTGACAGTGTGCGCGCCCGTGAGCGCGGGAGTCCATAAATCGCTGTGATCCGGGCAATCATGGCAACTTGATTGGGTACAAGCAAGACTGCGTCGGCAATGGGGATCGGAACAGCGCCAATTCCACTTGCCACCACGGTCGCTTGCTTAATGACCGCGGCGGCGGCGTCTTTTTTTCGCCTGCCATCAACACCTTGTGCGGCGGTTAATGCACTCTGCGCGGCCAGCGGCACCACTTCGTAGGTGGCATCGAGTAATTCTTGCAGCCCGTGGACAACCGTGTTACTGAAAGGATCCGGTACAGCGTTAGTGAGGAGAACCTTGCCGACACCGAAGGTTGGTAACGCTAAAGACTCTATGTATTCTGCGAAGGCAATTGCATCAGGATGGGTTTCCTGCTTTCCATCACCTTGAATAACGGGAACCCGAGACATGACGATTATTACTGGCAAACCCAATGTAGAAATGGCCGAAATAAATGACTGTTGGGCCGCCTCGAACCTTCGATCTGACCAGCGAATCAGGTACCAGGCAGCATGAATTCTTTGATCCATCGGTCCGCTATTCGACTTGCTAATGATTCGATCAAGACCCGCCAGAATTGCATCCCCGGAGGTCCCCGTTTCAAAGCCTTCGGAGTCGTAAATACCCAGGTAGCCATTTGGGTGACGGTAGTAGTTCAGCCCCTTTGTAACAGGCTCACCGATTCCGGTGGTCGCAATAGCTTGGGTGAAAATAGCGTTGAGCAGAGTTGATTTCCCACTGCCAGTTTTTCCAAAAATCGCTAGATTGAAACAGCCGAGGGACTCAAAAGCCTTCTGCAACTCTTGATCAAAAAGACTTGCAACCGCGACTGAGTCCAAACCCGCTGGAAGTCGCTCCCACTCGCTGGACACCCAATGAGCCTACCGTGCCAACGTTCCGGGTTATGGTGGGCGAATGCTTGGGAAAACCGCACCTCGTCGACTGCGCTCTGTCGCAATTGTCGGGACTGTTATTGCATTGGTCGGCATTGGTCTTTTTTCATTGAGCAACCTGATTCCAAGTTCTATCAGGGAAAACGTTTTGGGAACACCCGTAACTATTCCCGTCGAGTACGCGGTGTTAATTAAAGATGCAGCTAAGCGTTGCCCCGCTATTTCCGAAGATTTATTTGCGGCCCAGATCCATGCGGAGAGCAGTTTTGATCCCATGGCAGAGAGTCCAGCAGGTGCCCAAGGTATCGCGCAATTTATGCCTTACACGTGGAAGCACTACGGCATTGATGGTGACGGTGATGGCGTGACAGATGTTTGGAACCCGGCAGATGCAATCCCCTCAGCTGCGCGCATGAATTGCATCAACCGCAAAATTGTCAAAGACCTTGATGGGTCTCGACTTAAAAATACTTTCGCCGCCTACAACGCTGGTGTTGGCTCCGTCCTGGAGTACGGGGGCATTCCCCCATTCCCCGAGACCAAGAATTACATTAAAAAAATTTTCACGAACAGTGAAACGATCAACTGGCCGTGAAAGCAGTCCCTATTTAATCACCATGATTGACCCAGTTTTGAGGAGCCCACCCCACGCGCCTCGCCCCTGCTGCCACGTATCGGGCACATTCCAAGTTGACTCAAAAGTTGAGAGCTCACACATTAAGCGCTGGCAGGTTTTGCATCAGCGAGAGAACCTGTTCCAGCATTCGTGTTGGTGTCGACATTTTCACTCCGGGAATACAGCGCTGACTTCTTAAGCCACTTATTCCACGGAATATTCCACAACCCACCGGGGCCATTCCATGGCTCCACAATATTGCCACCAGTGTTTGTGAAGACAACGACATCGCCTGGGATTGTTTCATCATAAATCCACCGAGCGTCTTCCTCAAACATATTTGTACAACCATGTGAACCGTTGTAAACACCTAAACGGCCGTATGCCCAAGGAGCAGCGTGAAGGAACTCGCCGGTGGGTGTTAAACGGGTATTCCATCGAGCCTCAAGTTCGTATTGATCCTCAGGTGCGGTAAGACCTAGTGATTCACTGCGATACGTCTTAATTGCCTCTTTTGAAGTACTGATTACCTTTGTGCCATTGCGGGTTTCCCATTCGTCCTTACCCAGTGAAATTTTGAAAGTTTGCACCTTGGCACCGTCAACAAAGACATTCATTTTTTTGGTATTGCCATCAACTTTGGCAATAAATTTACGGGCCGTTTGAAAGGAATACGTTGTGTTCAGTTTCGCGTAACCAATGAGCGACTTTGACCCGCTCGTACCAAGAATTGTTCTGCCGAGCAGCGAAACAATACGAATTGTTGCCTTCCCAGGCCAATAAGTCTTCGGACGGAACACTGCAGACGTGTCACTGAGCCAACCCCATGCGCCTGCAACTGGAACCAACTTCCCGCTAGGTAACTGCGCTGAAACAATCAAGTTCTCCTCAATTGTTTTCTTATTAGTGATGCTCTTCGTGAAAACAATCTTGGGCAGAACACCCACGCCGACTTTCACTTTAGATCCATCAACGCCAAGTGAGTTACTTGCAGCAATGAACTTTGCACTCACCCAAAGGCGTTTCTTAGGAAGCTTTATTGGCTTGGCTGGATCAGTACCAATAGGAGGTTGAGTTGTTGCAACGATGGGACCCACGACTGCACTTAATGCTTGCCCTTGAGCAGATCGCATGTAGATGCCGTAGCTGCGTAGCGGAGTCAAGCCAGAGAGTGGACATATACCTGGTACGGAACTTCCCGCGACGGTGCTCTCTGCGATGGCCAGCTCGGGGCATGAATACCAATTCACCGTGTCGACGGAAATTTGATAGGAGATCGGATTGATAGCATTTTGGGTCAAGTCGGGAACCTTGGCAGCGTACACAACGTCGAGGGTTGTTGCACTCGCACCCGGGGCCACCGAAATAATCGCTGGTGCGGACAGAATGCTCTCGAACGCGCTGGCGTGCGCCGGTAATAACAGAGCACCCGCCACAACAACTCCGCTGACTACTGCCCGCCAAGAGCGACGCATATACTTTTCCCCTCATTCTGACACTGGTGGTCGCACCGGAATGCGCGATTGCGCCTTTATAAGGATAAGCACAAGCCATGAGGATCGAATCAACCGGCTACCAAGGAATTATTTGCCGGTCCTCCCAGAGCAACCCGGTAAGAGGAAAGTCAACCTCGCCTGTGGTTTGCGCCCGTCCCACTAGGTCGGTTTGGGCAAGCCAGGAGACGGTTTCTGCCCCCCTGATCTGCCGAACTAGGAGCATTGGGCCCACCCATTGAAGTTCGGCAATGATTGGGACAAACCACGTCCACGAGCACCCCATCCGGTTTCCGCTGCGAAATTGCGAATCAATGCGTTAAGCGCAGCTTTACTCACCCGATAGGGGGCCAGCCCGCCACTTGTTCCTGGCCCGCTAAACCGTCCTAAGCAGGCTGACAGTGCAATCACTTTGCCGGAGCGGGCCGCAACCATTGGTGACGCAAAGTTTGCCAGAGCGTTCACGACTCCAAAAAGGTTGATGCCCAGCACCCGATTCCACTCATCTGGTGTAGATCGCAAGGTTTTCGACATTTTTTCACTCATGACTCCAGCCGAGCACACCAAAATCTCGGGTTCGGCAATGGCCCCGAGACGCTCGCGCAGGAGTGAAACGGCCGAGGTATCTGCCAAATCAGCGCCACACCTCGATCAACACTGTTCATGGAATGAAGACTTACCTACATTGATGACTTTCGCACCCTCACAAACGGCGATGAACTATGCGCCATAGGCTTGTGTCGCAATTAGGTCGCCTGTGAGAGGAAAAACCGTGGCTACTGAGCCTCCCGACCAATTTGGACCCAATGACTGGCTCGTTGACGAGTTATATCAACAATTCCTGCACGATCGGAACTCGGTTGACCCAGCCTGGTGGGACTTCTTTGATGGGTTCACACCCCAGGATCCGCATGCGGTGATGACTCCCAGCACGCCACTTCCGACACCGGTTGCGCCAGTTCCCAGCCCAGATTCAGCGCCTCCCACCAAATCGGAAGCGCCATCTGCTGCGCCAGGCAACATTGAGCGACTCAAAGGTGCTGCTGCGCGCGTGGTAACCAATATGGAAGAAAGTTTGAGTGTTCCTACAGCAACGAGTGTTCGTTCTCTTCCGGTAAAATTACTTTTTGACAATCGAGTTGTCATTAATAACCACCTTGCCCGCGGACGAGGTGGAAAGGTGTCCTTTACTCACATGATTGCCTACGCCATGGTGCAGGCAATCAAAGCTCAACCCGAAATGAACTACGCCTACGAAGAATTCAATGGCAAACCAGCGGTCAAACTCAACACTGATATCAATGTTGGCTTGGCCATTGACGTCGCTAAACCAGATGGCACACGTCAACTCCTCGTCCCCAACATCAAGGGTGCCCAAGACATGGACTTCGCAGCCTTTTGGGCCAGCTACGAAGACATTGTTCGCCGCGCTCGCTCGAATAAACTCAGCGTTGAAGATTTTGCGGGAACGTCGGTCAGCTTGACTAACCCAGGCACAATCGGCACAAATCACTCGATTCCTCGATTGGTGAAAGGACAAGGCGCAATCGTTGGCGTTGGCTCAATGGATTACCCGGCCCAGTGGCAAGGTGCATCAGATGAGTCAATCGTTCGCAATGCCGTGTCAAAAATATTAACTCTAACTTCCACCTATGATCACCGAATTATTCAAGGCGCCCAGTCGGGTGAGTTCCTTCGCAAAATGCACACTTTGATTCTCGGCGAGGAAGATTTCTACGTCAATATTTTCCGGGACCTTCGGATCCCCTATGAACCCATTCGGTGGGCGCTTGACATCTCTGCCAGCCACGAGACGGATCTTGATAAAAACGTGCGGGTGCAAGAAGTAATTCACGCTTACCGTGTTCGCGGCCACCTCATGGCCGACCTTGACCCCCTCGAGTACCACCAACGGATGCACCCCGATCTTGACGTTCTTTCCCACGGGTTAACACTCTGGGATTTAGATCGTGAGTTTGCAACCGGCGGTTTCGGCAAGGAACCACTTATGAAATTGCGTGAAATTCTTGGAGTCCTTCGAGATTCGTATACCCGGACAGTGGGTATCGAGTACATGCATATTCAGGATCCAAAAGAGCGCAAGTGGATCCAGGAGCGAGTTGAACTGCCGCACGTAAAACCCGATCCCGCCGACCAACTTCGGATTCTCCGAAAGCTCAATGAAGCCGAAGCGCTGGAATCCTTTTTACAGACAAAATATGTAGGCCAAAAACGATTCTCACTCGAAGGCTCCGAATCGCTGATCCCCATGCTTGACGAGATTCTGACCCAGTCGGCCAATAATGAAATCCTCGAAGTTGCAATCGGCATGCCACACCGTGGACGTCTTAATGTTCTTGCCAACATTGCCGGTAAATCATTCGGACAAATCTTCCGTGAATTCGAAGGTGAATACGCAGAGAATTCTGTCCAAGGTTCCGGTGACGTTAAATACCACTTGGGAATGACCGGGTCGTACGTTTCTGCCGAAGGTGCCTACACCTCGGTTTATCTCGCTGCCAATCCCTCTCACCTTGAAGCTGCTGATCCAGTGCTTGAAGGAATCGTGCGTGCAAAGCAAGATCTATTGCCCGCTGATCGCAGACATGACATTTTACCTGTCCTTATTCATGGTGATGCGGCCTTTGCCGGCCAAGGCGTAGTGGCTGAAACTTTGCAGCTCTCGCAGTTGCAGGGATACCGCACCGGTGGGACCATTCACATAGTCGTCAACAATCAAGTTGGTTTCACAACCTCACCTCGTTACGGCAGGTCCTCGGTCTACTCAACTGATGTTGCTCGCATGATCCAGGCGCCGATTTTTCACGTAAATGGTGACGACCCAGAGGCGGTCATTTTCGTGTCCAAGCTAGCTTTTGATTACCGTCAAGCCTTTGGCAAGGACGTGATAATTGATCAAGTCACTTACCGAAAACGCGGACACAATGAAGCCGACGATCCTTCACTAACCCAACCACTCATGTACGCGATCATTGACAACAAGCGATCAGTTCGTAAGCACTACACAGACTCACTCATCGGTCGCGGAGACATCACACTCGAAGAGGCCGAGGAAGCACTCAAGCACTTCCAAGTGCAACTCGAAAATATCTTCCAAGAAACTCGGATCGACGAACCCGAGAGTGAATTCAGCAAACGCGCAAAGGCCATCATTGAAACGGGCCAACTCAACCTAGTACCTCAAACGCCTTCACAGGAAGTCGATACCTCAATCACCCAGGCTCAGATTGATACTGTCATTGAATCTCAATTGACATTGCCCGAAGGTTTTAATGTCCATCCACGCCTTGCGCCTCAACTTCAGCGTCGCGCCCAAATGGTTTCTGACAACACAATTGACTGGGGCATGGGTGAGGCCCTCGCCGTGGGATCGCTGCTCATGGAAGGTCGGACTGTTCGCCTAGCCGGCCAGGACTCGCGTCGTGGAACATTTGGTCACCGACACATGGTGATTGTTGACAAGAAAACGGGCTGGCAATACAAGCCGCTCAAGAAGTGCTACCGCGATGGTGGAAAACTATACGTGTACGACTCTTCATTGAGTGAGTTCGCTGCACTTGGATTTGAATATGGCTACTCGGTGGCCCGCCCCGACGCACTTGTCATGTGGGAGGCCCAATTTGGTGACTTTGTTAATGGCGCGCAAACGATTATTGACGAATTCATTTCCTCTGGGGAGCAGAAGTGGGGCCAACGCTCGTCGGTCACCTTGCTCCTCCCGCATGGTCAAGAAGGACAAGGACCCGATCACAGCAGCGGTCGAATTGAGCGCTTCCTTCAGCTCTGCGCGCAGGACAACATGTCAATCGCAGTGCCCAGCACCCCAGCCTCCTACTTTCACCTCTTACGCTGGCAAGTACTGGGCCGGCTTTCACGGCCGCTCGTAGTGTTCACGCCTAAATCACTTTTGAGGTCAAAAGCATCCGTCTCCACTAGCGAAGACTTTACGACCGGTGTTTTCCGGCCCTTCATCCCCGACACGCAATTCACTGGAGCCGGCGTAAAAAAAGTGCTTATTTGCTCGGGCAAGGTCTACTTTAATCTGCTCGCCTACCGCGCAGCCCACAACATCACCGACACCGCAATTGTGCGGCTTGAGCGGATTTACCCACTCCCCGGAGTGAGTTTGCCAGCAATGGCCAAACAATACCCGGATGCGGACTTGCGCTGGGTCCAAGAAGAACCCGCTAACCAAGGCGCCTGGAGTTTCATTGCTCTCAGCGTCCCAGGTCTGATTAACCGCGGCATCTCCTGCGTGTCACGTTCTGCTTCCTCCGCCCCCGCCGTCGGAACGCACCAACGTCATGAAGAGGACCAAAAGGCCCTCGTTGAGTCAGCGTTCAACTAGCGAATTGGTAATAAACGATGTATGACACCGATCGTGGTGCCGAGGAGAAGAAGAAGTCACTTTTGACTGGCTGGCCGAGCGATTCTTGGAGTTTGTAAACCTAAATCCTGAGTTTGTGAGAACGCAATTGATCGCATGGCAACTTGGCTTGCACGACTCGACGACCTCGAGACGGACTAAGCCGCTATTTGTTGATCAAGATTCCTCTTATTAATGCAGATTCAATCGCACCAAAATCCCGTGAATCAGTGCTCGCAGACTCGTTATCACCGGCAACCCACCACTTCCCGTTTGTCTTATGCACGAGACGCTTTACTTCGATTAACCCTGGGCGCCGTGGGTGAGTGAAAACAGCGATAGCGCCTGGTCTGGCTAAAAAGTGGCCCTTCACTGCAATGCATGTTTGACCATTTTCTAAGGCCGGTTGCATCGATGGACCGATTACCTTCACCCGGAAAATTGGTATCAACCGCGCGATCAGTGCCATGCACCCAGATTAGCCTGCTGCATCTTGCACAAAAATTCATCGAGGCTAGAGTTAGATGGTCGAGTCCATCTCGATCCCACGTCACCCACACGATAGGAGCAAAACGTGCCTAAGCATTTCGGAGCCCTGCTAGTTGAGAAATTCATCCCACAAATATCCGCATACGCTCACTGCGACCTTCCCTGCGGCGTTTACGACCCCGCACAGGCTCGGATAGAAGCTGAGTCAGTCAAAGCCATTATGGAGAAGTTCCATGCCTCAGATGACCCCGAGTTCAAAGCCCGTGCAATTACGATCAAAGAAGCCCGCTCACACATGGTCAAGGAACACCTTTGGGTTCTATGGACCGATTACTTCAAGCCACCACACTTTGAGAAGTACCCCAATCTCAATGAACTATTCAACCAAGCAACCAAGCTTGCCGGTGCCGGTGGTACCAAGGGAAGCGTTGATGTCGCGGTTGCAGATCAACTCCTCGGCAAGATTGACGAAATTGCAGCAGTTTTTTGGGAGACCAAGAAGGCGTAATTTCGCCCCTGACTAGATTCAACAAAGTTTCGGCCTTGGATCCCCTTCAATCTAGGAATCCAAGGCCGAAACTTTTGGGAATCAGCTATGTATTTGTCCAGAGTGATGATGTGCCGGTAGTTTCCAAATTCTGGCGTGGCCGTCACGACCTCACCCTTGGCAAATGAATTAACAAAGGGCGATTATCCCGCTCAATAAAACTTTCCTGGAAATCCCATACCAACTTCTCACTTCCGGTTTAGATTGAGGCCCGTTACCAATGATCATTAGCAAACACGAGTATGAGTGCCGAGAGCACCGTGATTTCACGGTCAATACCAAGAAAGGCAACATGCCTGCAGTAACGATTAGGTCAGCACTCAATCAAGACGTGCCGGCAATCCTTGACATGGTCCGTGAGCTTGCCGAGTTTGAACGCGCTCGGGAAGAGGCCATCGCAACCGTTGCCGACTTTGAAGTTGCGCTCTTTTGTGACAACCCGTCCATTTTTGCAGTCCTGGCAGAGGTCAATGGTGAAAGTGCTGGATTTGCCCTTTATTTCAAGAATTTTTCTACGTGGCTGGGAAAGCATGGCCTCTACTTAGAGGACCTCTACGTTCGCCCCGAATTCCGCGGTAGTGGCGTGGGACAGGCCCTGCTCTCCCACCTTGCACAAATTTGCCAAGACAACGGGTACCCACGTTTTGAGTGGTGGGTGCTCGACTGGAATGAAAGTGCGCGCAAGGTGTACGACCATTTAGGTGCACAAGCTCTGACCGAATGGATCCCCTACCGCGTTGCCGGTGATGCCCTCAACGAACTAGCACGAAAGACATCACGATCATGACGGACGTCTCACTGTGTGTTCCGAACGAGCCCGAGTACCTCAGAGTGATTCGGCAAATTGCCATGGTGGTGGGGGCAAAAGCTGATCTAACCCTCGACGCCCTTGATGAAGGTCAGCTTGCCAGCGACGAAGCAGCAAATATTTTAATGAAATTTGCACAGCCAGATGACTCACTCTATTTTGATTGGGAAGCGCAACCAGGAGCCCTGCACCTTCGAGCCAGAGCACGTTGCCTCTTGTCCGAACTTCCTGATTTACCGGAGACCCTGGAATATGCGTGGGTAATCATTTCTGCAATCACAAGTAATCTAGACATCTTCCTCCAAAACGGTGAAGTCCACGTAAATCTCACCGTCGAAAGTGCAATGTAATCATGCTCAGCGCGGGGGCGGTTAACGACCTCATTCTTGAATTGCGGTCACCCGATGTGACTACGTCTCGAGCAGAGGCAATCAAGAGTGAAATTATTGAAGGGCATCAAGGGTTGATTAGACATTTCATTCGACTACGTGACCCTCAGATCTATGAAGACTTAGTGCAGATCGGCACCATTGGAGTGCTAACTGCAATAGAGAAATTTGATCTTGATCGAAATGTATCCTTCGGGACCTTCGCAGGTGAACAGATCAAGGGTGAACTTTCCCACTTCTTGCGTGATGACGGAACAATTCGGATCTCCCGGTCCGTCAAATCAAATCTCAGCGACATACGAGCGGCACAAGATACGTTTGTTGCCCAAAACAATGCGCAGCCCAGTTTCACTGAACTTGAAAGTTGCCTGAACCTCAAAAGAAGTGAGATCTTCAACGCCTTGCAGGCCAACCAAAGCACTCACTTCGCATCTTTGAATGACCCCGATATCCACATTGACGTTGCCATTACCCAGAACGAATACGACTTCATTGACGAATGGGAGTCAGTGCGACCGGCAATTGATCTGCTCACTCCACTTGATCGAAAAATTCTCGGAATGCGCTTTATTGAGCAAAAGAAACAAGGTGAGATTGCGAAAGAACTCGGCATGAATCAAATGGCGATTTCACGGCGTCTCACTTCAATTCTGGAGCAGCTTCGTCACGAAGTAAATACTGAGTAACGCTTGGTGTGAAAGCAATAACTATTCCAACGATTGCCGCAAGAGTTACAAGTATCGCCACTAATTGCTGTAATAAATCGGTGGCACCGGTCAGCGGGACACTGACAACGAGGGCTAGCAACTGTACGAGCAGAAATGGCGCCCTCGCCCAACGCTTGGATGCGAACCACCCCCATGCAACCAGGACCATGCCCAGGCCAAATGCGAGGAAAATCGTTGCTTCCAAGATTACTCCTGGAGTATTGGCGACTTCACTTGGTCCGCTCACACCAAATCGCGCTATCCCGACTACCACCAAGATGGCGTAAACCAGATAAAAGACACCCTGGACACCACTCATGCCCCCAAGAATACGCAGCCGTCTAATGACTGATGCCTCGCTTACCACCTCACCAGCCTAACGCTAAAACCCAATTATGATCCGCCAGCGTAGAGTGAGACGGTGCGCGCTTTACTGGTAGCCAATCCCAATGCCACGAGTACATCTCCACGGGTTATTGACGTCATTGTGCGAGCGCTTTCACATGACCTGGACCTCGAAGTAACTATGACAACTCATAAGGGCCACGCGCACTCCATCGGCGAGTACGCGGTTGAGTCCGGGATCCCGTTAGTAATCACTCTTGGCGGGGATGGTGTGGTCAATGAAGTGATTAACGGAATCATGTTTGCGAATCCTGCTAAACCCAAGCCGGCCATCGCGCCGATTCCTGGCGGGAGCGGCAATGTATTTGTCCGTGCATTGGGTCTCCCCGTCGACCCGGTTGAAGCAACCGGCGCGATCATGGAAAGCTGCCGAGCGCAGAGTTTTCGCTCGATCAGTTTGGGGCTTGCTGTTTCAGTGCGACCAAATGGCGAGGGATTTAGTCGATATTTCGCTGCCAATTCCGGTATTGGCCTTGACGCAATGATCATCGCGGCAATGGACAAAGATCGGAAGAAGGGAGTAAATGCGTCTCCACTTCGCTATCTCGGAACTACGGTGAGAGAATATTTCCGGCGCAGTAATCACAGTGCGTCAATAAATATTTCTCGCCCTGGTACAGCCACGATTGACCACGTCCATGTGGCTCTCGTGCAGAACTCTTCACCGTGGACCTTCTTTGGCTCCTGGGCACTGGATCCCAATCCTGCAGCCAGTTTTGATACGGGCCTCGATGTCTTTATCGTGCGCAAGCTTGACCCACTATCCACCGCTCGCGCGGCCCGCCGAATTATTGCACGATCGCGGCGCGCGACTGCGGCAAGCGCTTACACCAGTTGGCATGATCAGCATGCCTTTTCGGTTCAAGCGAATCCCGAAGTTCCTATTCAAATAGACGGTGAGGCCCTCGGCAGTGTCTCGCGAGTCCAATTCACCCATCATCCTGATGCACTCCAGGTGATTGCGCCTTTGTGAAAAAAGTGCGCTAAAACGGATAATTAGAACAATTAACCCATATGTGACCCATTCAACACCGAAAATTTGCACTTCTGACAAAGTTTCTGCCGTTTCCACTTGTACCTGGCGCCAAGGTCTGCGAATCTATGCCTGCCCTTGTTTTGACTGGCTGGCCGCCTTCCCCCGTGGGCCAGTGAAGCGAACCTTCACACCCACGTGGAAGCCAGCACGTGAAAGCATTCACAAGTGCTGGCGAACCCAGCACACCAGCACAGATGGAGTGATCCCGCATGGACTGGCGCCACGAGGCAGCCTGCCGTGACGAAGACCCTGAGTTGTTCTTCCCAATCGGCAATACCGGACCTGCATTGGTCCAAATTGAAGAGGCCAAGGCCGTTTGTCGTCGTTGTCCTGTCGTAGACGACTGCTTGCGCTGGGCTCTTGAGACCGGCCAGGATTCAGGTGTTTGGGGTGGACTCAGTGAAGACGAACGCCGTGCACTCAAACGTCGCAATGCGCGGCTGCGCGCACGAACATCTGCCTAGCCCCGAGCGTCTCGCCGAGCAATCGGAATCTTGATACTTATGCGTGTTCCACATCCTGCACTTCCGATCAAATCCTGCGGCTCAATTCGCACCTGACCATTGAGTTCACCAACAATCAAATCTGACACGATCGTCAATCCAAGGCCACAATTGGGGAACTCACTCAGTGGCATTGGGGATTGGGTTGCTCCAATCCCGTTGTCACTAACGCCGACATTTAGTTGGCCGACTTCTCGCTTGGCCTCCACTAAGATTTCAGTGGCTCCAGCGTGCTTTACAGCGTTGTGAATCAACTCGGAAACGGCCATGGCCAACGGAGTCGCAATCCGTGAATTCAAAGTGCCAAAACCACCACGCATCACGGTTGCCAGCTCCACGCCGTCATGATGAATCAGTCCAAGCAAAGATTCGACCAGTGAATCAAAATCAACGGTAGTCGCGCCCTCATGTGAGAGCGAATCATGGATTGCCGTAATCACTCCAATGCGGGACTGAGCATCACCCAGTGCTTCCCTGACTGCGGGGTCCTCCGCTCGCCTACTTTGCAGACGCAAAACTGACGTCACCATTTGCAAATTGTTCTTAACCCGATGATTAATTTCCTTGATGATCGCATCCTTTGACAGCAATTCCTTTTGATGTTCTCGCAGGTTAGTGACATCTTTAATAACGATGACCGTGCAGTGATTTTTTTGCTTATTTTCCGATACTGACGGCCTTGGACAAAGGTAGTGCGAAGCCAACATCAATGTTGCCCCATCACCTTCAAGATCTGCCATGGCCGTAGCACCACCACGAGCAAGCTTGACCAAAGGTTGGGACATTCCGGCAGGTGACACACTCATCCGTTTCACAATCTCAAAAAACCGCTGCCCCACCAGGTCAATTGCCAAACCCATTTTACGAAAGGAACTGACTGCATTTGGGCTGGCGAAGTTAACGATCCCCGATTCGTCGAGCCGGAGAACACCATCTCCTGCCCGGGGCATTTCCCAACGATCTAATCCATCAAGTGATTCCGGCAGCCAAGGCTGGCCTTGCGAGATCATGGTGAAGATTGAGTCAGAACTCTCTAGATACACCTGCTCAAGTTGACCGGCAACACGTGGCGCTCCGCTGCAATGACGGGCGATTACGGCAATCACCCGCTCTCCCCACTTCACCGGAATTGCCTCAACTCCCATGGGGGAAAGTGGCGCAATAATTTCACGCAGAATAGTCGCCCTACCTAATGCTTCAGCCTGGTCGAGGTAGTGGAACCTGCCCTTTGGCGCAAAAGATCCAACAACGTCGTGCGCCAAAGTTGTCGGTGCTGTTGCCGGGCGTATCTGGGCAACAGCCACCATCCCACCGTCATTCCAGGTCGGAACCCAGAGGATTAGGTCACTTAATGCGAGGTCCGCTAATAAGGACCAGCTGGACGTAAGTGATTCAAGAACCGCGATTGCCTCATTCGGCAACTCAGTGCGCTCCTGCAAAGTTTTGGCTACGTGCCCCACGCGCACACACTAACGTGAGCGCATGAGCACCGACGAAATACCTGCGGCCGGCCACCAGGTGATCGCCGCCGCCGAAAAATACGGGGTTAAGCATCTCTACACGCTCTCCGGCGCCCACATTTTTCCGCTGTATGACGCATGTGAGAAACGACCACACGCTCCTGCGCTCGTTGACACCCGGAGTGAACAAACCGCCGGGTTCGCTGCCGAAGCAACGGCGCGTCTCACCCGCACACCTGGCTTTGTTGCAGCAACTGCTGGCCCAGGGGTCACGAACCTCTTAACACCAATCACCAGCGCATTTTTTAACGGTGCACCGGTTGTCGCAATTGGCGGTCGTTCCCCCGATTTCCGGTGGGGCTTGGGCGCACTGCAGGAGCTCGATCAGCCACCACTATTTGCGTCTGTCACCAAATCGGCAACAACGGCGCACGAATGCGAACAGGTCGGACACCTGACCGAGGAAGCATTCGCAATTGCACTCTCACCCCACCAAGGCCCAACTTTCCTCGACGTCCCGATGGACAAACTCTTTACACCTGCGCCAATCGTTACCGAACAATTGGCAAGTATCACGACCCCTCAGGCAGACCTGTCTCAACTAGATCTGGCACTTGAAACACTGGGCGCGGCCCAGCGTCCCGTGTTTATTGCTGGTGGTGATATTTGGCAGAATCGAGCGGAGGATCAATTTAGGGCACTCGTTGAAGCGATCAATATCCCAGTGATTGTCAATGGCATGGCGCGGGGAATTTTTCCACCCACCAATTCCCATTTGGTAACTCCCGCTCGCTCTTATGCCCTTGCCAATGCTGACGTTGTATTAGTTGCCGGGACACCACTTGATTTCAGGCTCGGCTACGGGGATTTCGGTGACGCACAAGTAATTTTTATTACCGATGATCCCTGCGCATCACTCTTAGCAAAAGCAATTCGCATTACCGGTGACCTACCTGAACTCATGAACACCCTTGCGCAACACCTCTCGAAACCGGTCGGCACGCAAGCATGGAATGACGAATTAACGCAGCGCAGCGCAGCTACAAGAGCGAATAATCTGGAATTGATGAACACACATGGCGAACTAATTAATCCGGCAGAAATCTATGGTGAACTTATTCCACGACTCACCGAGTCCACAATCACGATCGGTGATGGCGGGGACTTTGTTTCCTTTGCTGGGAAATTCATTGAGCCCCAAAAACCTGGTCGTTGGCTTGACCCGGGACCTTTTGGTGCCCTGGGAACCGCAATGGGTTACACACTTGCCGCGGGTAAAGCTTTTCCAAGTGACCCGCTCGTTGTCCTTCTCGGAGATGGCGCCGCCGGGTTCTCACTCATGGATGTTGACTCACTCGTACGGCACAAAGTCGCGGCCACAATCGTTGTGGGAAATAACGCCGGTTGGGGCCTTGAGCGCCACCCAATGCGTTTCCTCTACGGATACGACGTCCTTGCCGAACTTGAACCAAGTCGCTATGACCAAGTCGTGAGTGCGCTTGGCGGCGCCGGTGAAGTAGTTGAGTCAATCTCCGACCTCGGTGCAGCCCTTGACCGGGCCATGAATTCGGGTGTCCCCTACCTGGTCAATGTGATGACCGACCCAGAAGTTGCCTACCCACGCACGACCACTGGCATTTAATTAGGCCCAGGAGTTGCGGTCAACTCGCACCCGGCTGATTTTTCCTTTGCCCACCTGCGAATCCGCATTGCACAGTTCGACAGCGAAAACAATGCGGTCACCGGATATGGACTCAACCAGCGCAGTCGCATAAACCTGCTCGCCCACTAATGTCGGTGCAAGATGTGAAAACTCGATTTTGTATCCCACCGTTGTGCAATCGCTGCAGATCGCAGGTGCTACCGCAGCTGTGGTTGCGGCTTCACACCAGGCAATTGCCATTGGAGTTGCTAAGACGTCTACCGAGCCACTCCCAAGTGCTATCGCAGTATCAGTTGAACTCACCGTGAACTCACGTTTCGCAATATTACCAATCACGTGGTCCATACACGTACACGATTCGCTCATTGCAAAATTACGAGCAAATCGCCTTCATTGACAACGTCGCCTACTGTTACAGCAAATTCGCTGACAACTCCTGCGCTTTCGGCCAAAACTGGGATCTCCATTTTCATGGATTCAAGTACCAAAAGGGTGTCACCGGGTGAAACCTGGTCTCCGATCGCGGCCTCTAAGGAGTGGACGGAGGCAACCATTTCGGCGACAACATGCATGGGTGCGATCTTAGTCCGCTCCAATGAGTTCTTCGATCAGCGCGGGCGAATTATTTCGCACCGAATTTGCGCCTCGATCAACCCGAAAAGCTCGCAAGTCGGCACGAGGAACTAACAAGTCCGATGCCACCTGAACATCTATCGCCGGATCAAGCCACGCATCCCAATCTGCGGCGCCAATACAGACCGGCATTCGGTCGTGGATTGATTCAAGATTAGGTTGGGCCGCCAAAGTGATGATTGCGCACGTGGGCACCGCCTGCCCGTCGATCACACTTTCAGAGAGCAGCCCTGCCATCGCCATGGGGCGCTGGTCACCCACCGGTGGCGAGATGAAATACGGATCTTTGGTTGGGCGCTTCCACTCGTAGTATCCGGCTGCCGGAATGAGAATTCGAACGGTTATCGAACGCCAACAGAAGCACTCACAGAGTTCCACCAAACCGCAACCGCGGCATGACAAAAATCACCGACAAGGTGTCCAGAAAACTTGCAGTCATAATGAGAATCGCATTGGGGACCTGGCCGCTGGCCTTGACCAGCAAGTAGACAGAACCAAAACACCGGAAAACACTCAATCCCCCGCGAAACACGCCGTTCAGCTACCCAAGATCACGAAACTTCGGTCTAAGGAACGCGGACTCCAGTTGCCGGGCGAACGAATACGGGGCGGAGGGAGCGCCGACCGCCATCAGGTAGCGGCCGTCCACGGGGGCGTCGTAGGCGGTCACCGCCTCGGTGAAGTCGTCGACGTGATCACGGTGCACGAGGAAGGACGCGTCGAGCACCCTCGTCTCCTCGCCAGTCTCGTTGCGGTGTACCCCGTCCTCGGCGACGCAGCCCTTCAAACCGCTGACGATATCAGCAGCCTCGCTGAATCGCTTAGTGGCAATGCCCTGCTCGACCCGCTTGCCTACGTCAAGCCTCATGTTCTGAGAGGCCCGTCCCACAGCCAGCCTGCGGCGGACCCCCTTCAACCACTGGTCCGCGGCCACGACTTCTGCGATGACAGTCTTCATCTCCGTCCAGTGTACGACGAGCCTGATCTCGACCATGCCGTCCACTCGATCGAGGTTCATACTTAACTGCTCGTAGAAGGTCTCCAGCAGTTCACTGGCGATCTGGTCGCGCTTGCGCACGCTGCCGAAGCGAGCCGGGAGGACGACGAACCGCTCCATCAGTGTCGAGACGACAGCCTCATGGCCCAGCACGTTCCGCCTGGAGACCTCGTAACGCGTCTGCTGAGCGTCGCTGACGACGACCGTGAGGTCTCGATAGGCGATGCCATAGACCGGAACGTCACCGTCAATGGACGTTACTCCGTCAAGGGGACCGGAGTTGTCCCCCCGGACCACTCCGTAGAAGTAGACCGACAACCCTTCGGCTTCGGACATATCACTCCCTTCCGATACTGCGTTCGATGGACGCGAAGTGTCCCGCATCCTGCGAATCTGCGCCCTTCAGTGCGCCGTGCAGGCACACGCTCACGAGCAGTACCCTAGCCCGGATGATGTCTTCGAAGGCCGGTTGGTGTCCACCGAGCCGCCTTGCACATCGGGGTCGCGGGGGAACACCAGTTCGCGATACCTGCACTGGACTGCCTCCTAGTCGAAGGTGTCCGCCAGCCCCATGAGATCACGGGCTGCGTCGACCGCCTCTGCACTTACGACTTGGTACGCAATTGGTGATTGCCGCGTGTTGGTGCTGGGAACGGGGGTGGACCGGACCATGATTTGGTGTTGACCGACCGGATGATCGCCACGTTGGTGATTTTGCGTTTCCAGCTGCCCCATGATGAATAATGCGGCCCGGAATATAGAACACGTGTTGATCATGATCGGCAAGCAACGTGAGCACCGGGGTGGCGCCACTCGAATTCAAATCGATGGCCCACGTCACCTGCCCACCATCGACACGTGCGCACACCTCTGCGATCAAACCCAGGACGGTCTCTTCGTCATTTGCGACGCATCGTGAAAGCAACTGTGTGCCGTCCCCCTCGATCACGACACAATGATGCTCACGTTTCCCCGCGTCGATGCCGGCCCAAATATTCACCATGACTTTCCCTTCTCGAAGTGATGTTGTGGTGGATTCTGTGCCGTAGCGATAACCACGCTGTCACGTTCTTACACAGCGATCTAGTCGCAATTCTCCATGAGTTGGTCGGGCTATCGCCCTGGTGACGGGTGGCCATGCCCATCGTTTCGGGCAAGAAGAAACAGAACACGCTCAAGTTCACCGAGATCACCGGGCCCCAGGGCCGCACTTTGCGGGCAGGATGTTTTCGGCCCGGGCGGATGCATGACCAGACCGCCATCAAAGGCGAGGGCATCGACGGGCTCCTGGTCGATTATCCCGATGTCGCCATCAAGATGGACGACGGCTACCGCGGTTTGGCCCGTGGCTATCCCGGCCAGGTCACCGCTCCACCAAAAAAGCCACGCAAGGACGCGACCAAAGCCCAGACCCGGACGTGGCGCGAAGCCCGGCATGCGCAATCGACGCCTGCGGATCTGCGTCAAACTGTTTAACGGGCACACTCAGGTCTTGGGCTAAGACATATCGACCACACATGTGCAGATAGTAGGATGCAAGTGAAAGACTGCACCTATGACCGACTGGGCAGCTCCCGTGGCAAGTACGTCAATCAATGCCACGATCACACTGCCTGGATCAAAATCCTTAAGCAACCGCGAGTTAGTTTTATGTGCTCTCGCTGACTCGCCGTCAATCCTGCACGGAGTACTCGATGCTCGGGATACGGTTCTCATGATGGACGGTTTAAGATCCCTGGGCGTACAAATAGATGAACTTGGTCCAGACTCCGCCGGGAACCTCAACCTCTGCGTCACCCCGCATTTCTTTTGCGCTGGAGCGGACTCACCAACTGTGATTAATGTTGGTCTCGCGGGGACCGTCATGCGGTTTCTTCCGCCGGTTGCTGCATTCGCACATGGCCATTCCTATTTTGACGGTGACGCGTCAGCTCGCAAGCGCCCAATGGCGACGCTGCTTGAAGCCCTGAAAGATTTAGGCGTTGAAGTCGAAGATCGGGGGCGACTCCCATTCCTGATTCATGGCAATGGACACGTTCGTGGTGGTGAAGTAGTCCTTGATGCTTCCAAGTCGAGCCAATTTGTTTCGGCATTGCTACTCAGCGCTGCCCGTTGTGATGCGGGCGCCACTATCCGTCACGTACCAGCCGACCTTGGCAATGCCCGGGCTGTGCCCAGCCTGCCCCACGTTGAAATGACGATTAAAGCACTTGCCCAACACGGTGTCACCGTTCGCCGATCAACGCTCGCCCAGGACTCCTGGCAGGTAAACCCGCAAAATATTAATGGTGTGGATCTAACAATTGAAGGGGACCTTTCCAATGCAACCCCCTTCTTCGCGGCTATTCTCATTGCATCTGGCGAAATCACCTGCACCGATTGGCCAACCGACTCATCACAACCCGTAGCTGCGATCGCCGAAGTTTTTGAAAGTTTGGGTGCTCAAATATCCCGGGAATCTGGAGTCTTCACCCTTAGCGGTACGGGTGAAATTCAGGGAATCGACGTTGACCTCGCGGATATTGGTGAAGTTACCCCCACCGTCGCGGCCCTATGCGCCTTGGCGGAAACACCGTCTTATCTTCGCGGGATCGGGCATCTACGTGGACATGAAACCGACCGGCTTAGTGCACTTGCCACTGAAATAAATGCCCTCGGTGGCAACGTTATTGAGGAGCCGACAGCACTACGCATACTTCCCGCACCACTACACGGCGGCACTTTTCACACCTACGAGGATCACCGCATGGCAACTGCCGGTGCGATCTTGGGACTGCGGGTCCCTGGAATCACCGTGGAAAATATTGAGACCACGGGGAAAACCCTCCCCGATTTTGTGCCGCGCTGGGAAGAACTGCTCAATAAGTGAAGGCACATAACCTCGATGAAGACGACGTTCGGATAAGACCGGGCAAATCGAAGTCGCGACCGCGCACAAAGGATCGCCCCAGTTTCGCCAACATGTTCTTCGGTTCGGTCTCAACGGTTGATCGCGGACGTTTCACGGTGAACCCCGAGGGTGATACCCAGATTCTTTACGCTGTCAAAGCCCGTGAACTCGGTCGAAAAGGTTTGGTCGTGGGTGACCGGGTAGCAATGGTGGGAGATCCAGACGGCGGGATTGACCACCAGGTGCGAATTGTTCGAAGGGAGCCTCGATCCACCGAACTTCGGCGAACCGCAGATGACAACGATCCACAGGAGCGCGTGATCGTTGCCAATGCTGACTTGCTTGGAATTGTCGTTGCTTCAGTGAACCCCGAACCCCGAATTGGGTTCATTGACCGAGCGATCGTTGCAGCGATGGATGCAGGGGTCACCCCATTTCTCGTGGTAACCAAATCAGACTTGAAGGATCCCCGCGAACTAGTGAATGTGTACCAGGAGCTCGGCATTCCGATCTTTGTAATAGCGAGCGGAATCGCACCCACTTCAATCAAAGAATTTGTGCAGGGACATACGAGTGTTCTGCTCGGTCACTCTGGAGTGGGCAAGTCGACGTTAATCAATGAACTCGCACCCGATGCACACCGGATTACGGGAACGGTCAATGACCTCACCGGCAAGGGCAAGCACACGTCAACCAGCGTGATCGCATTTCCGCTACCGGGGGCTGACGGAATTGTGATTGATACCCCTGGAATCAGATCGTTTGGGCTCGCTCACGTCTCTCGCGAAACTATCATCAATGCCTACCCTGACCTCATGCGTTACACCGAGGATTGCCCACGCGCCTGCAGCCACAATGAACCCGACTGCGCACTGATAAACATCACCGATCCGATAGTGCTTGAACGAGTAAAGTCAATGCAAAATCTGCTTGCCGGAAATACTGCAATTAGCGTGCAATGAGTCAATTCCAGGACGACCTCGAGTTCGCGCAGTTCCTTGCCGACCGCGCTGATGCAATTTCGCTCTTGCGCTTTAACGCACTTGATCTTGATGTTACCCAGAAACCAGATTTAACCCCCGTCAGTGATGCCGATCTCGCTGTGGAAACACAACTACGTCAACTCATTACCGAGCACTATCCACAGGACAGTGTGATCGGCGAAGAGTTCGCTCAAACAACCCACGGCGAGCGCACCTGGATCATTGATCCAATTGATGGCACCAAGAATTTCGTCCGCGGTGTGCCCGTGTGGGCAACCTTGATTGCCTTGCGAGATAACAACCAAATCACACTTGGATTAGTAAGCGCTCCAGCGTTGAGTCGCAGATGGTGGGCAACGATAGGTCACGGGGCCTGGGTTCTCGAATTAAGAAGTGAATCCCCCAGAAAACTTCAGGTAAGTTCCGTGCAAAAAGTAGTTGACGCTTCATTTTCCTTCTCGGATCAATCAGGGTGGAATCAAGACCAGTTCGAATCCTTGAGAGCTGCTACCTGGCGCCAACGGGCGTACGGAGACTTCTGGTCGCACACCTTGCTCGCCGAAGGCGCCGTTGATCTCAGCGCTGAACCAGAGCTCGCCCTCTACGACTACGCAGCGCTGTTGCCTATTGTCACCGAGGCCGGCGGAGTCGTTTCCCAATTCAATGGTGCGGCCCTACCAATTCTCGACCACGAAGTTCATCCGTCACTTGTGTGCTCAAATGGCTCCCTTCATCAGGAGTGCTTGAACTTACTCAAACCCAAGACATAGTGCTAAAGAATTGCCACACTAAGTAAAACACCCAGGAGGCAAACATGAAAATTTCAACAATCCTTGCAGACAAGGGCTCCAATGTTGTCACGGTCACACCCAATCGCAGCGTAAAGGCATTGCTTGCACTCTTGTCCCAACACAACATTGGCGCCCTCGTGGTATCCACTGACGGAAATACAATCGCTGGGATCGTCTCTGAGCGTGATATCGTGCGCGCCCTTGCTGGCGGCGTGTCAATCATGGATGAACCAGTATCGAGCATCATGACCAGTGAGGTCTTTGTTTCACCCACGGATGCAAAAATTGATGAACTCATGATTGTTATGACCGAACAACGCATTCGGCATATTCCGATCACCACCGACAGCGGTGAATTGATGGGAATCGTGAGTATGGGAGATTTAGTGAAAGCACGCTTGAGTGAACTTGAGACCGAGAGAGCCGCACTCGTCGACTACATCACGCACGGCCGGTAATCCGCAGCTTCACGCCACCAACCGGTCGAATAGTCACCAGCGGATCACTCGCCGGCAAACAAACACCTGCGGGGTACCTGAACTCAATTCGTTCACACAAACTCGCCAACATAATGACCCCTTCGACATAGGCAAAATCTTTTCCAATGCACTGACGCAATCCAGCACCGAAGGGAATGAAACTCTCTCGCGGATGGGGACCCACGAATCGCTCTGGATTAAATAAATCCGGGTCATTCCAAATACCTGGGTGTCGATGCAGCAGTGCGGGGCTGGTGATCACCAACGCACCAGCGGGAATGTCGTGTCCATCAATGCAATCTGGGACTAATGCTTTGCGCGTAATCAACCAGGCAGGCGGGTAGAGCCGCAGGGTTTCATTAAATACTGCCTGGGTGTACGGCATTTTCGCAAGCTGTGAATCAAGAGTCTGACCCGACGCCGCACGCGCTTCCTCCGCAACTCGACCCTGCACTTCTGGTTGCGCGGCCAATAACGCTACTGACCAAGAAAGCGCACTGGCAACCGTCTCGTGTCCAGCAATAATGAAGGTTACGATTTCATCGCGGATGCCATCAAGATCAATCCTCGAATCTGAGCTTGCCGCAAGTAAAAGGTCAACAAGGTTCAATATTGCTTGGGGACTAACACCTGTGTCCACACTCTTGCGGGATCTCACAATTGAAGCCACTGCAGCATCCAACGTGCGCAGGCTTCGCTTGAGAACCCGATTCCCCGGAGTTGGAATTGCCCGGGGCGGTGACAGCGGAACGCGTGCTCTCTTAATCACAACTTCAAGTGCTTCAAGTGTTGCAGCGGTGATCAGGTTCGCGTCGTGACTCAGATCAGAACCAAAAAGAAACTCTCCCACAACTTCAAGGGCGGCATTCAACATGAATTGATCAATATCGGTGACGGTTCCTGCTACATCACCCTCAAAGTCAGCGAGCATCCGGTCAGCAGCCCGCTGCGTTACCGAGATCAAATTGTCCAGCGCCTTCTGGTGAAATGCCGGTTGAATGATTGGCCTTCGCTCACGCCAAAGATCGGTGTTTGCCGTGAGCAAACCACTACCGGTTACCAACGAGAGCGCTTGGTATTGAATGGTGGACTTGTCGTAACTCTTGGCATTGTTGACAAGCACCTGTCGCACACCAACAGGTGAATTCACCAGATAGGTCGGGGGTTTAGGAATGGGAAACTGAACCACGTCTCCATGCGCGCGCCAGGTCTTAAATAGAAACTCAAGTGGATTGCGCCGGATGAGTGCGAAATCCCTGAGCATTTCCGGCCCCAATGGCCCCGGCGCCGTTGCCGGTGTTCCCAGAAAATGATTTGGCATTAGGCCACCACCGGTAAGGCCGACTGCGATTCAATGCGTCGGTACACCGTCGTTCGTTGAATCAAGGTGCCGCCCAGGTCGTTGACACCAGCCTGCAGTAATTGCCGTGCACCATACTGTAAATAAATCGGTGCAGCCATGTGCACGAATGGCAGAGGAACAAATCCCATGAAGTGTGATCCCTCCTATGCCTCGCGCGCGAGTACGGTGTCATAAAGGTCGAAGTGCCGCAGATCCTGGTGGCTGTCGATGCCGGTGTAGGACAGAGAGGAGTTTTCGTAGCGGCCAAAGGCAAAGACCGCCTGATTCATGTGCGTGCTATTGAATACGTTGAGCGAGACCAGCAGGTTGAAGTCGTCGACCGTGAGGCCAGTGACGGTCCTGAAGAGGTGAGGCTCCAGCTTGGTGACGACATCCTTGAGGGTGTTATCGCGGAAATCGGTCAGGTACATGAACGCGGGAATCCGGGTCGCGAACTTGATCAACTTCTCCTGAATCTGCTTCCGCTTCGACTTGTACTCCTTCTCCTCGTCAGAGAGCTCCTTCTTCTCCGTGGGAATGATCTCGTCACCCCTTTCCTTCTTCATGGCCTTGACGTTCTCGCTCTTGTTGATAACGGTCTCGAAGATGTCGGCGAGGTGCTCGATGCCGTAGATCGACATCAGCGCCAGCAGGGCGTGGTGACGCTTCTCGAAGTCACTCTTGCCGTAGCGGGCGTCGACGGTGGCGAGCTTGCGTCGCAGCACCGGAACCAAGAAGTTTCCTGAGCCGCACGCCGGCTCCAGAAAGCGGGAGTCGATGCGCTCAGCCTCCGTCTGGACCAGGCCGATCATTGCCTCGACCAACTCGGGCGGCGTAAACACCTCCCCGTGATCAGCCACGCGCTGTTTCGACTTCACCAAACTCACGTGGCTAGCCTATTGGGAACGACCGACGAACTGGGGAAAGCGGTTAACCCTGAAGAGCCCGTAATCGGTGAGATTCCGCCGAGGTCGTCAATTCCGGACTCGAGCAGGGCGCTAGATCTTCACTGAGATTTGGGGGCGCCTACACATGGATACTCGCGGGAAGGATCTCACGTGCAATGCGAATAGTTTCCAATAGTTCAGCCGTAGAACAAGTCGGCCAATTTCTCATCTCGGTATCAAGTTTCGGTACAAAATTTTGGCTCTTGTGACTCATCCGTGGGTGGGTTCAGGCGGCTATTCGACCGGGGAGTGGTGAGTACAGTCCGCCGAGGCCCGCACAACTCATCCAGGATCAGGCCCTTCTCGGCCCTGCTCGCCCTACGGTAACGCGTCGCGATCGCCTTTTGTCACTGCCCTTCTGCTGCCCCGTCGTCAGTCCCATCACCCGGGCTTACCGGCGATCACAACATAGTCCGTGAGGCGCGCTGGTATGCGCACATTTTTTTGTGAGTCAACGCGTCCCATTGCTGATGCCGTACAATTGCCGTACACTTGGCCGATGGAGGTGATCATCACATGACTGCGACAACCAATGCGCGCCCTAAGGCCCGGCTTGAGGCCCGAATTGACGCCGAGCTGCGAGACCTCATCATCGAAGCCGCCGATCGGTTGAACGTTACCAAAACCATCTTCATATCGGACGCCATCCGCGCAGCCGCACTGAAGGTCATCGCGCAGTCCGACGTCACGATGATGGATCCGGAGATCTTCGATTCGATGATGGCCTCTATCGATATCGCCGACGAGTCACCCGAACTGCACACGTTAGCCACGCTGCCGCGCCGCATCACCAGGTGAGCGACCCGACCTACGACGTTGTCACTTTCACTGCGGACTTCGAACTCGAAGAGTTCGACTGCGGCGACGCCACATACAACGATTGGCTGGCCCGGCACGCCGCCGCATCGGTCAAGGCTGGAGTCTGCGCGGTCTACCTCCTGATCGAACGAGCACAGGACCTGGATCGAGTAGTCGGGTACTTAACTATCAACCCCACCCAAATCGTAAGCGACCAGGCCCCCACATCTTTCTCCCGGGGTTGGCCCCACAGCGTGCCCGCTTGGAAACTGGGCAAGCTTGCAGTGCATGTCGACCTGCATGCCGATAAGGACGCCCAATGGGGTCGCCTGTTGCTACGTGAAGCCCTCGAGACAGTCATCCGCGTTGCCGACGCTGGTGGTGGCAAGGTGATCGTGGTTGACGCAGATAACCCGGGGCTCCTCGACTTCTACCTGCGCAACGGGTTCAAGACCACCGACACGGATGGCGACCTCTCGCTGTACATGAAGGTCAGCACAGTTCGGAAGGCACTGAACCGCTGAGCCCACGTGCTCTGGATGACTTGCGCCAGGGCGAGCGCGCCACGCGGTCTGCAACTGATTCGCCGATCCCAATCAGAATACCGGTCGTGAATGGAATATCAAGTTCACCGCACTACCCGCTCAATACCCAACGACAATTGCCCATGAGGTAGGCAAGTAAAAAACGCGAGATTAGTTCATGACCCGAGCAGCATCAGGATTGAATTCATGCACACTGGCCCGTGAGGCAATCCAGGTCCAACCTGGCTCGCGACTGGTTGCACTCTCTAAGACCATGGGAAGACCAGCTTCGGCGGCGTTATCGAAATTGTCGTCAACGTGAATCAAATTGTCGTAGCCGAAGAGCTCCAACATGGAGACAACAGCAGCTGCCCGATAGCCCGAACCGCAGTGCACATAAACATCCTTATCCCTTGGAATGTCGTCGAGTCGATCCATTACTTCATAGAAAGGTATGAACACTGTTCCATCAACATGGGCGGCCTCCCACTCCAAGATCTGGCGGGTGTCAATCACCATTGCGTCAGGGTTTGCGGCCCATTCTTTTTTCATGGTGTTAAAATCAACCCGACGGGTGACTGCAGGAAGTTCACCGTTAGTCATCCAGAACGTCGGGTCACCAACCGCTTGCGCCTTTGGTGTTGAAATCCCGACACGGACGAGTTCACGCATTGCCGCTTCAAGCTGCTGCGTGGTTGCGCCCACCAATGTCACGGGCGTACCCCAGGGCATCATCCAGGCGAGGTAGTTAATAAAAGCACCATCAAGGTCAAAGTTAACCGAGCCAGGAATGTGTCCTTGGCTAAAGACTTCGCGCGAACGTAGGTCAACAATCCACTCGCCACGTGCAATTGCCGCACGTAAACTTTCTGGGTCCGCCGGCTTTGGCATTTCTAAATTGACGTCAGCAGGACCTGCAGTATTCGCCGGTCCCATGTGTGCGTAGTACGCGGGGAAGACATCTAATCCGGTTAGAACAACTTCCACGAAGTCACTTTCGTTTTGGGTCAGAGCTAGGTTACCCAACTTTTCTTTGCCGATTGTGGATTCGTACCCACCAGCAGCTTGGGTTGCCGAGCAGAATGAACCAAACCCGTGAGTAGGAAACACACCGGTGTCACCGGCCAAATCAGTTGCAAGGCGCTGAACTGACTTCCATTGATCATGCGCCTGCTTCTTGGTGAGATCAGGTGAGACCAGATCAGGTCGACCCACACTGCCAAAGAGCATTGAACCGCCCGTGAAGACTGCACCTGAGTGTCCATCTTGTGAAGCAGCGAATGCAATGTGGTGCGGGGTGTGGCCAGGCGTGTGAATAACGTCAACATCAAATTCGCCGACCTTGAACGAATCACCGTCAACGACTGCTTGCACAAATGACTCACCCAGATAAGCGAAGTCAACGTCGCCGGGAACCACGTAGGTGGCATCGTGCTTACGAGCGAGTTCCAAACCACCGGTAACGTAGTCGTTATGAACATGGGTCTCGGCTACGTGGGTTACTTTTAGGCCGTGTTCGGCGAGCACCGCCTCAACTCGATCAATATCGCGCTGGGGATCAACAACGAGGGCAGTTACGCCGTCATGAACTACATAACTGCGATCTCCCAGTCCGGTTGAATCAATTACTACTACGTGTGGTGCGCTCGTTGATGTCACTGCTGTTCCTCTCGCCCAAATTTTTTTCTAAATGAAATTGCCGAAGTGTGAAGTTCCTACTTTTCAACGGGGAGGCCGCTGGCCCGCCATGCTGAGGTCCCACCCTCAACATTGATGGCGGGGTATCCGTGCCGGGTGAGGTAATCAGCCGCTTGAAAGGATCGATTCCCTGACTCGCAAATCACCCAGACCGGTTCCTCTTTCATGAGTTCATCCATCCGAAGGGGAATGATGCTCAGAGGGATGTGTACGGCGCCAGGGACGTGGCCGTCATCAAATTCATAACGTTCGCGGACATCCACTACCTGTTCGCCTCGCAGAATTGCGGCTTGTAGATCCATGATTCCGGCGGACTTCACATTGCTCATTTTCAGCATTTCCCTCTCATTAGGTTCTGAGAGGAACTATACCCCCAGGGGTATCCAACTGTCCAGCCGACCGGCCCACCGGGTTCTGGAGTGTGTCAAGCAGTGCGCGCACTTAAACGCACTCAACTTGAACGGTTCACCGAAACTCAACGGTAAGCGGCGCGTGATCACTCCAGCGCTCGTCGTAAGTCGCCGCTTTCCCCACGACCGCAGTATGCGCTCGCGCAGACAACTCTGGGGTTGCGATTTGGTAGTCAATCCGCCAGCCGCCATCAGTATCAAATCCCCGGCCCCGCCAGGACCACCAGGTGTAGGGCCCAGGCCCTTCGCCACCTAGTTCCCGACCCAGATCAGTCCAATGACCGGCAAACCAACCGTCAAGGTGAGCGCGCTCCTCTTCCAAGAATCCTGACTTACCCCGATTGCCTTTCCAGTTCTTAATATCAACTTCTCGATGCCCAATATTGAAATCACCGCAGACCAATACTTCACGTCCATTGCGCTTAGCCGAGCGAGCTAAAGTTGCCAAACGCTTGTCAACCCCGTGAAGAAATGCAAACTTGGCGACCTGCTTGGGCGTATCAACTTCACCCGAGTGAATGTAGGTGGACACCACGGACACGGGGCCAACCCCGGAATCAAAATCGCATTCGATCCAGCGTCCCTGACCGTCGATGTCGGCAACCTTGACATCAATGCGAACAGCACTTGGGACCTCACGCGAGAGCACGGCAACGCCAGCACGCCCCAGTTCGGGAGCCGGCGCGTGATTGACTTTCCAGTCCGAAAGTACGGAAGAATCGAGCACTTCCATTAACTGATCGGTGGTAGCGCGCACCTCTTGTAGGCAGATGACATCTGCACCACTTTCGGCAAGCCACTCCAACCCGCCACGTCGCGCTGTTGCTCTAATTCCGTTGACATTGACCGTCACTACCCGAAAAATCAGAGTTCACTTCCTACCATGTCGCTTGCCTGCTTCATAGCCTGCATCAAAACATCCGGCGGTTGTGCTCCCGAAAGCCCTACCCGTTCATTAAACACAAAGAAGGGAACCCCGGTTGCACCAATTTCACGTGCACTCACTTCATCAGCTCGAACAACATCAAGATAAGCATCGCTGCTCAACACGTTCTGGACAACACCTGCATCCATTCCCACTTCAACCGCCAATTGACTCAAAACAACTGGATCACTCACGCACAACCCGTCACGCAACGCCCCCATTGCAAACCGAGTTGCTACCAAGCCCCCAAGATCCACGTCATGATCCGAAGCAGCTTGAATAACTCGATGCGCATCCAGTGTCGAAGTGGGCAATTGATCACGAAGGTTAAATGCGAGTCCTACGCTTGCCGCGCGTTCTGTCATGGAGTTCACCATAGAATTCGCATCAGTCTCACTCATGCGGTATTTCGCCGCAAGGTTCTCCACCATGGTCCCTGAACACTGAACTACCGCATTGGGGTCCAATTCAAATGCACGCCAATGAATGTCAACGTCAATACCGGTGCGCTCAATTGCCTGCTCGAGGTGCGCCTTGCCTATCATGCACCACGGGCAGACTACGTCTGACCACAAATCAATCCGGAGCTTCTCGCTCATAGGGATTCCCCGTCAATCTGAGTCAACCAAAGCGAAGTCTGGGCTGCGTGCGGATTAATGCCCAATCCTCGGGCCAAACCACTGGGTGCAAAATCTAGTCCAGCGCCAATCACAATGCGACCTGCCCCCAAAATAGGGAATAAATTTGACGGAACTTCTCCTGGCATTAATGGCATACTGCAGGATAGTACGCCGCCAGATAACCCGCACAGGCAGCAAAACCTGGGCACAACGTCTGTCCATGGGGTTTACTTGAGCCTATGACCTCATTTCGTGCCGTCCGTCTTGCCCAACGTCCAACCGGAATCCCCAGCACCGACACCTGGGCAATTGAGTCCGAAGAACTCCGCGCACTCGCACCCGGTGAATTCGCGGTCCGCATTGAATACATTTCCCTTGACCCCGCAATGCGCGGCTGGCTTGATGACCGCCCCTCCTACCTGCCCCCGGTAGAACTTGGCGCAATCATGCGCGCAGGCTCCGTGGGAACAATTACCGAATCCCTTAATCCCAATTTCCCAGTCGGTGCTCACGTAGTCGGAACATTTGGTGCAACAGAAATAGCAATTTCCGATGGCTCCGGTGTCAATATTGTCAGTTCAGATCTTGCACCTCTCTCCACGTTCCTCGGCGCATTGGGCATGACCGGCATGACCGCCTACTTTGGCCTCTTCGAATTGGGTAAACCACGTGCCGGTGATGTCGTAGTTGTTTCAGCCGCGGCTGGAGCTGTTGGCAGCATGGTTGGTCAGATCGCGAAGATCAATGGCTGCACGGTGATTGGAATCGCCGGTGGCAAGGAAAAGTGTGATTACGTTACGAGCACGCTCGGCTTTGACTACTGCATTGACTACAAAGAAGAAGCTGGAATACGCAAGCAACTCGGTGAAGCCCTCAAAACTGTCGGCGCCAACGGGGTTGACATCTACTTCGACAATGTTGGCGGCGAAATCCTCAATGCCAACCTCGCTTATCTGTCCTTCGGTGCTCGAGTCGTGATTTGCGGGGCGATTTCCCAATACAACGCGACCGAAGCAACTCCAGGTCCCAGTAACTACATGAACCTATTGGTTAAGCGAGCCACCATGACCGGCTTCCTGGTCTTTGATTACGCATCACAATTCAGTGTTGCCCAGCGCCGCATAGGAACCTGGATCGCCCGAGGAAATATCATTGCCCCTGAAACTATTGTCGAAGACAGCGTTCAGGCATTCCCCGCAACACTCAATCGACTTTTCACCGGCGAGAACCTTGGCAAGTTGGTCCTCAAAATTTCATAGAAAATCAAGCACCTACAGATTGTGAGCCAACCCATGTGCCCGCTCACCGGAAAAAAGTCATTGGCGATCAATCCCGTTCGCGGTATAACTCCGCACAGTTTCCCCAGTTCATCGAAAAGTTCAATATTTAGTTGATAGGCAACTTGGGATTCAGCAATATATTCGACCTGCTCGGTCGGTGACCACGGCAGTAGATCAAGCAAGTTCTTGTATTGCTTGCGGTAATGATATGTATCACCAAGTGCTGATACACCGGTTGCAATACCTGGACATAGCACGCGTAGGCCCGCACATTCAAACTTCCACCCATCAACGAACTCATAAATGGACGAGTCTGCGCCTGCGCGTGCAACGATCCGGCATTTACCGTGTAAATCTGATATGTCATGGTAATATTTCACGGTGATTAGCCGTTGGGCGCAGGAATTAGTGACCTATCAATTGGAATTATTCCCTGCCGTCGCGCTCTTAGGCCCGCGCCAAATCGGTAAAACGACTCTCGCGCTTGCCCTTGAATCCGCCGGGACAATTACCACCTACTTGGATCTTGAGCGCCCATCCGATGCTGCGAAACTCACCGACGCCGATGCCTATCTGCGGAGTAAATCAGGCGAGCGCGTCATCATCGACGAAGTCCAACGAAACCGAGAGCTCTTCCCAATTTTGCGCGGCGTAATCGACGAACAACGCCGAAGCGGTACGCAACATGGGACTTTCTTGCTTCTGGGTTCTGCTTCATTGGAATTAGTAGGAGCTGCGAGTGAAAGCCTTGCCGGCCGGTTGGCCTACGTTGATTTGACTTCAATCACTCCGGCTGAGGCTCACAGCGCCGATATCAGTCAAGAAGCCACGTGGCTACGAGGGGGCTTTCCCAACAGTCTGCTTGCCAACAGTGATCTACAAAGCCTGCAGTGGCGTGAGTCCTTCATTAGATCCTTTCTCGACCGGGACATCCCGATGTTTGCTCCGCGGCTACCGGTCGAAACGCTCGCACGACTATGGCAAATGGTGGCTCATAATTCTGGTGGAATTCTTAACGTTGCGTCCCTTACCACCTCCCTTGGAGTCTCTGGTTCGACCGTGTCCCGCTACCTCGATTTATTGGTTGATCTGGGAATGCTGCGATTCCTGCGACCATGGACAACCAATGTTGCAAAGCGGGTAGTTAAGAGCCCGAAAGTTTTTGTGCGTGACACCGGCATTCTTCACGCTTTGCTCGCAATTGAAACCATGGAGGAACTGCGCGGACACCCGGTCATTGGTCACAGTTTCGAATCACTCGTGGTTGAGTCCCTCACGACGGCGCTTGCCACCAACACCCGTGGAACTTCCTGGGAAACCTACTACTACCGAACTAACCACGGGTCAGAAATGGATCTTGTCCTTGTCAAAGGAGGTGTTCCAAAAATAGCCATTGAGGTTAAGAACTCCACCTCGCCCAAACTCACTCAAGGTTTTCACAATGCACGGGAAGACCTGGGGGTTGAACACACGTACGTTGTTTACCCCGGCACGGACCACTACCCGATCGGACAAGAAATAGATGTCATCTCGCTGATCGAACTTGCAAACATTCTGCACGACATGTAAGCCAGCACTTGGTTTCAAAGGCATTTGGCTAACAGATATTTCAACTTGGTTAAGGTTGCCCCCATGTCAAAAGTTCTCGCATCTTTGCCCGTTGGTGAACGGGTTGGAATCGCTTTCTCCGGCGGATTAGACACGTCCGTTGCCGTGGCCTGGATGCGCGAACATGGGGCAATTCCTTACACCTATACCGCTGACCTTGGCCAGGCTGACGAACCCGATATTGACTCAGTCCCTGGGAGAGCCGGCAAATACGGGGCCGAGCAGGCTCGACTCGTTGATTGCAAGTCCGCATTGGTTGAAGAGGGCCTAGCCGCGATCGCTTGCGGGGCATTTCATATTCGCTCCGGCGGCCGCACTTACTTCAACACCACTCCCTTAGGTCGCGCCGTTACCGGCACACTTCTTGTTCGAGCAATGCTCGACGACGGTGTCAACATTTGGGGCGATGGCTCAACCTACAAAGGCAATGACATCGAGCGTTTTTACCGCTATGGCCTCCTGGCTAATCCCGAGCTGCAGATTTATAAGCCATGGCTTGACGCGCAATTCGTAACCGAACTTGGTGGGCGTTATGAAATGAGCGAATGGCTTAAGGAACGCAATCTCCCCTATCGCGACAGCACCGAGAAGGCTTATTCAACGGATGCGAATATTTGGGGCGCAACCCATGAAGCAAAAGACCTCGAGCAACTCAATGCTTCAATGGAAATTGTTGATCCGATCATGGGCGTTAAGTTTTGGGATTCCAATGTTTTGATTGACTCCGAAGACGTCTCTATCGAATTTGTTCAAGGCCGTCCGGTCAATATCAATGGCACCACATTTGATTCGCCAGTGGACTTAGTTCAACAAGCGAATGCGATTGGTGGTCGCCACGGTCTGGGCATGGCCGACCAAATTGAAAACCGAATCATTGAAGCTAAATCGCGTGGCATCTATGAAGCGCCCGGCATGGCACTACTTTTTATTGCCTATGAACGGCTACTGAGCGCAATTCACAACGAAGATACAATCGCCAACTACCACGCAGAGGGTCGCCGTCTTGGAAGACTTCTCTATGAAGGCCGCTGGCTTGACCCGCAAGCATTAATGCTTCGGGAATCCCTGGTGCGTTGGGTCGCGTCAGCCGTGACCGGCAGCGTCACCTTGCGACTGCGGCGCGGTGACGACTACTCAATCATCACCACCGAAGGCCCAGCCTTTAGTTACCACCCGGACAAGCTCTCCATGGAGCGCACCGAGAACGCGGCTTTTGGTCCAACCGATCGCATTGGTCAACTCACCATGCGCAATCTTGATATTGCCGACACCCGCAGCAAATTGGAGCTCTACGCGGGCCAAGGACAACTCCTCGACAGCCATGTGAACTTGGTAGGCACTCTCAAACCAGGCGGCGCAAAAGCAATCGTTGAAAAAACCACAACTCCGCAATCACCCGACGAAGCACTGCTTGAGCGCGCCTCATTTGACCTCGGTGCTGACTAATGTCTGACACATTCCTCAATTCAGTCGATGACGTCACTTACGGAGAATATTGATTGCGCACCCCCCGACGGTTGGTCCGCAAGGCAAGTAATTCACCACGTCGCCGACAGCGAAGCCCAAGGCTACGCCCGCCTGCGCCGAATCCTTGCCGAACCAGGTTCAACAATCAGTGGATACGACGAAGGATTGTGGGCACAAACTCCCGCACTCGGGTACCACGAGCTCCCGATCGAGAATTCACTTGACATCTTCACTGCCGTGCGTAACTCCTCGGCCGACATTCTGGATCGAATCACCGAGAGTGATCTACAACTCGAGGTTATCCATTCCTACTCGCAATTCGGTCCGAAAACTGGCCAATAAAACCAGCAACCCCAAGTGTCAACCAAACCGGGGGCAAGTCCCCTTAACTAAGCCCAGACCCGCGGCTTAACTCCAGATCCGGTACCGATCCTCCTTAGACCCCAATCCTTACGCAGTGAAAAATCTTTGGGGGAAAAGCGCTCCGGTTGTGTTATGCCCAGTGGGCGAATACGCTGTGTACATGTCTTACACAAGGGGTGGGCAATGACGGTCACGGTGCGCCTCACAGCCGAGGAGGAAACACGCCTGGACGCCTTGGCCCAGCGCACAGGCCGGACAAAAAGTTTCTACGTCCGGCAAGCGATCCAG
>JBDNFH010000186.1:0-4814 GCA_041689915.1 Candidatus Nanopelagicales bacterium | reverse complement strand
GGTTACGTGGTGACCGTGTGTGATGCCCGCCCCGTTTTTGCCACAACAAAACGTTTCCCAGATGCAGATCAAGTAGTGGTTGACTGGCCGCACCGTTGGCTTGAACAACAAGAAGTTGATCAGCGAACGGTGATTGCCGTGCTCACCCATGATCCAAAATTTGATGTTCCCGCACTCAAAGTCGCACTTGCTACCAAGGCTGGCTATATCGGTGCAATGGGTTCACGGCGAACACATGAGGATCGCATCACGCGTTTGCGGGAAGCGGGAGTATCCGATGAGCAACTGACGCGCATCCACTCACCAATTGGAATAGATATTGGCGCTCGCACAACGGAGGAAACCGCGATTAGCATTTGCGCCGAGATTGTTCAGCACCGCTGGGGCGGATGAGGCCAATCGCTGACCCAGACCCACGGACCAATTCACCCAGGAGCCCCACGTTGAGCATCACCGTCAATCTTTATGCTGCTGCGCGTCATGCCGCGAAGCAAAGTTCACTCACGGTTGAAGCCAGCACCCTCGCTCAACTCAAAACCGAGTTGATTCAACAAGTACCTGACCTAGCATTAGTGATCTCGCAGTGCTCATTTATTGTCGACGGCCACTCATTTGGCAAAGACGGTGACTGCGAGGTCAATGTCGATCAAAGAATTGACATAGTACCGCCATTCTCTGGTGGTTAAGGACGATCAGTGAGCGAGACCCGCAAATTGCGGTGCACCCGACCGTAAGTGTCAACGAGTTGTTTGGTTTCACTCACGCGCAATTCACCCATTCATCAGTTCCATCGGAAAAAAATTGATGTTTCCATACCGGTAGTTTCTCTTTAATCACTTCTACTAAAGCGCCCGCAGCAGCAAAAGCGTCACCCCGGTGTGAACTACCAACCGCAACTACTAATGCTGCTTCGCCAATGGGAATCTCACCAATCCGGTGAACGGCAGCGATTGCGGTGACATCGGACTTTGCCGCAAAGTCTTTAACAACGGTTTCCAGAACTGCCTGTGCGGTGGGGTGTCCTTCATAGGTCAAAGAAATGACTGCACGTCCGTGATCATGGTCGCGGACATCACCACTAAACAGGACGACGGCTCCGGTTGTTGAATCGCTCACCAAGGCTTTCACCGCTTCGGCGTTTATTGGGGCCTCGGTTACTTCGGCAAGGTGAACAATCGCTGGCATAATTCATTCATTATGGTGGAGTATGGCCAATTCGTCACCTGCTACCTCACAAGTAGTTGATTCAGGCAGCATTGCCGGCCTAGTCCTCGCCGCCGGCAGTGGTCAAAGATTCGGCGGGCCAAAGGCGCCCTTCCCATTCGAGGGCGAACGGCTCGTTGATCGCAGTGTCCGAATCCTGCGTGAATCCGGTGTAGTCAAAGTCTTTGTTGTGCTGGGTGCCTGGGTCGGCGCAATCCCAGAAGCAACGGTGATTGAAAACCCCGACTACGCAACCGGCATGGCCTCCAGCCTGCGTGCGGGACTTGAGTACCTCACCACAAAGGAACTCCACGTGGATCGAGTAGTAATCACTCTCGTGGATCACATTGGGCTAAATACCGAAGCGCTCCTTGAATTTATCAGGCACGACGGTCGGCTCATCCAATCCACGTATAAAAATGAAATAGGCCACCCGGTCATAATTGGGCGCGAGCATTGGGCCGCACTAATCACCGACTTAGCCGGCGACATTGGGGCTAGGAACTATCTCAGGAGAAACGACGCGGTTCACATTGAACTTGGAAAACTCGCAACCGCAACCGATTTAGACCACCGACCGGCCTAACGCATCACAGTGTTTTTTTTGCCTTTCGCACCCATGAACACCGTGAGTAGTTGAACAGAGTCTTCACCTTTATTAATTCCGTTGTAATTAGTCTTAATCGCCTGCATCGTTGAACTACCGGCGGGGAACTCTTTGGTAACTCCGGCTTCGTATTCAACCGTGTAGGTACCGCTGAGGACGTATACGAATACGGGTACACGGTGGAGTTGCCAACCGGTTTCCTGTCCTGGCTCAAGTGTTGTGATCATGCTGGAAACCTGCGCCACGCCCTTTTTGGGGTAGACCAACTTCTGATCAAGAACCGTGATCTCCTGCTCGATCATGAGTTGCTGGGTTCCAGTGACTTCAACGGTACTCGGCGAATCAGCGGAAGTGGCTACTGTGTCACCGCCTCCACCACATGCGGTCGCTAGAGTTCCCACTAGCGCCAACCCAATTATTCCCCGTACAGTCCGTCCATATTTTGATAACAACACGGTAACAACCTAACCCACCTTGGGAGTTCACGAAACAAAAATGGCATTTTTACCAAGATTCCTCACACCTTCACGCAGTGTGCCGGTTACCCACTGGCGATCGGAATCACGCTGGAGCTCCAAGCCAAGCACCCTGGCTGTCCTGATTGGTGGGCTGTGGATTTTCGGTACCGGTGAGGCGCTGCTGATCGTCGCCGACCTTGGAGTTGGGCCTTGGACCGTGTTCGCCCAAGGCCTCAACGTCAGAACCGGTCTCAATATTGGTGTGACCACTTTCATGATTAGTATTTTCGTGCTACTTGCCTGGATTCCACTTCGTGAACGACCTGGACTTGGCACCATTGCCAACGCAATCGTGATCGCCACCGCTCTTGAAGTGATGAGCACTATCCTGCCGCATCCAACAAATAGGTTCGTGCAACTCCTAGTTGTCATCGCGGGAATCGCCTGCGTAGGAATTGGCAGCGGGCTCTACCTCACCACCAACCTCGGACCTGGCCCACGTGACGGCATGATGACCGGAATCCACTTCAAAACTGGTTGGCCGGTGGCCCGGGTGCGATTGGGTATTGAGGTTGGCGCCTTAACAATTGGTTGGTTCCTTGGTGGAACGGTGGGAATTGGGACTGTTCTCTTTGCTGTGCTCGTGGGTCCATTTGTTGCCTATGGACTTAAAGCAGTTGGCGTTCTTGCCGGTGCCAAAACAGTAATCGAAACGGATGAAGAACCAGAACTCGATGCTTAAGAGCTAGTCTCATCTCTAGGTTTACTGATTGTTGCAATCAACATTCCGGCGCCCCAAGGTCCCATGACCCAGATGGGCCAGTAGTAGGGCGCGCTGCCCTCTTGCGTCATCAAAGTCGCAACCCAAATTACGTTCACCAAAATGCCCACACCCAGCCAAGAAGTCCAGCCGGCGCGCAAATCCTTGCGTCGCTTACGCAGCGAGACTGTGTTGGTCTGCGCAACATCGACTTCAGCTTTCGCGTCCGGTAGATCAACAATCAGTGCACTAAGTTCACCTAAGGTGCGCGCAGCGTGGACAGAATCAACACGTATTTGAAACTCATCATTGGTCAAGCGACCTTCGGCGTAACTGTCGGTCAACACAGAAATCACTCGATCACGATCAGCATCACCTGCGCGCAGTTCGGGATTGAAACTCACTACAAGAGCATACCGGCGGTGAAAATAACAGGGCGCCGTGAGTATTCAACTCACGGCGCCCTGTAAAAAGCTATCTACATTAGATCAAAACGATCGAGCATCATGACCTTGTTCCACGCGGACACGAAGTCACAGACGAACTTGCCGTGTGCGTCACTACCTGCATAGACCTCAGCGATTGAGCGCAGTTGGGAGTTTGAACCGAATACAAGATCAACCCGACTCCCCATCCACTTGAGTTCACCACTTGCGCGGTCAGTTCCTTCGAAGAGGTCTGCGGTCTCAGTGTCTTCTGCGACCGGCTTCCACTGAGTCCCCATGTCGGTCATGGTGACAAAGAAGTCGTTGGTTAACACCTCTGGACGACCGGTGAGAACGCCAACCTTTGAACCATCAAAGTTTGCGTTCATTGAACGCATTCCGGCAACGAGTACCGACATTTCTGGGGCACTGAGTGTGAGCAGATTCGCTTTGTCAACGAGCAACTTTTCAGCGGGGCGCTCTGAGCCCTTGCCAAGGTAGTTACGGAATCCGTCAGCGAACGGCTCCAGGAACGAGAATGACTCAATGTCGGTCAATTCCTGGGTTGCATCGGTGCGACCTGGGGTGAAAGGAACCGTAACGGATTCATCCGCATTGCTGGCAGCTTTTTCAACTCCAGCGCAGCCGGCAAGAACAATCAGGTCAGCCATGGAGACGGTCTTGGAACCCGCATTGAATTCCTTGGCGATTCCCTCAAGTGTACCCAACACCTTGGTGAGTTGGGCTGGGTTGTTGACCGCCCAATCGCGCTGCGGCTCAAGACGAATCCGGGCACCGTTTGCACCACCGCGCTTATCAGTTCCGCGGAATGTGGATGCCGAAGCCCATGCTGTTGACACGAGTTCGGAAATGCTCAATCCACTTGCGAGCACCTTCTCCTTGAGTGTTGCAACGTCTGCTTCATCGATCAATGCACCCTCAACTGCCGGGACGGGATCCTGCCAAATGAAGATTTCGGCAGGAACTTCTGTACCCAGGTAACGGCTGATGGGTCCCATGTCACGGTGGGTCAGCTTGAACCACGCTTTTGCGAAGGCGTCCGCAAACTCAGCCGGGTTCTCGTGGAAGTGTCGGGAGATTTCTAGGTAGATTGGATCTGCGCGCATCGCCATATCGGCTGTTGACATCATCGGTGCATGACGCTTATCGGGGTTGTGAGCGTCGGGCACTGCATCAGTTGCTGCGCCGTCCTTGGGCATCCACTGTTGCGCTCCGGCTGGGCTGTGGGTTAGCTCCCACTCGTACCCAAAGAGAGTGTCAAAGTAGCTGTTGTCCCAGGTGATTGGCGTTGGTGTCCATGCACCTTCCAGGCCGCTGGAAATGGTGTCTTCACCACTGCC
>JBDNFH010000185.1:0-17860 GCA_041689915.1 Candidatus Nanopelagicales bacterium | reverse complement strand
GCCTAAGCGTCCGTTCCTCTTGCGTGGAATCCGAACTATACGGTAGGTCCCCTCATGGGGTTTTATTGGGGGTCGTTAAGCGAAGTTCCGCCTAACGAGCGGCGTTGCGATTATCGGATGTTCTCTTTAAACCGCAACGCTTTCTCTCTAGCGTTCTGGCCGACTTCCACCTGGTTTACCGCCAGATCGAGCGCCGGATTTCCCTGCAGGCTTGCCGCCTGGCCTGCCACTGGATTGACCTCCTGACCGACCCCCTGGCTTGCCCGATCCGCCGCTTGCTCGACCACGGCCGCCGCCGGCGCTCTTGGGACGATCAGAGCTTGAACCATCCGAGCTTGAACCGCCTGATGCACCCGATCTGCCCTTATGACGAGGCTTATGGCGCCCAACTGCGCCGGAACCGCCTTCACCTGCATGGCCCCCAGGACGGGACGTACGGCGCTTCTTGGGCGCATGTTCGACTGCTGGATACCACGGTGCACCCGTGGGCTCCAGCGCGCCGGTAATGCGAATTAGTTCAGGATTGGCAATGTCCATGTGGGTAAATGTTGCTTCCACGAGCGCCTTTTTGATCAGGCCTTTCATCTCGCGCTGCTGATTCAAACGAGCCAGCGTGACTACGGTGCCCGATTCTCCTGCCCGAGCCGTTCTGCCAGCACGGTGAAGATAGTCCTTTGGGTCGGTCGGAGCATCAGCGTGAACGACCAAGCTGATGTCGTCAACATGGATTCCTCGCGCAGCGACGTTGGTTGCTACCAGAACCGGTGTCTTTCCAGCCTTAAACGCATCTAGAGCCTTAGTGCGGGCTCCTTGAGCCTTGCCGCCATGCAATATGCCTGCTGCCACGCCTCGAGCGTGCAGTTTTTCAGCAAGACGATCCGCGCCACGCTGGGTTCGTACGAAAATAATTGTGCGTCCATTGCGTGAACCAATTTGTGCCAGCATTTCGTCTCGCACTTCTTGCTTGACAAAAAACACATGATGGTCCATCTCGCCGTGGGAGATCCCAGCTGATTCAACCGAATGCTCAATTGGATCGCGGAGATACTTCTTGACCAGTGCATCGACATCTTTATCTAAGGTCGCACTGAACAAAAGTCGTTGACCGCTTTTATTCGTTGCGTCAAGAATCTCTTTAACCGCAGGCATAAAGCCCATGTCGCTCATGAGGTCAGCTTCATCGAGAACTGTTATTTCAATATCAGAGAGATCTACCGCACCCCTATGCATCAAGTCGATGAGTCGGCCAGGTGTTGCAACGACGATGGGTACACCGTGTTCGAGTGCCTGCAACTGCCGACCGAATGGCATGCCACCAGCGATCAAAACTGAAGACAAGCCAACCTTGCGAGCAAGTGGCGAAATGACTTCGTTGATCTGCATTGCGAGTTCGCGAGTTGGTGAGAGCACGAGAGCTAAAGGCTTGCCACGCTTGGCTTTTCTGTTGTCAAGACGTGAGAGAAGTGCGAGCGAAAATGCCAGAGTCTTACCTGAACCTGTACGCCCTCGACCGAGAACGTCCCGCCCGGCGATTGCGTCGGGAAGTGTGGCAATTTGGATGGGAAACGGCTCGGAAAAGCCGGAATGTGAAAGTGCCAGCGCCAGGGGGCGCACGACACCGAGATCAGCAAAAGAAGTCATCACTACCTATCGGAGAAGATAAGAAACCTGCACCTGCAGCGTTGAAACGGCTCGGATTGGGCTTGCAAGGAGAAGGCCCGAAGTCCGGGACTACTTAACGACCACTCCGGCAAACGCCTTGCGACCGCGACGCAATACTACCCAACGGCCGTATAGCAGATCACTCACTGGCACCTGAAAGTCCTCTTGCTCAATCCGAATGTTGTTCACGTAGGCACCTCCTTCTGCGATCGTTCGACGGGCAGCTTTCTTGCTTTGCGCCAGTCCACAGCGGACCAGCAGTTCATCAAGTGCTGGCAATTTTCCCTCAATAACTTCACTAATGGGAACCTCCCCTAGAGATGCCTCGGTCAGTGCTGCCTGTAGCGTCGATTCCGGCAAATCAGCGAGATCTCCGCCACCGAATAACGCTTTGCCTGCATTCTGCGCGCCCGTGCTCTCTTGGGCGCCATGTACGAGTTCGGTTAATTCGCTCGCTAGTGCTCTTTGGGCTGCGCGCTCTTGGGGGCGATCGATACTCGCCTGCACAAGTTCCGCAATTTCTGGTTCAGATTTAAAACTGAAGGTCTTGAGAAGGTTCGGAATATCGCGGTCGTCGGCATTGATCCAGTATTGGAAAAACGAATATGGACTTGTCAACTGGGGATCAAGCCAAATAGTTCCGCTCTCAGTCTTGCCAAACTTTTTACCATCAGCTCTGGTGAGCAGTGGAGTTGTAAGTGCGTGGACACCTTTTGCTTCCACTCGACGCACCAGGTTAACTCCCGCTGTGATGTTGCCCCATTGATCAGAACCACCAGTTTGCAATACGCAGTCGTAACGACGATATAACTCGAGGTAGTCAAATGATTGAAGTAATTGGTAACTGAATTCAGTGAAACTAATTCCATCTTTTGCAAGTCTTGCCGCGACAGCTTCACGATCAAGCATTCTGTTGACACTAAAGTGTTTGCCAATATCGCGTAAAAATTCAATTGCATTGAGGTCTCTGGTCCAATCAAGATTGTTCACCATTCGTGCAGCGTTGGGACCAGTGAAATCATAGAACCGCTCCAATTGAGTTCGGATTCGATCAACCCATTCTCCAACCAGGTCAACGGAATTCAGTGTCCGCTCACCAGATTCCTTTGGGTCCCCAATCAAACCGGTCGCACCACCAACTAAGGCCAAGGGCTTATGCCCAAATTGTTGGAAACGTCGAACCGTAAGAATCTGAACCAGATTTCCCAAATGCAAACTCGGTGCGGTGGGGTCAAAACCGCAATAAAGGGTTACGGGATTTGCGCACGCCTTGGCAAGTGCTTCAAGGTCTGTGCTTTGCGCAATGAGCCCGCGCCATTGGAGTTCAGGAATTATTTCTTGAGTATTGACCACGGAATTCACTCTACTATCCTGCCGAATCCACTTTGTCTTATCAATGGATGCTACCCGGCAACACAACCGAACGAATTGGTTGGTGAGAACATGTACCTGTGAGCCACTCAGCACAAAAAATGAGAAAAGCGTCAGCGCACATTCTGGCAGTTGATCCAGCATTTGAATTGATAATTGCACGGGGCTCCCTATGCAACATTGGGCGTAAGAAGTACCCAGAGGTGAATCACTTTCAGGCACTCGTCAACTCCGTAATTGCGCAGCAGCTTTCCGTAAAAGCTGCAGACACCATCACTGCACGGGTAACGCTCGCACTCAACGGTCATGTTTCACCATCGTCAATGCGCGAAGTCACTGACTTAGATTTGCGATCCGCAGGACTCTCAGGTGCGAAGACCAGAACAATCAAAGAGATGGCGCACGCTTGGCATGTTAATGAATATGACTTTTCTGATCCAAAACTTAGTGATCATGAGATCGTCAGTGAACTAACAAAACTCTGGGGAATTGGGCGCTGGACAGCAGAGATGTTTCTCATGTTCACATTGCATCGTTTAGACATTTGGCCGACGGGTGATTTGGCAATGCGACGTGGGTGGGAACAACTTCACGGTTTAACAGAAAACATGGATCCTAAAATTTTAGATGACGAGGGTGAAATATTTCGCCCCTATCGAAGTGTTGCAGCCTGGTATTGCTGGCGCATTATTGATGGTGACAGCACCACTTGGTAGTAGCCCGTTACTTATCTACTCCAGCGCGTGCGCTCCGTGATTATTAATTCCGAAAGCCCCTGTAATTGCTCGCGCACCCGGCTCGGTGCAGTCCCACCAAATGCATCCCGTGAATTCAAAGCCCCTTCAATATTGAGCACTTCACGGACCTGTGGAGTTAACGAAGAACTGATGCCCGCGAATTCGCCATCCGTTAAATCCCACAGCTCGCAGTCCCGTTCTTCGGCTAACTGCACGCAACTTCCCGCAATTTCATGTGCACTTCGGAATGGAACACCTTCGCGAACCAGCCACTCGGCGATATCTGTTGCCAGTGCGAATCCAACAGGTGCGCTGGCAGCCATTAACTCTTCATTGAATGTCAAAGTCTTGATCATTCCCGTCATGGCGGGCAGAAGAACAAGTAGTTGATCAACTGTGTCAAAAACTGGTTCTTTGTCTTCCTGTAAATCACGGTTGTAACCGAAGGGAAGCCCTTTTAGAGTTGCCAGCAATCCAGTGAGATTTCCAATTAGTCGCCCCGATTTTCCACGTGCAAGTTCCGCAATATCTGGATTCTTTTTCTGGGGCATGATTGATGAACCAGTGGACCAGGCATCATCTAACTTTGCCCAACCAAATTCGCGCGAGGCCATGAGAATCACTTCTTCGCCGATCCGCGACAGGTGAACTCCAAGCATGGCAGCGACGAATAGGAATTCCGCGACCCAATCTCGATCACTGACGGCATCAATTGAATTGCCCAGTGCGCTATCAAATCCAAGGGCACTCGCTACCATCTCAGGATCCAATCCCAAACTGGATCCAGCAAGGGCTCCGGCCCCCAGCGGTGAGCGGGCGGCTCGGGAATCCCAGTCTGATAATCGCTCAAGATCCCGACCTAACGCATGAACGTGCTTGGCCAATTCATGTGCGAATGACACTGGTTGCGCATGCTGCAAATGTGTGAATCCAGGGGAATAAGTGAAAATATTTTGATTTGCCTGTTCTAGAAAAGCTTCCTGCAAGTTTATGATCTCTCGCGCGATTAGCCGCGCATGATCACGCAAATACAGCTTGAAGTCGGTGGCGACTTGATCATTTCGACTGCGCCCAGCACGAAGTTTTCCACCCAACTCGCCCAGGAGCGCAATGAGTCCTCGTTCAAGGGCTGAATGAACATCTTCATCCTCTCCATTGGGAATAAATTCACCGCTGGCGACGTGCAAACCCAAAGTTTCCAGTGCCTGGTCAACTCGCTGTGTCTCTTCTTGGGTCAAGAGTCCAGCGCGATGCAGTACTCGTGCATGTGCACCGGTCTGCAACAAGTCATAAGGTGCAAGCTTCCAATCAAAGTGGGTGGAGCAACTTAATAACGCCATGGCAGGTGACGGACCTGACGCAAACCGACCGCCCCAAAGCCTGCTTTCACTACTACTTTGCGAACTTGTGTCACTCACTTCTAAGACCCGCTCTCAGCTAATGCAACTAAATCGCTGCAAATCTTCTTCGCATGCACTTCATTTCGCGCTACCAAGAAAATAGTGTCGTCACCTGCGACGGTTCCCAGAGTATCGAAACATCCGCTTCTATCGAGATGTCCGGCAAGGAACTGTGCACCACCTGGTGGCGTGTGCACAACCACCATGGCTTGTGAGTATTCGGCACTGAGCAGGAGTTCATGTAAAACACGAACAAGTGCAGGTTGAGAACCCTCTGTGCGCAACGACGTGTTTGCTTCACTTGACACGACATAATGCGCACCGGCGCCGCTAACACCTTGCGCCTTCATCGCGCCGAGTGCTTCGAGGTCTCGAGACAATGTCGCCTGCGTGACAGTGAAACCTTTGCCGCGCATTAGCTCCAAGAGTTCATTCTGGCTATGAATTTTCTGGGTGCTCACCAAGTCTGCAACCAAAGAGCGGCGAGAACTCACTGTCTGCGGAGCTTTCTTAGATTCAGTCATGCTTGGTCCCTGCAAAAAAAGTGCAGGTCTTTTCCCATGCCGAAAGTGCCTGCTCAACTTCAATATCGGTGATTGTCAACGCAGGCGCAAGTCGAATTGCAGTAGAACTCACTGCATTAACCAGTACCCCGTTTTCCAGTGCCTTGGCTGCAAATAGGGCAGCCGTCTCGCGTTCGCCGTCAACGTCAAGTTCGGCGGCCAGGAGCAGTCCTCGCCCTCGCACGTGCGCGACCAATCCGCCTGACTTCTCAAGAAGTTGTTTCTGCAATGTGGCACCGACAGCGCTTGCTCGAGTTAACAGATCTTCTTGTTCAATTACCTCAATCACCGCGAGAGCCGCTGCACATGAAACTGGATTCCCACCAAATGTCGATCCATGGGAACCGGGTGTAAACAGACTCGATGCATCCCCTGAGGTGATTAGGGCGCCAATGGGAAGTCCACCCGCTAAACTTTTCGCGACAGTAATAGCGTCCGGAACAACACCACTATCCGAGTGCGCCCACCAGGAACCGGTACGACCGATTCCTGTTTGCACTTCGTCAATAACCAGAAGAGCGCCAACCTCTTTAGTCCATTCGCGGGCAGACTGAATAAATTCGTGGGTCAAGGAACACACTCCGGCCTCCCCTTGAATAACTTCCAAGAAAACCGCTGCGGTTGTTGGAGTAACGGCTTCTCGCAATGCATCAAGATCGTTGACTCCAACAACGTTGATGTCTCTCAATAACGGTGCAAATGGGGTTTGCTTTGCAGGCTGGGCAGTCAGCGAAAGTGCGCCCATTGTCCTACCATGAAAACTACCTTCCAGCACAACAATTTCAGTCCTCCCCGTCAGCCGAGAGAGTTTCAACGCGGCCTCATTTGCCTCCGCCCCAGAATTACAAAAGAATACTTTTGCCTCAGGCCAGCCCACAAGCTCCTGCAATTTATTGGCCAATTTTACTGATGGCTCATTGATATACAAGTTACTCGTGTGCACCAGGGTTCCCACTTGATCTGAGACTGCCTGCACATATTTCGGGTGTGCTGCCCCCAAAATATTAACCGCAATACCACCGAGCAAATCAATGTATTCGCGGCCGGTTGAATCCCATACCCGCGAGCCCTGGCCCCTAACGAGGGTCAAAGCAGGAGTTCCATAGGTGCTAAGAAAAATCTCATCCCAATTTCGGTTCATAGCGTGATCACTGTCCCAGAATGACCATTCTTTGAAAGTGCATTCGCCAGAGAGTGCTCAGTGCTGCCATTGATTATTTGCACGCTTGCACAACCGTTTCGAATCGCGTGAAGCACGCACTCAAGTTTGGGAATCATGCCTTCTGTGACTTCTGGTATTAACTGCTCAACTTGAGCCAGGGTCAACTCTGCGACAAGTGAGTCTGGATCTGGGTAATTCACAAAGACTCCGTCAACATCTGTCATCAAGATCAGTCTCTCCGCATCAAGCGCCCCAGCCAGCGAGCCTGCTGCGGTGTCTGCATTCACATTAAGGCTCTCACCCAATTCTGTTGAAGACACAGGAGAAACTACTGGTATGTAGCCACTTTCAAGCAGTACTTCGATCAACTTTGTATTCACCAGTGCAACTTTGCCAACCAAACCAAGGTCGAACTCCTGATCAACTAGTTGGGTTGAAGTGAATAATTTCGCGTCTTCACCGCTGATCCCGACCGCTGCTACCCCATTCGTATTGAGCGCTGTGACCAGAGACCTCTGCACATCACCTGTCAAAACAGTAGCCACCACTGATGCGATTTCCGAAGTTGTTACCCGAAGGCCGCCAAGAAACTTACTCTCAATATTGAGACGATTCAACATTCGGGAAATCTGTGGTCCGCCACCGTGCGCAATAACAACGCGAAAACCTTGGTCACCCAGGGCCTTGATGTCGTGCGCAAAAGATGTGAACAGTTCAGAGGAAGTCATGGCATTTCCGCCAAACTTTATAACTAGAACTGGCGCGTTTTTGCTCATGTTGAATACTCTGAATTCTCTACCACGTAACCGATCGACAAATCATTCGTTCGGATCAGCGCGCGATCTGCTCCTGCATGCAAGTCGATCAGGACGTCAATATGCCGCTGCGTTAAATCAACCTTAGAACGATCTTCACCAACTCCCCCACCAATACAGATCTTTACTCCATTGATGCTGACATCTACTTGGTCAGATTCAAAGGATGCGCTCGTCGTGCCAACGGCCGAGAGGATCCGACCCCAGTTTGGATCTTGGCCGAACATTGCACATTTAAATAAATTGCTGCGCGATACCGCTCTTCCAACCAACACTGCATCACTCTCACAGCTAGCTCCAATGACTTCGATGTGAATTTCTTTGGTTGCCCCCTCCGCATCGGCCATGAGAAGCTGCGCCAAATCCTCACAAACTTTAGTTAGTGCTTGCTGAAATTGCGTCAGGTCCGGCGCAATCTCACTTGCTGCATTGGCTAGCAGAATGACAGTGTCGTTGGTTGACATGCATCCGTCTGAATCCAAACGATCAAATGTTTGTGAAGTTGCCACGCTCAAAGCCTGCTGCAGAAATTCCGAGCCAACGTCAGCATCTGTCGTAATTACAGAGAGCATTGTCGCCATTCCTGGAGCCAGCATTCCTGCCCCCTTCGCCATCCCTCCAATCGTGTAACCATGTTCGGTCACCACGGAGACTTTGTGCTTCGTGTCGGTCGTCATGATTGCCTCAGCGGCCACAACTCCACCGTCAGCAGACAATTCGGCGATTGCACACTTCACTCCGGCTTCAAGCGCCACCATATTGAGCCGCTCACCGATTAATCCGGTTGAGCAAACGAATACTTCACCAGCCCCGAATTCACTGATCCCCCTGGCCGTTAGTTCCGATGCGACAATTTCGGCAGTTAAGTGAGTGTCGGCGAATCCTTCTGTACCGGTGCAGGCATTTGCACCTCCTGAGTTAAGTGCGACTACCCGGCCGTCGCCACCCAAGAGAATTTGACGTGACCAAACTACCGGTGCGGCGGCGAATCTGTTGGTGGTAAAAACCGCCGCCGAAAGCGCTTTCGGGCCTGTGTTAACAACCAACGCAACGTCTTTCACGCCACTGGTTTTAAGTCCTGCTGCCACTCCTGAAGCAATAAAGCCCTGCGCCGCACTCACGCTCATGGCGCTATTCCTGATTGAAGTAAACCCGTTGTTTCATCAAAACCGCACATTAGATTTGCATTTTGGATTGCTTGTCCAGCCGCACCTTTAACCAAATTATCTAGCGTTGCAATCACAATTAGTTGTTGTGAATGTTCATCTACGTTCACGCTGAGTTCAACGTAATTACTCCCAATCACATTACCCGTATTCGGCATTTGTCCTTCATTAAGAATGGATACAAACTTTGAATCCTTGAAATAATCCCGGTAAATCTCTCGTGGATTTCCTGCTGTAAGAGGGGACAGCGCGCTGGTACAAGTTGCAATAATTCCGCGGGGCATCGGCGCTAATAATGGTGTGAAACTAATGCGCGTATTTGCACCTGGCAAAATTGAATCCAGAACCTGTTCGACCTCTGGGATGTGCTGGTGAACCCCGCCAATTTTGTAAGCGCTCATGGATCCCATAACTGCAGAGGCGATTAACGACGGAGTAGGAACACGTCCCGCACCGGTTGTTCCACTGGCAGCGACCACGTTGATCACGGAGTCACTAATTAAGTGAGCCGCGATAGCAGGTGCGCACGCCAATGCGATTGCCGTTGCGTAACAGCCCGGATTTGCAATCGTGGTTGACGCAGAGATCGCTTTGCGGTGATTTGCTAGTTCGGGGAGCCCGTAGGTCCACGTTCCAGCATGTGTGCCGCCGTAATAACGCTCCCAAGCATGTGAATCCACAAGCCTAAAATCTGCACCTATGTCGACAATCTTCTGATTCGGGTTCACCTCCAGAAGTTGCTGAGCGACCACCGTAGATCGCCCGTGTGGTAAAGCAATAAACACAACGTCTGCCTGGAGTTGATCAGCGCTCGCCGAGCACAGCTTCAAAGACCCAACCGAGGAGGGTGCCAGCGCCGGATGCACCGAATCAACGCGCTCACCGGCAGATGAAAAAGCCGCCGCCGCGACAACCTCAAAGTGCGGATGAACCTCTAAAAGACGCATTAATTCGCCGCCGGCGTAACCGGAAGCACCCGCAATTGATACCCGCATGAGAGGGAATATACACATATGCGCATATTTTATGTGAAGCGCCCTAGCGCAGCGTGCCGCCTACCCGCTCTGACACCGCTGCGATGATTCGGTTTCGAAGATCTAGCAATTCTTGAGCCGAGAGGGTTTGGTTCTCACCTCGAAAGCGCAACGCGAAGGCAAGTGACTTATGAGTTTGCGGAATCTGGTCACCCTGATACACATCAAAGAGCCGAATGGATTCGAGGAGATCTCCACCAGCCTCACGGATGCAGGTTTCAACTTCTGCAACGGGACAAATACGTGTAACCACGAACGCCAAGTCTTCTTTTGCCACTGGGGAGTTGGAGAACACTGGAGCGATGGCACTCTTAGCCGCTGTGGCTAACAAGACACTCAGATCCACTTCGGCGGCGCAACTTCGCTTTGGAAGGTGCCAATGCTCGACAACGGTTGGATGCAATTCCCCGGCGAACCCGATGCCTTCTGCGGCTCCTGTGACGAAGAATTGGGCGCACCGACCAGGATGGAAACTTGGGTCACTTCCGGTTTGGACCTCTAGGCCAACGCCAAGTTCGTTGGCAACAGCAAGGACAGCATCGATCGAATCGCGCCAGGTTGCAGGCCTTGGGCTCCCCCACACTCCGGCAGACTCCAGCGCTCCACTGAATACCACACCTAAATGCTCTGGCTGGGCTGGCAGCACCCGCTGCATTTGCTCCCAGATCAGCTCAGACGGCTTGGAATCAACTCCTGGGTCCAGATCACCCTTCACCACTCCACCTAGAAACACTGACCCAATCTCAAAAAGGGCTAAGTCGTTCTCACCTCGCCCAACGTTTCGCGCAGCGATCGATAGCAGTCCGGGCAAAAGAGTTGAACGCATTTTGGGCGCAAGGTCCGAGAGTGGATTCACCAAGGTCGGCGATTTCCACCGCGGGTCACTCCCTGGAAGCCGTAACGCATCAAGGTCCACTGACCCAATAAAGGGATACGCGCGGATTTCATGCATACCGCGGCCAGCCAAAAGATTTCCAATGCGGCGACGCAAACGTTGTTCAAAAGTCAAACCTCGGCCAGCGGGAGCAGTCGGCAAAGTTGATGGGAGTTTCTCGTACCCAACAAGCCGAACGACTTCTTCGACAAGATCAGCCGGTTGCGTCAAGTCTGGGCGCCAACTCGGTGGAGTAACCAAGAGTATTTCGGAGCTACGCCGAACATGCGTTGCTCCAATTGCATTGAGTTTGTCAATCACAGTCAGATGATCAATCACCATGCCGGCTGTGCGCGTGGGAAGATCAAGATCGAATTCGATCACAGTCTCTAACATGGGTGATTCCACTGCACACATGCCGGCATAAGTCCCACCACCATGCTTGATGAGCAATGCGCACGCACGCGCGGATGCAATCGGTGCAAGCTCGCGATCTACGCCTCGTTCAAAGCGCCGAGATGCTTCACTGGAAATCTTGTGCCGCCTGGAATTGCCAGCAATCATCGACGCAGGAAAAAACGCTGCTTCAAGTGCAATATTTGTGGTGCTTTCATCAATTTCTGTGGTGAATCCACCCATTGTTCCAGCCACTCCAATGGGTCCACTGGAGTCAGCGATTACTGCATCAAGTGGTGAAAGGCTTCGCTGCATATGATCAAGAGTCTCTAACGTTTCCCCGGAAGAAGCACGCCGAACCCGCACCGGGCCGTCAAGTTTGTCCAAATCAAACGCGTGAGTTGGCTGGCCCAGCTCCAACATGACGTAGTTCGTTACGTCAACAGCTAATGAGATGCTCCGAATCCCGCAGGCTTGCAATCGCGCAACCATGTAACGAGGGGTTGCGGCATCTGGATTGAAACCAAGAACTGTGCGAAGCGTGAGCAGTTCACAGGCGCTGAAGTCATCAATTACACAATCGCGTGGTGTTGTCCCAGTTGATGGCGCACCCAGATCCGGTTCAAAATTCAATACAGGATCACGGAATTCAATTCCGAACGCGGTGGCAACCTCGCGGGCAATGCCACGTACGGATAGTGCGTAGCCGCGATCAGGCGTAATTGCAATGTCCAGTACTTGATCGCCAATGCCCAGCAGTTCATTTGCATTCTGACCTGGAGTGACACCGTTTAGGACCATAATTCCTGCATGATCCTGACCAAGTCCGAGTTCTCGTTCTGAACAAATCATGCCGTCAGAGATGTGTCCGTACGTTTCACGCGAAGTGATTGTGAAATCACCTGGCAAAGTAACACCTGGCTCCGCCACAACGACGTGGTCACCGACGGCGAAATTCATTGCACCACAGACGATCCCCCGGATCTGTGTGCCCACATCAACCTGACACCAACGAATGGGCTTTTTGAACTCGGTGAGTTCCTCTATTTCCATAACCCGACCAATAACCAGAGTTCCACTGACACCCGCACCCAGTGTTTCCACGCCTTCAACTTCGAGACCCGCATTGATCAAGGTATCGGCAATCTCACGAGCATTTGCTTGAACCGGCGCGAATTCTTTGATCCATGACAATGGGAGTTTCATTACGCCTCCAGCCCAAATGCAGCGGTAAAACGGATGTCGCCCTCAACCATGTCCCGCATGTCAGCAACTCCACTTCGGAACATGAGGGTTCGCTCTATTCCCATGCCGAATGCAAAGCCTGAATACACATCAGGGTCTATCCCCACGGCGCGCAAGACTTTAGGGTTCACCATGCCGCATCCGCCCCATTCGATCCAGCCTTCGCCGCCGCATGCACGACACTCGATCACATCCGATTCGCCCAGGCACACGAAACACTTCAAATCTACTTCGGCACTTGGTTCGGTAAACGGAAAGAAGGATGGACGCCAGCGAATATCAATCTGCGGACCAAACATGACATGAGCCAAATGATTCAAAGTTCCTCGAAGGTCCGCCATGGTCAAATCTTTGTCAACCGCTAGCCCCTCGATTTGATGAAATACCGGGGTATGGGTCGCATCTAGTTCATCGGTTCGAAAGACCCGGCCGGGTGCCACAACGTAGATGGGCAATTCACGCTCGAGCATCGCCCGAACTTGAATCGGTGAAGTATGAGTCCGTAACACAACCCCTGAGTCTGGACTTTCGACAAAGAAAGTGTCCTGCATGAGTCGGGCAGGGTGGTCCTTCGGGAAATTCAATGCATCAAAATTTGCCCACTCAAGTTCCAGCTCCGGACCTTCAGCGATTTCATATCCCATTGCAATAAATACGTCAGACAATCGCTCCATGAGCGTGGTCAATGGGTGACGTGCACCGCGTTTGAGGCGATCAACTGGGACGCTGACATCAACCTTTTCCGACAGTAGAACTTCATTGTCGCGGATTTGAGTGAGTTCAACTTCGCGTAATTCCAGTGCCACCTTGACGCGCGCCTTAGCTTCACCCATCCTTTTTCCAACTTCAGCCTTTGCCGCAGGAGGCAACGCTCCGATTTCCCGATTTGCTAATGCAATCGGAGAGCGATCCCCGAAATGATCAAGTCTGGCGACCTTGAGCGAATCCAAGTCTGTCGCTGCACTAAATGCTACAAGCGCCCCAGCAACCATTTCATCAACCGAATCAGCATTCAATGCAGAGACTTGCTTCGGATCAAATGACTTATTGGGAGCAGACAACTTATGACTCCAACACTGCAGCAACGAGCAGATCTGCGCTCGCCTCAAGATCACCGGTGCCATGCAAAATAAGGTCTGGAGTCAATGGCGATTCATAGACTTGCCCAACGCCCGTCATATTGGGCAAATTACCTGCCGCAGCTTTTGCATAAAGGCCCTTAGGATCACGCTCGGAACATACCTCAACCGGTGTATCAACGAATACTTCGATGAAGTCACCTTGCTCAAAAAGAGTCGCGGCGCTCTCGCGATCAGATCGATACGGTGACACCAATGCCACGAAGACTACAACTCCACTATCTCTCATGAGCTTGCTCACCTCGGCAACGCGGCGAACATTTTCCGCGCGGTCTTCGGGTGTGAATCCGAGATCCTTGTTCAGCCCCGTTCGCACGTTGTCACCGTCAAGGACATAGGTGTGTATGCCCAGCGCGTGTAACTTGCGCACAGCGGCATCAGCGATTGTCGACTTGCCAGAACCGGACAGCCCAGTGAGCCACACGACGCGCGCAGGGTGACCCATCAGCGCCGAACGTGCTTGATGATCAACGTCGTAGACGTGTGGGATAACGTTGAACGCCCGACGCATAGCGTGGCGAGAAAGCCCTGCCGCAACGGTGTCAGCGGTTACCCGGTCAACGAGCAGAAAACCACCCGTGTCTCGGCAGATTGAATAAGGATCCATGGGGACTGGACGATCAGTAGCTATCTCAACGCGCCCAATGTCGTTCATGTTCAATACTCGCGCGGCATGCTCATGCCCAGAAACAACATCAAGACGATGTCGCACATTCGTCACCGTGGCAGGAACTGAACGCGAACCCGAAATCAACAAATATGAGCGACCGTGCGCCAGCGGCTCTTCGCCCAACCACACCATGTCAACGCCAAAGCGGTCAGCCGGCTGCAAGGAAGTCCCCGCTGCCAAAATATCTCCGCGAGTGACGTCAACTTCATGATCGAGAGTGAGAGTCACGGCCTGTCCATATGTTGCCTCGGCTAAGTCACCGTCTGCTGTAACAATTCGATCGATTTTGGCAGTGCGACCTGAATCCGCGACCACAATCTCGTCTCCTGGGCGAACCGATCCAGCTACGACAGTTCCAGCGTAACCGCGGAAATTTCCTTCAGCGCGAGCAATAAATTGGACTGGGAACCTAAAGCCTTCGTCGACCACTCGACCAATAGGTTCCCAAATAGCAAGTGCGCCCAGTAACGACTCGCCCTTGTACCAAGGCATTGAGTCAGATTTAGTTGCTACGTTAGCGCCGGTAACGGCGCTCACTGGAATGCCGTCAATTTGTTGTACGCCTAAACGAGCTGCCGTTGTTCTCACTTCACCCATTACTTGCTCGAATACTTCGTGTGAGTAATCAACGAGATCCATCTTGTTGACAGCGACAATGACGGTTTGCACACCCATGAGTGCACATACGGTGAGGTGTCTGTGAGTTTGCGGACGAACCCCACGAGCTGCGTCGACAAGAAGTACCGCAACGTCTCCATTTGAAGCAGCCACCGCCATATTGCGCGTGTACTGCTCATGGCCGGGTGAATCAGCGATCAGCACTCGCCTGCCATTAGGTAAGTTGAGATGCCGGTATGCCACGTCGATGGTGATGCCTTGCTCACGCTCGGCTTCCAGTCCGTCGGTCAGAAGGGAGTAATCAACTTCACCAGCGGGTACCGTCGAGCCACCACGCCGCGTTGTTCGCGCGTACTCCAATTGGTCAATGGGAACGCTGTCAGTTTCAACGAGAAGTCGACCAATCAGGGTTGACTTGCCGTCGTCGACCGAGCCGCACGTGACGAGGTGAAGAACTGGGGTTTGTCCACTCATTAGAAATAGCCTTCAGCTTTCTTAGCTTCCATTGAGCCGCCGCCCTCGCCGTCAATGAGACGACCTGAACGCTCGGATACTTTGCTGGTTTCCATTTCCGCGATCAGGTCGGCAAGGTTGTCCGCGGTTGATTCAACGGCCCCGGAAAGCGGGTAACAGCCAAGGGTGCGAAAACGCACACTTTTCATAACAGGCACTTCCCCTTCATTGAGTGGGAAACGTTCGTCGTCAACCATGAGCAATGTTCCATCACGCTCAACAACCGGCCGTTCTTTGGCAAAATAGAGGCCTGGGATTTCAATATTTTCACGCTCAATATAACGCCAAACATCTAGTTCGGTCCAATTTGACAGTGGGAAAACTCGCATACTTTGCTCGGGCGCGAGTTGGGTGTTTGCGGTCCGCCAGAACTCAGGACGCTGCTTGCGCGGATCCCAACGGTGTCCTGGTTCACGGAGTGAAAAAATCCGTTCCTTAGCCCGGCTGCGCTCTTCATCGCGGCGAGCGCCACCGATGGCTGCATCGAATTGATACCGATCAATTCCCTCACGAAGTGCCACTGTTTTCATGAGCCGGGTGTACTCGTGGGTTCCATGTGTAAACGGAGTCACACCCTCAGCGATTGCTTCCAAGTTTTGCGCTATCCGTAGGTCAAGCCCAAGATCTTTCGCCCGCTTCTCCCTGAATGCAATCATTTCCTTGAATTTCCAGGTCGTATCAATATGCATGACCGGAAATGGCAATGGCGCTGGGTGAAAAGCCTTGATTGCAAGATGCAACAGCACAGATGAGTCTTTACCAATGCTGTACAGCAGTACCGGACTGCGAAATGCCGCAGCGCTCTCGCGGTAAATATGAATAGCCTCAGCCTCTAATTCGTCGAGGACCGCGGAATACGGCACAGTTTGTTGCACTCGATTACTCCTGACAAACAATTTTCGATGGACGGATGGTTGACCAACTCATAAGCCTAATAGTGCAGCAAGTAACTACGCCTCCGAGAGTACTTCCATGCCCGAGTCTGTGCCCGAGTCTGTGCCCGAGTCTGTGCCCGAGTCTGTGCCCGAGTCTGTGCCCGAATCAGATTCAGCTTGAGTTGCAGCCGGTACGGCCCGCTTATTCATCGCCGACTCATTTCCTTCGGCGATTACTTGAGGATCCAGGAACGGTGAGTCACGGCTGACCACCGGGTTTCGGGCTGATATCCATTCATCAAGTTCTGGGCCGGATTCATAGGAAGTAATTAAGCAATAGCGTGGTTGATCGCCACTATGCCAGACCGCGTGATAAAGACGTTGGGTGTCGATAACAACCTGGGCTCCGGCCGGAAGTGGTACTCGGACCTCCGTTGAGGGGTCATCGCGATCCTCGCGCAGGATCATGACCGAGTCAGGATTGTTGGTCAAGTTATAGAACGAACGGACGATCCAACCGGTTCCCTCCGGATTAAGTCGGTTGTTGTCATCGCGGTGCAGATTGTAAATCGCGTCAGCGTAGGTATTGGGTTGCAATTCAATAACCCGACAACGACCCACGTTCGCACCAACCTCTCGTGCACGCTTCGTCAAAATTGGAGCAATGTCAATATTTTCTTGTACCCACACACCGTCTTTATCGGTTTTGGGTGGGGTGTGATTCCAAAACCCGTCGCACTCCATGTCACCGTATGCGCTTGCCAGCGGTGCAAACCGACTATCACCGGAAGACTTCCAGTTCACATAAACGAGGTTCTCCCATTCGCGGGGATCAGCCTCTTGGTTGTAGGAGTCAACGATTACGTAGCCGGTCTCGTGAAACGCCGGAAGTTTCTTGAACGTCATGCCCCTATTTTCGCACTTTGTGCCGGGCAATGTGGCACTCAATGGCGCGTGTTGAGCACCATTTTCACCTAAAAAAGTGACTAAATCACTTGTGAGTAAAGACATAGTGCGGCACTGACGCCAGCATTGAGTGATTCAACACCAGCAGCCATAGGAATCCGAACCCCGGTGAAATTCCACTTGCCCGAGACCCAGGTGTCACTGACCCCATGAGCCTCTGAGCCAATGACCCAAATTGGATTGCCGGAGCCTGCCGCAATGTCCGGACTGAGTTCGACCGCGCCCTGACCCGTGAGCACAAACACCGAACGATCCCGCGGCAACACTTCCGGACCGGCCAGTTGAGCCATCGGGACATGAAACAGTGAACCCGCGCTGCTTCGCACAACTTTTGAGTTGAGCGGATCAACACATGAACCGAAGGTGAGGATTCCAGCCGCACCCGCTGCATGCGCGGTCCGAATAATTGTACCCATATTTCCAGGGTCAGCGAGGGAATCAACCACAACGATCTGGCCCGGACGCGACAAGATTTCCGTGGAGTCTTGCTTGGCAATCGAACACAGTGCCAAGACGCCCTGTGGTGATTCAGACTCACACAAGGCACTCATGACTTCAGAGGAGACGAGAGTCGTTGTCGTGTCAAAACTCTCGAATTGCTCAAGGTATTCCTCGGTCAGGAAGAGTTCCTCGATCCGATCACTCGGCGCCATT
>JBDNFH010000184.1:0-6565 GCA_041689915.1 Candidatus Nanopelagicales bacterium | reverse complement strand
TACCGTCCAGTCTTCGGCGACACAAAATTTGTGAAAACCGCGTACCGACACCACGATTCTGGCAGCGCTTGAGGCACTGAGTTCACTGGCAAGTGAAGTTGCAAAGTCGTTTATTGAATTTGCATTGACCTCACCAAGTGTAATCAATCCGCGATCTAGGCACCAGGTTTGATAGCGATCCAGATCACGTGAGTACGCGCTTACGGTGTTGGCGGAAAGACCTCGCTCAATACTGACATGATCGAGGTATCCGCGAATTGCCCGCTCTACTTTCAGGCGAGTACCTCCGCGAGCTCAACCAGAGGGTATGAGCAAGATTGCGCAACCGCCGCATAGGTGACCTTGTGGTCATGAACATTCAAGCCCAATGCCAATGCGGGATCATCGACTAATGCCTGCTTCCAACCCTTGTCCGCGAGTGCGACCGCATAAGGCAGTGTCACATTTGTTAATGCATAGGTTGACGTGTGGGGAACCGCTCCGGGCATGTTCGCAACGCAGTAGAACACCGAGTTGTGAACTTCATAGGTCGGATCAGCGTGCGTGGTCGGACGTGAGTCTTCAAAGCACCCACCCTGATCAATTGCGATATCGACCAAAACTGAGCCTGGCTTCATGCGTGATACGAGTTCATTAGAAATCAACTTAGGTGCCTTTGCCCCTGGCACAAGTACCGCCCCAATCACTAGGTCGGCATCAATGACTGCTTGTTCAATTTCAAATGCGTTGGATGCAACAGTTTGCATGTGACCTTGGTAAATGGCGTCAACTTGACGTAAACGCGTGATGTTCTTGTCCAGTAGCAAAACCTCAGCCTGCATGCCAAGTGCAATTGCTGCTGCGTTCATTCCGGCAACGCCGGCTCCAAGCACTACGACCTTGGCTGCGTAAACCCCGGAAACGCCGCCCATCAGGACTCCACGACCACCGTGGGCCCGCATAAGTGAGTGGGCGCCCACCTGGGGCGCCAGCCGACCTGCAACCTCAGACATTGGGGCTAGCAGCGGCAGCGATCCGTCGGGTAGTTCAACGGTTTCATAAGCGATTGCGGTTGCACCTGATGCGACCAGAGCATCGGTGCATTCCTGTGATGCCGCAAGGTGCAGGTAGGTGAAAATGACTTGGCCCTCGCGCATGCGGGGGTACTCCGCGGCAATGGGCTCTTTGACCTTAAGAATCATGTCGGCGGTTTCCCAGACGGCGTCTGCGGTGGCAAGCATTACCGCGCCAGCACTGACAAAAGCAGGGTCGGGAATGGATGAACCGACTCCTGCCCCAGCTTCAATCACCACTTCGTGGCCGTGAGTTACGAGTTCGTGCACGCCGGCCGGGGTGATTGCTACCCGGTACTCGTGGTTCTTAATTTCTTTAGGGATTCCAACGCGCACAGTAACCTCAACTCCTCGTAATGGATCTTGGTCATGAATCTACACGGACGGAAGTCTGCCAATTGATTTCAGCCCCTCGCGTGCGGCCCAGGGCGCATTTGCATCACGCAACTCCCGGGCTGAATCCGAGCGCCACGCCCATGCGGCCAGAACTCCAATCACTGCGGTCGGGTTTCCCAATTCACCGCCCAGCACCAAATCCACTGCCTGCGAAAGGGAAACCCACACGGACGGCAAGTCCACTTCTTCCGCTTCCCCCGTCACAATGCGCCCTTCGGGAAGTTCGGTAATCTCTCGCGCCAAATAAATCCGAAGGGCTTCACTTGACCCACCGGGTGAGTTATAAAAATCAACCAAAGTGTCCCAGCGCGCTGCGATCACTCCCGCTTCCTCGGCCAATTCACGTTGCGCCGCCGCAAGCGGATTTTCATCGGGAATATCCAGTAATCCAGCCGGAGTTTCAAAAAGAAACATTCCGAGTGCTTGCCGGTACTGCCGGATCAGCAGCACTTCATCACGGTCATTAAGCACCAAAACCGCGACAGCACCCGGGTGAATCACAATGTCGCGCTTAACTTGCTGCCCGGCAATGTCAACCGTTTCAACATCAACTCGCCATTTACCACCTACATGCACGGTTTCACTGTCAACGAGTGTGGCGGGTTCGAGGTAATCTCCGACCGGTCCTATCCAAGATTCAAGCACGCCCCGGACCTATGCATCCGCTGCGGAAAGATCCAGTTGCAATGAGTGTGAACGGGCAATTGCAGCTTCAACTAGGCCACTAAAGAGCGGATGCGCGTGCGTTGGACGCGAACGCAATTCGGGGTGGGCTTGGGTGCCAATGTAATACGGGTGAACACTTGTGGGTAGTTCAACGAATTCAACGAGACGCCCATCGGGTGAGGTTCCGGAAAAACTCAGACCAGACTTCGCTAATTGATCGCGATACTCGTTTGCGACCTCAAAACGATGACGGTGACGCTCTTCAATGTAAGGCGCACCGTAAACCTTGTAGGCAACCGAACCTTCAGCAAGTTTTGCCGGGTACAGCCCGAGGCGCATAGTGCCGCCCATGTCGCGGTCACCGGAGACAACATCACGCTGGTCAGCCATCGTCGCAACAACCGGGTGGGGTGTCGATTCATCAAATTCAACCGAGTTTGCATTCTCCAGACCCGCGATCGTTCGGGCGTATTCAATCACCATGCACTGCAATCCAAGACATAGCCCAAGAGTTGGAATCAGGTTCTCCCGCGCGTATGTCAATGCTCCAAGCTTTCCTTCAATCCCCCGAACCCCAAAGCCGCCTGGCACACATATTGCGTCTAGATCGGAGAGATTCTTGGCCGCGCCTTCATGGGTTGCGCAATCATCACTTGACACCCAGCGAATATTGACGCGACAGTTATTCTGAAAACCACCCGCACGCAATGCCTCCGTCACCGATAGGTAGGCGTCTGGTAGATCAATGTACTTGCCGACCAATCCAATCGCGACTTCATGTTTTGGGTGGTGCACCCGCTCAAGTAGGTCATCCCACTGATCCCAATTCACATCACGAAATGGCAAGTCAAGTCTGCGCACAACGTAGGCATCTAAGCCTTCTGAATGCAGTACTTTCGGAATGTCGTAGATACTCGATGCGTCAACTGCCGCTACAACCGCTTCGACGTCGACGTCACACATCATTGAAATTTTCGCTTTGATGGAGTCCGGCACGGGCCGATCGGCTCGTAACACAATTGCATCAGGTTGGATTCCAATATTGCGAAGTGCCGCAACGGAATGCTGAGTCGGCTTAGTTTTCAATTCGCCCGAAGGACCGATATAGGGCAACAGCGAAACGTGCAAGAAGAAGACATTATCTCTACCAACCTCATGGCGAATCTGTCGAATCGACTCGAGAAAAGGCAGGCTTTCGATGTCACCAACGGTGCCACCAACTTCGGTAATCACTACGTCAACATTTGGTCCGGCCATCCGACGAATTCGAGACTTGATTTCATTAGTGATATGTGGAATGACCTGTACCGTGTCTCCTAGGTACTCACCGCGGCGCTCTTTTGCAATCACCGTTGAGTAGATCTGTCCGGTTGTGACATTCGCTGAACCATGCAAATTTGTGTCAAGGAAACGTTCGTAGTGACCAATATCAAGATCGGTTTCAGCGCCGTCGTCTGTTACGAACACTTCACCGTGCTGGAATGGATTCATGGTTCCGGGATCCACATTGAGATAGGGATCTAACTTTTGCATGGTCACCCGCAAACCGCGGGCAGTCAGCAGATTCCCTAACGAAGATGCGGTAAGTCCCTTGCCGAGTGAGGAGGCAACGCCTCCGGTGACGAATATATGCTTGGTCCCATTTTTCTCCACGGGGGTTAAGTCTATCAGTGTCGCAGGCGCAACCCCTGCGACTCGCGAGAGATGGCGCCTCGCTACTTTTTGGCACCGAGCTCAAGTAACTCCATGGCGTGTGCACCTCCGTGTTCGGAGTCGGGAAGCCCAGAGAGCATTCGCGTGATTTCTCGAACCCGCTCATCGCCTTGAACCAATGCCACGGTCGTTTCCACCGAGTGAGCCGCAGCTTTCTTCTCCACGACCAAGTGCCGATCGGCGAAAACGGCCACCTGCGGCAGGTGGGTTACCACGATCACCTGGGTGTGCTGGGCAAGTGCTGCCAGCCGACGACCAACCTCCACGGCAACCGCACCACCGATACCTGCGTCCACTTCGTCGAAGATCATGGTCGATACCGGGTCCTCCCCAGCGAGGGCCACTTCAATTGCGAGCATCACGCGGCTGAGTTCACCACCCGATGCTGACCGCGAAAGCGGTAAAAACTTGGCGCCCTCGTGCGCAGCGAGCATGAACACTACCCGATCGCGTCCACTTCGAGTCCATAGTTGGGGGTCGGTTTCAACCTCCAGCCCAATCTTCACTTGAGCAAATGGCATGGAAAGTCCGCCAAGTTCTGACTCAATACTGCTTTCGAGTCGCTTGGCTGCCGTGGCCCGAACAAGGGTTAACGCCTCCGCATCGCGGGTCACAACTGTAAAAGCCGCCGCAATTTCGCCTTCAAGTTCTTCTAGCCGCGCATCCCGAGTCATCATGCTCTCAAGTTCACATTGAGCCTGACCCTGCCAGGCGATTACCTCTGCTAAAGATGGTCCGTATTTTTTCTTGATAGCTGACAGGTGGGATACACGGGTTTCTAAATCCGCTAGTTCTTGGGGGTCAGCTCCAAGCCCAGCCAAGTAATGACCTAAGTCCGCGTCGAGATCGGAAATTTCAGCGGTTGCCGACACAACGCGAGTAAGGTGAGTGGACAACTCTGCATCCAGTTCACGTGCATGCTCGAGGAATTTGGAGAGTTTTCCGAGTTGCTCCAATACCGAGGCGGAACCTGTCTCTCGCCCTGCATCATTTGCTCCTGAGAGCAATTCGCGTGCCCTTCCAACTGCGCCATTGAGATCATCAATATTGCGCATAACTGAAATCTTTTGCGCTGAGTGGTCGTCTTCACTTTCGATCAGGTTAAGCCCGGAAATCTCACCGATCCCTTGCTCCAATACAAATACCCGCGCTTGCTGGTCACTTTCACTTGCGCACAATTGATCCCGCTCATTACGTAATTTGCGGTAGGCGCGCAGTGCCATTTGATACGCAGTTTTGGCAGTTGCTACCGCCTGAGCGCCAGCACGGTCGAGAAGTTCCAATTGCTTCATTGGATCACGCAATAAGACTTGATCAGATTGCCCATGTAGTGCGAAGAGATTTTCGCTTATTTGACGCAAGACACTCGCCGGCACCTGTCTACCACCAAGGAAAATCTTTCCTCTCCCGCTTTGAGTGATCTCACGTGAGATCAGAAGTGACACTTCGGCTGAGTCTTCGATTGCCTCGCATTCCCCGCCACTTTCCTCAACTAAAGCGAGCACCAGGGCTCCGGCAACTCCATTAAATTTCACTTCGCAATCCACTCGAGCCCGTTCAGCAGACTCAAGCACCAATTCGGTGCTCCCGCGATTGCCCATGAGCAGGCCGATACTCTGCAAAATCATCGATTTTCCTGCACCCGTCTCACCTGTTAAGACCGTTAGTCCAGGGTCTAGTTCAATGGACGCCGCGGTAATGATTCCCAGATTCGAGATTGTTAAAGACTCGAGCATGACTTACTCGCTCTCACCGAGTGGAATTTCATTTGCCGACACCACGCCAACCTTCAACGGGCAATTGAAATTTGGCTACGAGTCGATCAGTAAAAGGCGAGGTAACAAGTCGAGCAAACCGAACTGGCTGCTCATCGGCGCGAACTTCGAGACTGGAACCCGCAGCAACTGCAATCATGCGCCTACCGTCAGCCCACATGACAGCATCCGCGTCGGGTGAGAGTTCAAGTCGAATCACACTGGTTGGCGCGATGACTGATGGTCGCGCGAACAGCGAATGCGCACTAATGGGAAGCAGTAGCAGTGCGCTGACTTCGGGCCACACAATCGGCCCACCTGCAGAGAATGCGTACGCTGTCGAGCCTGTGGGGGTCGCGCAGATCACTCCGTCACAGCCCCACCGACTCAATGGGTGGTCGTCTACATGGGCGAGCACGCTAATCATTTTTTCTCGGGCGTGCTTTTCCAAACTGACTTCATTGAGTGCCCAGGTGCGATCTATCACTTTCGAGTCTCGGAAAATATTTACCTGGAGGGCTAGCCGCTCTTCAACACTCCACTGGCCACCTGCAATAGCGTCAATGACGAACTGCAGGTCCTCTTCCTCGGCTTCAGCAAGGAATCCCACGTGTCCAAGGTTTACCCCCAGAATCGCGGCGCCGGACTCTCTCCCGAGTTCGGCAGCGCGCAGCATGGTGCCGTCACCGCCGATCACCAAAATCAAATCTGTCGACAATAATCCGGGCACACAGGTGAGTTCATGGGTACTAAAGGGCGCATTTTCCGACTCGTCAGATTCCCGACTGGTCGTGATCCCGTGATTGCTCAACCCGGCATCAACCGAGTCGGCGATTCGCAATGCCCGCTCAGACTGACTATTTACAACAACGTGTACGCGCGAGGGGGCACCGAGTGCACGCATCATGCTGGTCCTTCCTCAATAGCAATGTCGATCATTTTCGTTAATTCTGTCGTATCGGGGGGCAGCTGCATACCCGGCAG
>JBDNFH010000183.1:0-4263 GCA_041689915.1 Candidatus Nanopelagicales bacterium | reverse complement strand
GCCATCGGTAGTGAAAACTCCTTCGGTGAGGTCATCAACCTCGGGAGTGGCTTTGAGGTTTCGATTGCAGAAACCGTCCAGATGATTGCAGAAATCATGGGGGTAACGACCGAGGTGCAAACTCAAGAGGAGCGGGTGCGTCCCCCATTGAGTGAAGTGGATCGACTCTGGGCTGACAACAGCAAGGCGAAGAAACTTCTCGGCTGGCAGCCTTCATACGGCGGGATCGAAGGCTTTAAACGCGGACTGGAAGAGACAGTTGCCTGGTTCAGTAACCCAGAGAATCTTGCCTGTTACAAGACTGATGTTTATAACGTATGAACACTCGGCCTGAAAATATTGTTGCGGCGCTGAGCAGCGTTCTGGGCGAAGGTCCTGTTGCCTTACATGAACCCAGGTTTGACGGTAATGAAAAACGTTATCTCTCTAATTGTGTTGACTCCACGTTCGTGTCATCGGTCGGGGCATACGTGGACAGGTTCGAGACAGACCTAGCCAGATTCACAGGCGCCAAACATGTGGTAGCCACGGTAAATGGGACCTCAGCCTTGCACATCGCGCTGCTGTTAGTTGGTGTACAACCGGGCGACGAAGTCTTGGTCCCGGCACTGAGTTTCGTTGCAACTGCGAATGCCGTGCGCTACTGCAACGCGACACCCCATTTCCTCGACAGTGAAAAATCAACCCTCGGCATTGACCCAGCAGCGATGGCCACATGGCTCGCAGAAACCTGCACGATGGACAGCGGGAAATGCGTAAACCGAACGACGGGGAACCGCATTGCCGCGGTGGTCCCGATGCATACTTTCGGTCACCCGTGCGACATTGCAGGCGTGCTAGCCGTGGCAGCGGATTACGGTTTGCCTGTTGTCGAGGACGCAGCTGAGTCTCTAGGCAGCTTGGTTGGTAGTCAGCACACGGGAACATTTGGCCTTCTCGGGATACTGAGCTTTAATGGGAACAAGATCGTCACCACGGGTGGCGGTGGAGCGATCTTGACGAACGATTCTGACCTGGCGCGCCGGGCAAAGCACTTGACCACCACGGCAAAGGTGCCACATGGGTGGGAATACGTCCATGACGAAGTCGGTTACAACTACCGGATGCCCAACATCAACGCGGCGCTGGGCTGCGCCCAACTTGAAGAACTCGAATCATTCATCGCATCCAAGAGACATCTTTATCAGAAATACCGAGAAGCACTGAGTCAGATCGACGGCATTAGGATTCTTAGCGAGCCATCAGGCACACGAAGCAATTATTGGCTCCAGACTCTCCTCCTCGATGCCGATAAAACAGACCTTCGTGCTGAAATTCTCGAAGTTCTGAACAACAATGGCTTCATGTCGCGCCCCGCGTGGAATCTCTTGCCCTCACTGAAGCCCTTCCAAGGCTGCCCTAGCGCGCCTCTACCAGTCGCTAAGTCACTGGAGCGAAGAATAATTAATATTCCAAGCAGCTCAGGACTATCTGAATTCAAGTCGAGCGATGACTACGCTCAGTAACTGAGATTAGTGGAGGAGCGTTTATGCGCATTGGCTATTTTGCTGACGGGATTTGGGGACAACGAGCTCTTGATTTGATTGCTAAAGAGAAATCGCTCGAAATCGTGTTTGTTGTTTTGCGCCAAGGCCGGCCTGATCATGAATTGGCTGCAATGGCAAAAAATTCAGGCATTGAAGTACTGGTTGCCCCTAACGTGAACAGCAGTGTATTTTTGGCTCAGATTGCAAATTTCAACTGTGACATTTTGGTGTCCATGTCATTTGACCAAATATTTCGTGCGCCGATCCTTGCATGTAGTCCGAACGGAATCATCAATTGCCATGCAGGCCAATTACCCTGGTATCGGGGAAGGAACATCTTGAATTGGGTGCTGATAAATGATGAACCTACTTTCGGTGTCACCGTTCACCATGTTGATGAGGGTATCGATACTGGGGACATCATCCTGCAAAAGAATTACGCAATCTCAGATGAGGATAATTACGGAACTCTCCTAGATCGAGCCGGAACGTACTGCGCCGAGACCTTGGTTGAGGCTCTCCTTTTAGTGAACAAAGGAGAGGATACGCGTGTCCCTCAAGTCAGTATTGATCCATTGGGCTTTTATTGTTCTGGGAGACGAGCGGGAGATGAACAACTTGTTTGGAGTCAGTCTTCGAGGAGAATATTCAATTTCGTCCGAGCACTTTCTGAACCGGGTCCTGGTGCCACGACCTATTCCGAAGAAAGCCCAATATTCATCGAAAAAGCTGAATTACTAGGAGGGCTCAAGCCATACGGTGGATTCCCTGGTGCCATCGTCGGCGTGGACAGTGAGTCATTCTTTGTAAAGACACTGGACACGTATGTTCGCGTTACTGAGTGGCGCGGTAATTTCACGCCAAGGATCGGAGTGCGTTTCAAATGACAGTTCTCGTTATTGCGGAGGCGGGCGTTAATCACGGCGGTGAACTTACAACTGCACTGCATTTAGTAGATGCAGCCGCGAATTGTGGCGCTAACGTCGTTAAGTTTCAGACCTTCACCGCATATGGATTGGCCACGCCCAATGCCGCCAAGGCGGACTACCAGAAAGCTACGACAGGCACCCATGAGACACAATTTGAGATGCTCCGCAAACTCGAACTGAGCCACAGCGATCACATCGCAATTATCGAACATTGCCAAGCGCGAGGCATTGGTTTTCTCTCGACTGGTTTTGACATTGAGAGCGTGGACATGCTCGTGAGCCTTGGAATTGACCGCATCAAGATCCCATCAGGTGAGATCACGAACCTGCCCTACCTGCGCCACATTGGGGGTCTCGGGCTGCCCGTGATCCTTTCCACCGGTATGGCGAACCTAGAAGAAGTTCGCAGCGCCCTTGAAGTGTTGTTAGCGGCTGAAACACCCAAGGAGGACGTGACCGTTCTCCACTTCACAACAGAGTACCCAGCACCTATGGTGGATGTTAATTTGCAAGCGATGGTCACAATGCGCGATGCGTTCGGTGTCAATGTCGGCTATTCAGATCACACCATGGGGCACGAGGTCGCTGTCGCGGCAGTAGCACTTGGGGCTTGCGTCATCGAGAAACACCTGACCCTTGACCGGGCGGCTGCCGGTCCTGATCACGCGGCAAGCCTGGAACCCGCTGAGCTTGCTGACATGGTCCGTGCAATTCGCAATATTGAACTTGCCCTGGGAGATGGAATAAAGACCCCGCAGCCGAGTGAGGTTGCTAACAAGTTGGTCGCACGTAAGTCGATCGTGGCTGCCGTTGGAATCAAGGCGGGAGAACTGTTTACGTCGCTGAACATCGTAGCAAAGCGACCTGGATCTGGGCTGTCACCGATGCTCTGGGATGAAGTTTTGGGCCAGAAAGCGTCTCGCAACTTCGCACCAAACGAGATGATTGAACTATGAGAAAAGTGTGTGTTGTCACTGGTACCCGCGCCGAATATGGCTTGCTTCGATGGGTCATGGAGGGAATTCAAGATTCTGAATTACTCAAACTTCAACTCGTGGTTACTGGGGCTCACCTTTCTCCAGAGTTCGGGCTGACCTACCGGGATATCGAAGCAGACGGATTCGCCATTGACCGTAAGGTCGAAATGTTGCTGAGTTCTGACACGGCTGTCGGAGTGTCCAAATCTGTGGGATTAGCGGTCACAGGTTTAGCTGAAGCCTTCGACGAATTGAGTCCCGACATAGTGCTACTACTCGGTGATCGCTACGAAATGTGGGCGGCTGGGGCGGCAGCAACGCTTGCGCGAATTCCGATTGCTCACATCCATGGAGGCGAATTGACCGAAGGCGCCATCGATGAGGCGATCCGCCATGGCCTCACCAAGATGGCGCACTTGCACTTTGTCGCGGCCCCAGAGTTCCGACAGAGGGTCATCCAACTGGGAGAGTCACCAGAGCGTATCTTTACCGTCGGAGCCGTAGGCTTAGACAGTATCTCTCGATCGCCGCTTATGAGCTTGGAAGAACTTCAATGCTCTCTCGGAGTTGAGATGGGCGATCGAAATCTACTCGTCACCTTTCACCCTGTGACCTTGGAATCTGGATCCGCAAACGGTCAAATGAAATCTTTGTTAGATGCTTTAGACGCGTTCCCCGATGTGAATACCTTTATTACGTTGCCCAATGCAGATATGGAAGGCCGAGGAATCATCAACCTCATTAACGAATATGTAACTCGCACGCACAGGGCTGCTTCCTTCACCTCTCTGGGTCAGATCCGGTATCACTCACTGATGCACCATGTCGATG
>JBDNFH010000182.1:0-12173 GCA_041689915.1 Candidatus Nanopelagicales bacterium | reverse complement strand
TATTTCCGCAGTGAAGCCAGAAACACTGTTCCCCACCCACAATGCCCTCCTAAGTAATAACGGCCACGAGCTTTATAACCATCGGATCAGCGAAGTCACTCAAGAAAATGGTGGAAGCTTTGTTTTTCTTGAACCAGGTCAAAGTCTTGAGGTTTAGCTTGAGGTTTAGCTTGAGACTTAGCTTGAGCTCTAGCTAAATTTTTGTCGGAAATCAAAAATAACAATGATCATTCTTGCCGGCACCATTGCGAATGTGTAGCTGGCTTGGGTCCCGTTAATGACCGCCTCGCCGGACATTCTGCTAGGTGGTAGCGCGCGGGCCACAGATCGATATAGCGAAGTTTCGCGCAACTTTCGCGCGACCGAGCACATCCTCGTCCGAGGACGCAATTGAGTTGTCGATGGGAGACTTTTTCGAGTTCGTCATGTGCGCTCACCCTTGGGAAGCACAGCAAACATCGCCGCGAGTTGAATCTCACGCTCAGGGTCTTCTGGGTGGCCGAGGATGAAGTTCCGGCGCTTCATGGGTTCTGGTGTTGCCTTACCGACGCGCTTATAAGCCGAGTGCGACTTCACCGCTTCTTCTACCTTTTCAAACACAACGCTAGCGTCCTTGTTGTCGATGAAGACGATCAGGGCAGCCTTCTCGTCGCGCCACGGCAGATAGCCGAGTAATTGGTCGATTGCCGTGCCTAGTGCTTTTGCTCCCTTCCACCACTTGCACTCACCAACGAACACGTGCCGGTCATCGACGCGAATCAAGACGTCCGTCTTGCCCGATTTGACGAATGTCTCGCCTGTGGCATTACCCTGGAACGTGCCGTTCAACGACACCAGGATATGGTCACGAAGTTCTTCCTCATTCTTTCCCAAAACCACTGAGGGCGAACGTTCCATGGAAAGCATCACTGACGAGATGACGTCGATTGCGTCCTCGTATTGTGCTTCGGTCAAGGCGGGCTCGTCGCGGTAAGTATCTCTCTGCACTGTCAGCTTCGAGCGCTGCACCCCCATTGCCTTGCGCTGCATAGGTACGGCTGCAGGCGCGTCAGCCCACTTTTTCAGCGGGAAGCCGAGCGCTCCCGTCAAGTCTCGTTTTTCCTGAAGGAACTTTTTGCGGCGCTCAATCGCCGGGCGGAACTGACTGTCCAGATTCGAGTTGAACCTACGCACGTCGGTTGCCGCCTATCCTGCCATCTTCCGGATGCCCCCGATCTCCCGATCAATGGCTTGCTTTGTAGCGACAGAGTCAGGAGTTGATGGCGCCTCGATCTGTACAGCAATGGTGCCACTACGTACGTCCGCATTGAATGTCCTCATTTGCCACTCTGAAGGTCTGTAGAGAAGCAGGTCGGCATTGCCGGAGCACTCAAACACGGCATGAACCTTTAGGACAGTCGTCGTGTAGCGCGTTTGGTCGAACGCGTCATATCTGTCAACCTTTGCCTCGGTTACTCCTCCGTCGATCGCATCGGCCCCTATGACGATGGACTCAAGCTGCGCTGCATTAACGAGTTGCAGGGCGATATCGTCGATTGACCTCGAAAGCATCTCATCCTCAGCCATCCCCTCGAGACGCTTCAAGCAGGACTGAGCCCGATTGCTGAGATAGTCGCGAAGCTCCCCGCGATTGAACAGCTCGGTCATACGCGGACCCTCGAGTCGATGTAGGCAAAGATCGTACGCCCAGCATTAATCGCCAGAAGAGCTTCATGATTGCCGAGAAGCGCATCATTGGGATGTGCAGGAGTTGCATTATTCCGAAGAACCGTCAATGCATCCAGCGTTGCCGCCATTGAGTAGAGCACTCGGTTGATTTCGTCCGCGCGCGGGCCGACCGGTACGAGACCAGGATGGTTCTCTCGAAGCTTCTTCACCGCGACTTGCAGGGTTGGCCGATCAGGCAACGTGATTTTTACCTCAGCGCAGAGTGCGATCATGTGCCCGTGAAGCGCCGTGTGCACACGATCCAACGCGCTGGCAGGGCCGCTCGTGTGAATCAAGTTTTCAGCATCGATCAAAGCCTGCCTCACGACAGCGCTCATTGATGCGATTGGCATGGGGCTCGCCACTGCCGGCGTGCCATCAAGCTGTCCAATCCAATCCTCCACAACCGGCATGAACTCTCGACGCACCTCTGTATCTGGAGGAAATCGTTCCAACACGCCGCGCAGGATCCTTGCTTGTCGCTCCGGGGTTTCAGTCGTCAAGATTGTGATGAACCGCTGTCGGGTGGTCCCATCGAGTTCGTCTGGAAAGATGTCATAGATGCCGCAATACTCAGGGTAAAAGTCCATGTGCGTTCGATAACTGAAGTCCCCGAGATAACCACCGTCTACACCGATATAGCGGTTGACGAGGCGAAGCGCCTTTCCCTCGTTGAGTACCATCGCTATTCACCAGCCCCGTTGGCAGCAAACAGCTGAGCCTGCTCAAGAACGAGCTCGACGGCCTTCTCCTCAGCGTCGGGAGGATAGCCATACTTCGCGAGCAGCCGCCGCACTTTCGCGCGCATCGCAGCGCGCACGCTGTCTTTGAGGTTCCAGTCGATCGTCGCGCTGGCACGGACAGCCGTTACAAGCTCGCGGGCGATCTTCTTGAGGATTTTGTCACCGAGATCTAGCACCGCAGAATCGTTGGTGGCGATGGCGTCATAGAAGGCAACCTCGTCAATCGCCAGACCGAGCTCCTCTTGCCGTTTCGCATCGTTGCGCATCTGCTTGGCGAGCTTGACCAGCTCGGCGATGATCTCGGCGGTCGTAAGAGAACGGTTGGTGTACTTGTTGATTGCTTCCTCGAGCTGTTCGGAAAACTTCCGCGCTTGCACAAGGTTGGTGCGCTGCACCGTATGGATCTGGTCGTTGAGCAGTCGGCGAAGGAGACCCATCTGCAGGTTCGGACGCTCTTTGCCTGCGAGGGCGTCAAGGAACTCATCGGAGAGGGTCGAGAGTTCGGGAGTCTCGACTCCGGCGAGCTTGTAAATATCGATTACTTGGTCGGCGGCGACAGCCTCGTTGACGAGCTGACTGATCGCGGTGTCGATCTCCACCGCGCCGGAGCCCCCACGGCCGGAGTCAGGGTTGAGAATCTTGAGGATCGCGGCTCGCACGTCGGTGAACAGGCGAACGTCATCCCGAATCTCGGCGGCCTCTTCAGTGGCTCCGGCCAGTGCGTAGGCCTTCGCGAGTGCGAGTACTTGGTCGTTGTAGCGGGGGGGTCGGTCGGGATCGGCCATGACGAAGTCGAGCACCTTGGCGTATTGCGCAAGACGCTCGGATGCTGACAGCAATGGTGATGCGTCGTAATCGCAACCGTGAAGCAGGCCTCGGATGACGTCGTGCTTCTCTACTAGGACAGCGACGAGTTCTTCGATCGGAACACCGGCCTGGTCACGATCGGATGGTGAGTACTCAGCAAGGGCCTCTTGGAGGTTCGCGAACACGCCGATGTAGTCGACAACGAGTCCACCAGGCTTGTCGCGGAAGGTGCGGTTGACGCGAGCGATGGCCTGCATGAGTCCAGCACCCTGCATCGTCTTGTCGACGTACATGGTGTGCATTGATGGGGCGTCGAAGCCGGTCAGCCACATGTCGCGCACGATCACCAGCTCGAGTGGATCGTCCGGATTCTTGGCGCGACCCTTCAGGTCCTTGCGAACATCCTTGGAGTAAATATGCGGCTGGAACTCGGCGGGATCGGCAGCCGAGCCGGTCATGACGACCTTGATCTTGCCCTCAGCCGGGTCGTCGGAATGCCAGTCGGGGCGCAGTGCGACGATCTTCTCGTATAGGCGCACCGCGATCCGGCGGGACATCGTCACGATCATGCTCTTGCCAAACAGGGCCTCGCGTCGTTTTCCCCAGTGTTCGACGATGTCGCGGGCGATCATGTCGAGACGTTCCTCAGCACCGACGATCGCTTCCAGGCGAGACCAGCGCGACTTAGCCTTCGATGCGGCAGTCTCTTCGACTTGCTCGGTGATCTCATCGGCCATCGCATCGAGAGCCTGATAGTCCTCAACGCTGAGCTCAACTTTCGCAAGCCGGGATTCGTAGTAAATCTTGACCGTGGCACCGTCCTCGACGGCGCGGGTCAGGTCGTAGATGTCGACGTAGTCGCCGAAGACTGCTTTGGTCGATTTGTCGTTGGATTCGATCGGCGTGCCGGTGAAACCGAGGTAGGTCGCGTTGGGCAAGGCGTCTCGCATGTGCTTCGCTAGACCCGCCTTGAGGGTGCCATCGGCAGCCAACGTCTCGCCAAAGCCATACTGCGAGCGGTGCGCTTCATCTGCAACCACCACAACATTGCGGCGGTCAGTCAAGACAGGGTTGGTGTCGCCATCCTCTCCAGGGCGGAACTTCTGCAGCGTAGTAAAGACGATGCCACCCGAGGCGCGACGCAGGAGCGTGCGAAGCCCAGCGCGAGTGTCGGCTTGGACTGGCTTCTCCGGAAGGATCTCTGCTGGCGCGAAGACTTCACCGAAGAGCTGGTCGTCGAGGTCGTTTCGGTCCGTGATGAATACCAGTGTCGGGTTCTGCATGCGAGGATCGCGCATGATCTTCGCCGCGTAGAACACCATCTCGAAGCTCTTGCCTGATCCCTGCGTGTGCCAGACCACGCCACCGCGTCGGTCGCCGTCGACTCCCGAGGCCTTAACCGTCGACTCGACAGCCGCGTTGACCGCCCAGTACTGGTGGTATTTCGTGACGCGCTTGATCAGCGCCTTGATCTTCTGCCCCGTCTTCTTGTCAGTGACCGTCTCTTCGCTAAAGACCACGAAATTGCGGACGATATCGAGGAAGCGACGCTGGTCGAAGATCCCCTTTATAAGCACTTCAAGCGCAGGATGATTTGTGACGACCTCGCGGCCATCGATAGTCTTCCACGGAGCAAAATGCTCGAAGCCGCCAGTGAATGAACTCATCGCAGCACTCGTGCCATCGGAGATTACGGAGACGGCGTTTGGGATGAAGAGCGATGGAATGTCGTGGCCATAGGTTCGGAGCTGGTTCCATGCGCCCTTTAGGGTCGCGTGCCCGTCGGTCGGATTCTTCAACTCAAGGAGCCCTAGCGGGATGCCGTTCACAAATACGATGACGTCGGGTCGGCGGTTCTTGCCATTTTCGGTGATTGTAAACTGATTGATCGCCACCCAGTCATTGTTGCTCGGCTCGTCGTAGTCGATCAGCCAGATTCGGATGGTGCCCACTTCGCCACCCGTGTCGCGGTGCTCGACAGGAACGCCCTCGGTAATGAGTTTGTGAACGCGGAAGTTCTCGGCGACGAGGTTCTGCGACTCTGCTCGCCCGAGTCGCTTTATCGCCTCATTAATAAGCGCGCCGTCGATGCCCGGATTTATGCGACGAACGGCCGAACGGAGCCTGGAGTGCAGGTAGACCTGCTCGAAGGACGTGCGCTCCTCTCCCATTTCTCCTGGGGCGAGGTTGGGGCCCCAGGCTGTCTGATATCCAAGGTGTGCAAGGTATTCAAGCGCTGCATCTTCAACGGTCGACTCATTGAGCTTGGTCATCTCGTCGCCCAATGTGCTTCGGGCACATGCATACGTCCAGACAACAAACTCGGTAGGAGTAAGTCGCGGAGTGCATCCAATTTGAGGACTTCCCGCTCCAAGGCGTCCGTCCGCGCGATAATCGGTCGCACCATCTCCGCATAGCGGGCCTGAATGTTACGCGGCACCACAGGAGCCACATAGGCCGGGATGGCATCGCTCGCAAGATGCAATACTGTGGTCCCACTCGTGCGACTACGACAGTGCTGACGAAAGTCATCGCTCGTGAGGATGCCATAGAGATATTCGTAAAATACACCGGTTTTTGGCCGCACAATTGAAAGATCCAAAGAGGCGACAAGTACCTCGGTCGATTGATCGGCAGGTACACGAACTGCCCGGCCTACTACTTCAGCACCCTGCGTCAAGTCTGTCAGAGCGACTACCAGCTCGCCTGGTTCGATGACCTGCGAAGGCTTGTACCGGCCGACGTAGGGCTTCAGGCCGTTGGGCTTGTAGCCTCCCTTCCTATCAAATGACTTCAAAGTGACGAGTGACGTAAGCGAGAGTAGGAGATCAACACTCTTATAGGAAACACCCTTGGTGGTAGTTGCGAGAGAGCTCAGTGGGGCATGTGCGAAACCCTCGCGGGTGGACAGGCGATGAAACTCGAGTATGCGGATCTCTTCAAGGATTCCAACTGCGCGCCGGTTCGACGCAATCTTGTCGTCAAGCGCTGCCAATACTGCTGCGATCGCACGCTGCTCTGGCAAGGATGGGAGATCAAGTTCAATTTGAATCAACTCTGCCTGACGAATTCCAGAAACTGTTGTTCCGGTCGCACGACTGAATAGCTCGTGGCGCGGCTCGCCACCTTTGAATAGATAGAAAAGATACCGCCCATCCAACAGGTCCGGCTTTGACCGCAAGGCAAACAGACGCTGGCCAAGGGCCCAGTCGACCTCTTTGTCAATGAAGGCAACCTCTCCAAGTGGAGCTTCAGATGTGAGAAGGACGTCGCCTTTGTGTAGCGGATTTTGCATCCAGCGCCTATAGAGAGCTTCATCAATGTAGTGGTGGTCGTTGGAATTGACTTGACTGTCCTTGATGTTCAGAGCTGACACCACTCTGTGCCCGAATTGGCTCCAGTCCCCACCGAGCTTCTTTGGTGTCTTGCCTCGGTGGTCAATGATCAGAGAAAGGGCGTCACCAAGGGAGATCAAGGTCATGTCTTGTGAACCTCAGCAAGTCGACGCCTGACATCAGACTCGAGCAAACTTCCCCGATCGAACTCGACGAGAAGTTGCGCCTTGAGGCTTGCTATGCGCTCGTCAAGCGACTCCTCATCTTCAAAGCGAATTACCCTCCCTACGTACCGGCTGGGGGTAAGAATGAAGCCGTGTTTGGCAATCTCACCCAAGGAAGCCGCTCTTGCGAAGCCGCTCACGTCGACATAATCGCCATCATGATTTCGCCACGAATGGTAAGTGCGAGAAATCTGCTGAATGTCCGAATCGGTCAGTTCACGAAGTTTGCGACTAATCATCGAGCCAAGGTCAGTAGCATCTATGAACAGGACCTCTCCCTCACGCTTACGATGACCATTGCCGTGCCGATCTTTTGAAACCAACCAAAGCGAGACTGGAATTCCGGTGTTGAAGAAGAGTTTCGTGGGCAGAGCGACAATGCAGTCAACCAGATCCGCCTCAACCAACTTTCGACGAATGTCACCTTCGCCTCCAGCCGTGTTGCTAAGTGATCCATTGGCCAGCACAAATCCAGCCGTCCCCTTGGGGCTGAGGTGATACAGGAAGTGCTGAACCCAGGCGAAGTTTGCGTTGCCTTCGGGTGGCGTGCCGTACTTCCAACGTGGATCATCGGCGAGCTTTGCGTCCCACCAGTTCGACACGTTGAAGGGCGGATTAGCGATAACAAAATCCGCACGTAGATCTGGATGCAAGTCTTGAGTGAAAGTGTCAGCGGAGCGATCACCCATGTCGGCTTCGATTCCTCGTAGAGCGAGGTTCATCTTGGCCAGCTTCCAAGTCGCATCAGTGAACTCCTGGCCGTAGACCGAAATATCTGTGCGCTTGCCGCCGTGCGCTTTGACGAACTTGGAGGACTCGACGAACATACCGCCTGAGCCTGCCGCCGGATCGTAGACGCGACCCTTGTAAGGTTCGAGCATTTCAACGAGCAGCTTCACGACCCAGCGCGGGGTGTAGAAAGCGCCCGCGTCTTTGCCGGTTTCTTTGCCGGCGAATTGGCCGAGGAAGTACTCGTACACGCGCCCGAGTACGTCATCGCTGCCATGGTCATCAGTTTCCGTGAAGCCGATAGAACCAATCAGATCCACGAGCTGACCTAGCCGGCCTTTGTCGAGTCCTTCGCGGCCGTAGTTGCGCGGGAGGACTCCGCGGATGACTGGGTTCTCCTTTTCGATGAGGTCCATCGCCTTGTCGATGTCTTGGCCGATGCTTGGCAGCTTGGCCTTCCCCTGAATCGAGTCCCAACGCGCCTCTGCGGGTACCCAGAAGACGCTGTGGCTGGTGTACTCGTCACGACTTTCGATGAACTGCTCGCGCCGCACTTCGTTCGGAATGAAGTCGTCGGAGTCGGGGTCGCTCAGCGTGATTTCAATCGCATTGCGGCGCTCTTCGAATCGGTCAGAAATGTATTTGAGGAATACCAGGCCAAGCACAATGTGCTTGTATTCGGATGGCTCTTGGTTCCCGCGCAGTGCGTCTGCAGCATCCCAGAGACGCTGCTCCAGAGTCTTTACCTGTTTCGGCTTCGCCGTTCGAGCCATATTCGGTCTTCTCCTCCACGCCAATGTGTGCTGTGTATTTCTCAAGAGTAATCTAACGATACCGATCGGGAGTGACACGAGGCCTTTAATTGAACTGGCGTGCGAATCAGCTTCACTTGCAGTCGGGAGTTCCAGCCAACCTAACTCAGCAATTGGCGCATTCGCTAAACGCCGGTGGGCCAGCAATGCAGTGATCGTGACGAACTTTATAACCAGCGAATCAGCGAAGTCACTCAAGAAAATGGTGGAAACTTTGTGTTTCTTGAACCCGGTCAGAGCCTTGAGACTTAGCTTGAGACTTAGCTTGAGCTCTAGCTATTTTTTGTTGGGAACCAAAAACAGCGAGGATCATTCTCGCCAGCACCATTGCAAATTTGGAGCCCGATTAGGTCCTTTTAGTGACGGCCTCGCCGGACATTCTGCTAGTTGGTGACGCGCGGGCTACGGAGAAACGCCAGTGGAAGGGTCACAAGCGATATAGCCGCGGCCACCAGTAGTGCAGGTGGGAATGAGAACCCGGCTGCGAGGGTGCCGATGAGCACCGAACCCACCGCTGTTCCCAGGTCGAATCCGACGTTCCACACTGCGCTCGCAGTGCCGTACTGTTCTCGTCGAACGGCGGCAAGCGAAAGCAGAAGGGTCAGGTTCTGTAGTCCCCCAAAAGCCACACCCACAAGCGTCATCCCAATCAGGAAGGGAGCGCCCCCCGTGGCTTGGGGATTCTCGACCGCGATGGCGGTGAGGATGAGCCCGATGACAGACAACAGGACGAGTGGCCAGAGGAAGGGCTTCGCGCCGTACCGATCGGCTAAGCCGCCAACAGCCCAGCGGGTCACTGCCGCGCTGAGAGTGAGTAGCGCGAGACCCCCGGTTGTCAGAGCTGCCGTTGAACTCATCTGTGGAGCGAACGTGATAAGTGCACCGCCGGCCAGCGTGACACCGCTCAAGAGGATCATGGGGCGCAGCAGGCTGCCGAAGAGAAGTCGCCGAAGAGACCTGTTTTGAACGGCGAGCGGATTGGCATCAGTCGATGGCTGAATCGCGCGCGCAGCTGCCTGTTCTCGCAGAATTCGCGCCAGCCGCGGGGCAGAACTGATGCCGAGAATGGGCAAGGTACCGAGTGCAAAAATAGCCCAGAATCCGACGGAGTCCGCCAGCAACGGTCCCGCTGGGATAAGAATCACTTGGGGCACGGCGATTGCAGCTCCGTAGGCCCCGATTGCTGCACCGTGCTGGGCACGTGGTACGAGATTGGCAACCACGGTTGACCCAGCGACCGTAAGGATACCGAAACCTATCCCACGAAGAGCCGAGAGGAGCAAAATCCAGCCGAGTTGGTCGGAGACGAGAAAAAACAGTGCTGGAAGACCGAGAAGTACCAGGCCCGCGGACAGCACTCGGCCGGTTCCAAGCCGAGTGAGCATTCGGGGTACAAACGGTTGAGTCATGACCGTTACCAGCAGCAGCACACCGTTGACCAAGCCGGCACCGGCTTCATTCGCACCGCCCTGTACTGCCCACATTGGGACAACAGGGAATAGGGCAGCGAAACCTGCGAAACCTGCAGCTGTAAGAACAAGAAGCGCAGGCATTCCAGGGGCGCGCCACACTGGCGCTGGAGTTGGCGTGGGATTGTGACTCATGAGATTTAATACTATGCCCAACCTGGCCCAGCGCAGTCGCAGGCGGAGTTGCACATGGCGGCGGCGAAGGTCCGGCGCACTTAGCTGCGCGCAATCAACCGCTACAAGTGTGTGGGGTGCTTGGGCTTGGGCTTGGGCTTGGGCTTGGGCTTGGGCTTGGGCTCTCCGATGCTGTTGACTTCGAGCAGTTTCATGGTGCGCACGATCGAGCTGGCGGCGGGTGCTGGCTGGCCAGGTGGAGGCAAAAGCAATTGGCAATGTGTCAATCGAGGCACCGGCTCAGAGTTTTGTTGAGGGGTTGTTGGAGTCGTCGCCAGTCTGATGGAGTCGACTTTTTCACCTCACCGTTATCTCCCGCGTACAAACTAATTGCTATACAATCTAAGAAATTGCCTAACACTTTTTGCAACGGAGCCTCATGCCGAAGACACCAGCTGCTGACCATGCCGAGCCCATCCGGCCCGACGCTATTTACGCCGAGCTACGCGCCAGCATCATCGCCGCAGAGATAGCCCCTGGGGACACGGTCACCGAATCGTCAGCGGCACTGCGCTTCGGTGTGGCCCGTCCTACTGCGCGCATCGCCATAGAGCGGCTCGTTTCCGACGGGCTCCTCCGACGCGAACCACACCAGGCAGCGCGCGTACCCCGACTCAGCAGCAGCGACGTCAATGACCTTTTCACGAACCGCGCCATTATTGAAGGCGCCGCGATTGCAGCGCTCACCGAATACGGCAACATTCCTGCCGCCGCATTGCAGGCCCACCGCTCACTGAGATCTAGCTCCGCAGGCTTCGCGCAAGACGACATCCAGTTTCACCGCGCACTCGTTGCCGGGCAACCCAGCTCACGCCTCACCAGAATGCACGAACTGCTGATGGGTGAAATTGAGCTGTGCATTGGGCAGGTTCAATCTGCCCAACTGCTCACCGCCAACGAGGTCGCCGACCAACACCAGGGAATCCTCGATGCAATCACATCCGGGGATGTCGCAACCGCTGAGCGCCTCACCCGCGAACACATTCTGGGCGCGCGTGATCGCCTATTCACCCACCTCAACAGCACCAATTAAGGGCACACCATGGTCAAGCGTCAATTTCCCAACCCCGTTCAGCTCGCAAAGGTCATGAAGTTCAAGGCGCCCGAACTCAATGGGAAGAAGCGCCGCCTCGAGGGCGCCCTCACAATCTACGACCTCAAAGCAATCGCGAAGCGCCGCACTCCCAGGGCCGCCTTTGATTACACGGACGGGTCGGCCGAAGGCGAAATCTCAATAAGCCGCGCGCGACAAGCGTTCGAAGACATAGAGTTTCACCCGTCGATCCTGCGAGACGCATCCACCGTCGATACCACCACGACAATCTTGGGAGGCACCTCAGCGATGCCCTTCGGCATAGCGCCTACCGGATTCACCCGGCTCATGCACACCGAGGGCGAGATTGCGGGCGCAGGCGCGGCAGCGGCGGCAGGAATTCCGTTCACACTGTCGACGCTGGGCACGTCATCCATTGAAGATGTGAAAGCCACCAACCCCGGTGGTCGCAACTGGTTCCAGCTCTATGTGATGCGCGACCGCCAAATCTCCTACGGCCTTGTCGAGCGAGCTGCTGCTGCGGGGTTCGATACCCTCATGTTCACCGTCGACACCCCCGTGGCTGGTGCCCGCCTGCGTGACAAGCGCAATGGATTCTCGATACCACCACAGTTGACCGCCGGCACAATCCTGAACGCAATCCCGCGGCCGTGGTGGTGGTTCGACTTTCTGACGACACCGCCACTGGAGTTCGCGTCGCTCGTATCCACGGGCGGAACTGTTGGCGAGTTGCTTGACTCAGCCATGGACCCCTCGATCAACTATGCCGACCTGCAGATTATCCGCGATATGTGGCCCGGCAAGATCGTAATCAAGGGCGTGCAAAACCTTGAGGACTCGAAGCGACTCGCCGACCTCGGTGTTGACGGCATCCTTCTTTCGAACCACGGGGGTCGTCAGCTCGATCGAGCACCGATCCCATTTCACCTGCTGCCCAAGGTGGTGCGCGAAGTGGGTAGTGATGTCGAGGTTATGGTCGACACCGGCATCATGAATGGTGCCGACATTGTGGCCTCCATGGCTCTCGGCGCAAAGTTCACGCTCATCGGTCGCGCCTACCTTTATGGCCTGATGGCTGGCGGCCGTGAAGGCGTTGATCGGGCGATCGAGATTCTTTCT
>JBDNFH010000181.1:0-4412 GCA_041689915.1 Candidatus Nanopelagicales bacterium | reverse complement strand
TGGCTTGAAGGACTCATGAAAGCGTTTGTGGGCGATGGAATCGCATTAGATTTTTACCGAGAGATTTCTTCCTATGTCGACCCGCAGACCCGTGACCTTGTCTGCGAAGTCTGCGACGACCTCTCCCAAGCGGCCTATGTTATTGAGCGAATCCGCACGGCAATCCAGGAAGACCCAAAAGTTGCCGGCCGTTTAGCTTTATGGGGACGCCGTCTTGTGGGTGAGGCCCTGTCCCAAGCGCAGCGGGTTGCCGCGGAGCGTGATGCGTTAGCTGCACTAATTATTGGTGGCGTGGACCGGCCAGGCGCTGATCTTGCCGAAATTGGTCGGATGTTGGCGCGATTAACGGATAGTCATTCCAAGCGCATGGCCGATCTTGGTTTAGCGGCTTAAAAACTATTTACCGAACCCAACGCGACGGCCGGTTGCAGGTCCTAGATCAACGTAGGCGATTTTGCTTGCGGGAACGAGAACAACCCGTCCTTTTGTGTCGGTCAAACTCAGCAGTCCATCCGAGTTGATCGCTTCGGTGACTTTCTTTGAGATTGCGTCAGCGCTCTCTTCGGTCTCCAGTGAGATATCGCGCGTAATGTGTTGTACTCCAATTGTGATGTCCATGAATTACCTTTCCTACTGTTGTTTACGTGTTTACCGGGTTGATTTAATGAGGTGGGTGAGAGAGCGGGAATCCACTGATTCCGCGCCATGAGAGTAGTGACACCAATTCGGCGGCGTCATTTCTGGGTAGTGTTGGATCTCGCAACCAGTTGGTTGCCGCAACCTGAGCCATGCCGTGTAGACCAGCGCCAAGAAGTGTTGCCTGGCCCTCGCTCAGACCGGTATCTTCCTTGATCACGGTGGCTATGCTTTTAATTACTTCGCGTTCAAGGCGTTCAAGGCGGGCACGCACCTCTGGTTCATTGGTGAGATCGGATTCAAAAACGAGCCGGTAGGCATCTTGGGGGTCGTCAACAAACTCAAAGTAGGTTTGAACGGTAGCGATCACGCGCAATTTATTGTCCGTGATGTCGCGCAGTGAAGCATCTGATTTGGCGAGTAGGTCGTCAATTCCGGCATCAAGTAGCGCCAAGTACAGATCTAACTTGCTAGGGAAATGCTGGTAGAGCAGCGGCTTAGAGACCCCGGCGGTTTCAGCAATTATTTCCATGCTCGCAGTGTGGTAGCCCTGGTCGACAAAGACTGACCGCGCTACCGCCATCAGTTGTTCCCTGCGTTCGGCTTTGGGTAGCCGCGTAGAACGCGAACTTGATTCCTCAACCGATGCCGTTAAAGCCATTGCATCAGTCTACTTTGCTTGTGGGTTTATTTATCGCGTACGCTTTAGGAGTGCTTCCCCCCATTTCCCCGCGCATAGAGGCCCCGCACGCTTACGCCCGCACCATTGAGTTTCTCCCAAAGCGAACGATCTCCTACCGAACCACCAGGATGCAAATACAGGCACCGGACCGCATTGGCATTTTTGTGCATGGGCTGGGTGGATCATCCCTTAACTGGACTGACCTGATGCTGGCCCTTGAGCCGCAACTCACCGGCTACGCGGTTGACCTCCCCGGATTTGGCATGTCACCGCCCCCGCGTGACGGGGATTACACCCCTTCCGGTCACGCGAGGGCAGTTGCTGAATTCATTTTGGCCAAGGATCTTGGACCGGTTGACCTTTTCGGGAACTCCATGGGTGGCGCAGTCGCACTGCAACTGGCCGCACGCAAACCTGAACTGGTGTGCTCACTGACCTTGATTTCACCGGCGTTCCCTAGCCTTTATGCGACCAAGGGCAATGTGCACTTGCCAGCAATTGCTCTTCCTGGGGTTGGCGAGAATTTGATCCCCAAATATTTTCAGACTTCGGCGCAAGATCGCGTTCAAGCAACCATTGACGGTTGCACTGCCCGCCCTGACCAATTCTCTAAAATCCGAATCTCTGAAGCGGTGCAGGAATTGAAAGAACGCGATCACTTCACCTACAACACCGATGCATTCCTGCGATCACTTCGTGGCCTATTCAAAACAAATACCGATCTGACCGGCGCCAACCGCCCGTGGAAACTTGCCGAGCGAGTCACTGTGCCAACACTGGCGATTTATGGCCGCGAAGACGTATTGGTCAGTGCAAAAACCGCGCACCGATTCACCAAGAAATTTCCCAATTCCCATGTCGTTGTGCTGCCCGACACCGGTCACATGGCCCAGTCCGAGCACCCCGAGTTCGTTAAAGCTGCTTGGGATCGTTTCCTGCTGTAAGTGAGTTATCCACAGCTTGAAAATCACCACTTTATTTAATGCCCTGATTCGACTTACCCTGAACGCGCGCAATAAAGCAATAAAAACGCGCGCTAACAAAAGGGGAAGACATGGATTCGGTGCTGGTTGAATCACGGGTGCGGGAACAGATTCGAACCCTTGATCTTGATCCGGTGATCGACAGTGCGCGGGTACTTCACCTAATTCAGGAATGCGTCTCCGACCTATTTGCGGGTGGATCATTGATCGACGTTCCCGCTTTAGTACTTGAAGTGCATCATCAAATCTCTGGTTATGGACCCTTACAAAAGTTTTTCGATGATCCAACGGTGGAGGAAATTTGGATCAATGAACCAAGCCGGGTGTTTATCGCCAGGAGAGGCAGAAGTGAACTCACCGGGATTGTTCTCACGCCCGAACAGGTGCGCGATCTCGTTGAACGGATGCTGCGTACCTCCGGGCGGCGCCTTGATCTGTCTCAACCTTTTGTTGACGCGGTCCTCTCAGACGGCAGTCGCCTGCACGTCGTGATCCCAGAAGTAACCCAGAAACACTGGTCGGTAAATATCCGCCGTTTTGTTGTTCGGCCAAAAACTATTTTCGACCTAGTCAGCATGGGAACACTCAACCAGCAAGCGGCGACTTTCCTTGACGCCGCTGTTCAGTGCGGTCTCAACATTGTGGTGGCTGGTGGAACCCAAGCGGGTAAAACCACATTGCTCAATGCGCTCTTGGGTTGTGTTCCAAAGCATGAACGGGTAATAAGCTGCGAGGAGGTATTTGAAATCAAAATTGATCACCCGGACTGGATCGCAATGCAAACCCGTGATGCCAGTTTGGAAGGTACCGGTGAGATTCCACTTCGCAGACTTGTCCGCGAAGCATTGCGCATGCGACCGACCCGGCTGATCGTCGGTGAAGTTCGCCAAGGCGAGTCCCTCGACCTATTGATCGCCATGAATTCTGGCATGCCTTCACTGTCCACCTTGCACGCGAACAGTGCGCGGGAGGCAGTCACCAAACTCTGCACCCTCCCGCTCTTGGCTGGCGCAAACATTCCGGGTGACTTCGTCGTCCCCACCGTCGCCGGTGCGGTTGATTTAGTGATCCATGCGGCGAGTGATCCAAGTGGTCAGCGTCGCATCACTGAGATTTCGGGCCTGACCGGTCGGGTTGAAAACAATATTGTTGAAATGAGCACGATTTTCAAAGACGAAGGAGCGGGGCTTGCGCGAAAAGGTGGTTATCCACCACACCCGGAAAGGTTTGTCGTGCACGGATTTGATTTGACCAGCATTCTGTACGAACTGAAACCGCTACAAGGTGTTGCCTAATGGGTGCCGTACTGGGCCTGTGTGTAGGAATCGGTGCCTTACTCATTTTTCTTTCAATAAGTGGTAATCGCCCGGTGCGAGCGCCCAAGCGAAGTTACGTGGGAACCCTGGTCAAAGCTGCCGGCCTGCCTAATGTGACCGCTCGAACCGTCTACACGACCATGGCAATCGCGGCATTGGCCACGGGGTCCATTGTCTTAATCATTACCTCAATTCCAATCGTTGCCGTAATGGCTGCCGTTGGCGCAACATGTATGCCAATCTTCAGCCTCAAGCGTCGTGCCAAGGTGAGGTCAAAAGCACTTCGCACGAGTTGGCCCGACGCGGTTGATTCGCTGGCGTCCTCGGTGCGGGCAGGCATGTCCCTCCCTGAAGCGGTTGCCGACCTCTCAAAAAATGGACCGGTCTCGTTGCGTTATGCCTTCGCGCACTTCTCGGACTATTACCGCTCAACCGGTTCATTTGGCCAAGCACTCAATGCGTTACAAGTGCGGCTGGGTGATCCGGTCGCTGATCGAGTTATTTCCGCGCTGCGCATTGCACATGAAGTCGGTGGAACAGATCTGGGACATGTCCTGCGAACACTCAGTGCCTTATTGAGAAGTGACGCACTCACGCGTGGTGACATTGAAGCCAGACAAAGTTGGACCATTTCTGCTGCCCGCATGTCGATCGCTGCTCCGTGGCTGACCTTGGCCATGTTGTGCACTAGGCCGGACGCTGTTGCAGCTTTTCGAACAGGGCTTGGAGCGGTCGTTCTACTCGGCGCCGCCGCAGTCTCGTTTATTGCCTACCGAATCATGTTGCGCATTGGAG
>JBDNFH010000180.1:0-2821 GCA_041689915.1 Candidatus Nanopelagicales bacterium | reverse complement strand
CCTCTCGTGAGTGATATCCCGAAGGGGAACGTTGCCACATCACTACAATCAATATGCGTTAGCCACTACAAAGCGCCGTGCCAATGGTGGCGCACTCACATTTCGCTTAAAAGTGCACGGCGCTGCCATCCACGCCTCACGCCGCACCGAAGGTGTCAGTGCGGTTGAAAAGTTTTATCCGATTTATCTGGCACTCGCGGATTTTGAACTGGAACGCAATGGGGACGTGGATCCACGGATGCAACGTTGGCCCGTGGCCTACCCCATTTCAATTGGCACCGTTCACAGCGGTGACTGGGCATCAACCGTTCCCGACTTACTCGTAGCCGAAGGTCGATTTGGCATCGCTTTAGGAGAGGACACTTCCGCCGCTCGGCAAGTATTTGAGGAGTACATTGCGGCAGCATGCGCTAGCGATCCTTGGCTTGCCGAGCACCCGGTAGAAATCGAGTGGTGGGGCGGTCAATTCGCATCCGGGCAAACGGAACCTAACTCGAGGATCATCGAGAATCTTGCCGCGGCCCATGCGCAAATCACTGGGGTTTCACTTGAGGAATACGGAGCCCCTTACGGCTCAGACCTGCGACTGCTTACCGGTTTGACGGGTATTCCCACCGTGCAGTACGGGCCAGGTGATGCGGCGGTGGCCCACGCACCCGATGAATACGTTCTGCTTTCTGAACTGGAAACTACCGCGCGCGTAATCTCTACAGTAATGAAATCAAGTATCGGCTAGCGCCCCTTATATCGAAACCGCCTGTGGATTGCACCTCGCTATCCACAGGCAGCCAGTTTCACAATTCTCCCATGACTGATTCATTTGCTCAACGCGCCCATCCCGAATACAACCACCGCGTTCCCGTGATCAGAAGAGCACACGGCTCAATTGAATTTGGTGACTACACGTTGGGCTTTACGCCAACACCGGAAAGCGTTGAATGGTTCATTTCCTTGGATGGTTCACTCTGCATTGACCAAGCCAGCAAGGTCGGAGCCGAACTCCTAGACATTCCACAATCACAAGTCGAGAGCCTGCTTGATCATGGATTTAGATCAGGAGCACTCATTGACGCCCGCAATAAGCCACGCACTGCGCGCTGGCTAAATGCAAACAGCAGGGGTCGCACACACACTGATTTAGTCTGCGCCCAAAAGCATGCAATTGATTACGCGGATAATTTTTTTATTAAAGATGCAGCTGAATTACTTGACCGCCGAAGTATCACCCAAATTGAATTGGTGGGAGACGGACCCGTAGCCAAAGCCATCTATCACATCGGACGTGACTCGGGTTTCCAATTTACCCAACAGCGATCATTTGCATCCGTCGTGATCTTTGTCAGTAAGGCGCACCCACGTGTCTTTGAACACGAAAACTCACATTTATGTTCGCTACCGCACCTTCATGTGGGGACTCGACTCGACCGTGCCGAAATTGGTCCACTCGTGATCCCTGGCGAAAGTTCATGCTTTCGTTGTGCCCACCTGCATCGATGCGATTTATCGCCCGACTGGATCGGAGTTGACTTGCAATGGCGGCACCATGCGGGCTCTGGACAGAGCGACTCGATCCTGACCTACCAAACTGCCGCCTACACACTGCTGCTGCTTCGACATTGGATTGATGGCGCAGCTATCACCAATACTTCGTGGACCGCGAGCCTCCCCTGGTTGCATTTCCGTGCCCAGTCGGCACCGCCACACCCACTATGTGGATGCCAACTTTACGGATCCAACTTCACGGGTTAAACACAAGTTCGGGAACCTGACCGCGCATCAAACCACCGTTGGCCACACAATGGGCGGGTGCCAGAACTACCCAAAAATGCGTTCACCCGCGGGCTCCGCATGGCTTCTTTACCTGCAACATACGCCGGCCGCACTGCGCTCGGCTTTGGCAAAAGGGTTGGCGGCAAACCAGCCGAAGCGATTGCCGCGGAAATGTCCGCACGTACCGCTGAACAAATGTTTAAGGTGCTCGGCGAGCTCAAGGGTGGCGCCATGAAACTCGGTCAAGCAATGAGCGTCTTTGAAGCCGCGCTCCCCGAAGAGTTCGCCGCTCCCTACCGAACCATGTTGACGAAATTGCAGGATTCGGCACCGGCCATGTCAACAGGTGCCATTCACAAAATTTTGTCCGAGGAGCTCGGTGCGGACTGGCGTAGTCGATTTATTGAATTTAATGACCAACCTGCCGCGGCCGCCTCAATCGGTCAGGTTCACAAAGCGATGTGGCATGACGGACGCATCGTCGCCGTGAAAGTTCAATACCCTGGCGCCGACAAGGCCCTCGTGGCTGACCTGAATCAAATAATCCGCATGGGCAAACTTTTTGCCGGGTGGGTCCCTGGCCTTGACATCAAGCCCTTACTTGAAGAACTCAAAGACCGAGCAATTGAAGAGCTTGACTACCTGCTCGAATCCCAGAATCAGCGCGCATTTGCCGTTGCCTTCGAGGGTGATCCCGATTTTCATATTCCCCATGTACTTGCAGCGGCGCCCCACGTCTTGATCAGTGAATGGATTGATGGACGGCCGTTGTCAGACATTATTGCCAACGGCACACCAGCGCAGCGAGATCACGCCGGATTGCTTTATGAACGATTCCTGTTGACCGGTCCCTCGCGCGTGGGACTTTTACACGCGGACCCCCACCCCGGGAATTTCCGAATCACACCTGATAACAAACTCTGCGTACTTGATTTCGGCGCAGTTTCTCGTCTGCCCGACGGCTTACCCCTTGCCATGGGAACACTGCTACGCATCGCCCAGAGCGGAAACGCAGAGGACGTTCTCGAAGGTTTACGCATTGAAGGGTTTG
>JBDNFH010000179.1:0-25037 GCA_041689915.1 Candidatus Nanopelagicales bacterium | reverse complement strand
TGAGTGTCGCTGTCGAATGCAAATCCTCAGATACGGATGCGGGTTGCGCGCCGGGAACAACCCGCGCACTTCTTGCCCTGATGGCACCAGATGTACAAGACGGCACCCACCCACGAGATCTCTCCGAAGGTCAACAGATGCTGCTGGCCTTGTGTCTGATCGTTGCCGCGAAACCACCATTGCTTTTACTTGATGAACCAACCCGTGGTTTGGATTACCCAACCAAGAAGAAATTAGGAGAGGTGCTACGCGGCTTGGCGCAAAGTGGACACAGTATTTTACTGGCAACCCACGACGTTGAACTCGTTGCCGAACTGGCAACCCGGGTTGTGATCATGGGTGACGGTGAAATCGTGGCGAATGGCCCAACCCAGGCGGTCATTACCGACTCCCCCATGTTTGCTCCTCAGGTGTCAAAAGTTCTGGCACCGGATCGTTGGATAACAGTTGAGCAAATCGCTTATGCACTGAATCAAGAATTCGCCTAATGCGCGCGATTCCATTAGGTAAAACTTCAGCAATAGCAATTGCTGCGATCAGCATCCTTGGAGTCCTAAGTTTCCTGTGGCCATTTGTGGCGCCCACAGATTCATTTTTAGTTATGAACTCAAGTGAAACGCCGCTGCTCTTTGCATTAATCATTCCGCTGCTCCTGATAACGGTGATTTCTCAAATCAGTGACGGAGGACTTGACGCCAAAGCAATCGCCCTCCTAGGTGCACTTGCCGCGGTTATCGCTGTTTTGCGTCCACTTGGCGCCGGGCTTGGCGGTATTGAACCGATCTGGGTGATCCTGATCCTGGCTGGCCGGGCACTCGGACCTGGGTTTGGATTTCTGCTCGGCTCAATTTCCCTCCTCGCCTCGGCCTTGTTTACCGGGGGCGTGGGTCCGTGGCTACCGTTTCAAATGCTTGCCGCGGCGTGGGTCGGTCTTGGTGCCGGGCTCTTACCTAAAGCAACCGGTAAGCGGGAGTTAGTGATTCTGGGCACCTACGCGGCGATTGCTTGCGTTGCATTCGGATTTGTGATGAACCTGTGGTTTTGGCCCTTTTCACTCAATCTGCCTGAACAAATTGCATTTACCCCAGGTGCAGCCGCTAGCGAGAACCTTGTTGCCTGGATTAGGTTTAGTTTAACGACTTCATTGGGTTTTGACCTACCTCGCGCAGCCCTCACCGTGATTTTGATCGCCTTAATCGGCTCACCAATCTTGCAACTTCTACGGCGGGCATCACGCAAGGCCGCATTTGATGCACCCGCAGTTTTTGTCGCGCAACAGCGCATATCCTGACCCCATGACCGAAACCGGCGAGAGCGCAGATCTGCTTGATCGCATTGCGTCATTCACCCCGATCAAAACGTTCACACTCCCAACACAGACCACAGGCTCCCTGGCGCAACTACTTACTTGGTGGATGGAGCGCGGGTCAGAGTTACGACCACATCAGATTGAACTTGCCCCCGGTGGATTCGAATCCGGAGTCACGTGCGTTGATTCTGCAGTAGATTCCGGGGCCACACTCCTGACCTTCAACAGCGACACCCAGGTTGAGCCGGTCATTAGCCGAGCAATTATTGGATTACTGACCCGCAAGGACGCGTGGCAGGTGACCCACCAAGGGCCAGGAATGAGCGATCAACAGGTTATGGAACAACTGGCCGCCACGGTTGACCTGATGCGAGCAAACCGAGATAAGCGCGCAGAACCACGTGAACTTGCGAACCTTGATCAAACCGGCACGATTGAATTCCTAGTTGGTGCACTCCTTGGTGCAAGCGCCCGGAAAACCCCAGTGATCTTGGGGTCGACCTGCGAACTTGCAGCGGCCTTGATTGCCCACCGACTCTCTATGAAGGCAAGTGGCTGGTGGTGCAATGGCGCTACCTCACCGGATCGCGCTGTTGGTCAGGCAGTTGAACGAATGGGGATCGCTCTTGGACTACCACTTGACTTAAGCGATGATCAAGGTGTCGGCGCACAAATAAGTGTTGAACTTTTAAAGTCTTTTACTTAAGGTTTGCCAGTTACTTCGGGCTTGCCGAAATAAATGGCAGCGGCACGTTCGTGCACTCCAATGCCTTTCCACGTACGTCAATGAACATTGACTCGAGCTTGTCGTGTTCTGAATCAACAAGTGCCAGAGCAATTCCCTCTTTCAAGGTTGGTGAAAAAGTACCGCTGGTGATTTCACCTATTTTGTTGAGGAGTTCCCGCTCGCTATAAACATCCATATGAGCCCGAGGAATTCCTCGGCCAGTGGCTTTTAGTGCAACTCGTTTACGTACTGCACCTTGTTCGCGAGTTGCTTGCAAAGTCGCCTTACCCGCGAACTCTGGTTTATCCCAGCCAATTGCCCAGGAAATCTTTGCTTCAAGTGGTGAAATGCTGGGGTTAATGTCGTGCCCGTGCAATGGGTAACCCATTTCAGTGCGCAAAATATCTCGCGCACCAAGGCCTGCCGGTATTCCGCCCACCTCGGCGGCAGCCGCAATTGAGCGATCCCACAGTTGTCCCAACACACCGACAGGGGCAACGAGTTCAAATCCGACTTCACCTGTGTAACCCGTGCGACAAATGATTACCGTTTCACCGTCAACGTCGGTCTGCAACCAATTCATGTAATCACAGTCAACCGGTAGACCCATGCGTCCAAGCACATTTGCCGACAGCGGCCCCTGAATCGCGATAATCCCGTAATCATTATGCAAGTTTTCAATTGTGATCTCTGAGGGAAGTGCATCACTTAATCTCTGAAAAACTTCGGTTGCATTCGACGCATTAGGAATAATAAATACGTTGTCTTCCGTGAATCGGTAAATAATGAAGTCGTCAATCACACCACCATTTTCATTGCACAACATGGAGTACTGTGCTTGGCCATTACCGATTTTGGCTAGGTCACTTGCGACAATCGCATTGAGTGCCGTAACAGCTCCTGGACCTGTAACGCGAAGTTTGCCCATATGGGATACATCGAAAATTCCAACACTTGACCGGACCGCCCCGTGCTCTGTGACCGCCCCCGAATACTCAATGGGCATTTCCCAACCGCCGAAATCCGCGCACTTTGCTCCTAATTCCTGGTGACGCGCAAAAAGGGCAGTGTGCAAAAGGTCCGCGGATTGAGTTGCCATGTAAGTCAGCCTAGACTTTGACCATGACTACTGCAAAGAAGAGTGCCGTTCCTGCTCGCACCAAGTCCACGCCAGCAACTTCGGTCCCACGTTTCACACTCACGGCGACAAAACCAAAAGACGTAATTGCCGATGCCCTGATAGTGAACACCACTCCCGGTAAGGGCAAAAGTGTTGAGCTCGTTGCTCATGGATTTACGCCGGCTCAGGCAAAACACATTGCTACTGAAATTGCGCATCTTGGTGGAACAGGTAAAAACGGTGAAGTAATCAAACTTGCATCCGGCGAAGGGATAGAAGCACCCGTTCTCGTTGCGGTTGGCCTAGGTGATTTCCGAAAGAGTTTTGACCTAGAACAATTTCGTCGCGCCATTGGTAACGGTGTCCGTGCACTCTCCGGCACCAAGAAGGTGGCCATTTCGGGCGGACACTCAGCCGAGCATGTCGATGCAACTGTTATCGCGTGCGCTCTGGCCGCTTACACATTCAATGAATACAAGAGCAAGCCTGATCTCTCAGGCGTTAGTTCATTCCTGATTTCCATGCCCACTGAGATAAATTCAGAGATGAAGTTAGCGCTCACCCAAGCTAAGCACGTAGCCACTTCGATTTATTTGGCCCGCAATCTCATTAATACTCCCCCTAATCACCTCGCGCCTGCCAACTTGGCCGAAGCCGCAAAGAAGGCGTTGGCATCGCTGCCCGTAACCGTCAAGATCTGGGATGAAAAAGCCCTAGCAACTGCTGGCTGTGGTGGCATCCTTGGCGTGGGACTCGGTTCCTCGCGACCACCACGACTGATCAAAATGACCTACGCGCCCAGAGGGGCAAAGGCTCACCTGTCCCTAATTGGCAAGGGCATCACATTTGATACTGGCGGCATCTCGATCAAGCCGGCGTCCAAAATGGATGAAATGAAAGCCGACATGTCCGGTTCGGCATCGGTCATTGCTGCGGTGGTAGCAATCGCTCAACTGGGACTCAAAGTCAAGGTAACCGGTTGGGTTGCAGCCGCAGAAAACATGCCAAGTGGCACCGCTCAACGCCCCGGCGACATTTTGACGTCTTTCGACGGCACCACGGTCGAGGTCCTCAACACGGATGCGGAAGGGCGTCTTGTGTTGGCCGATGCAATTGGTATGAGTGTTCTGGAAAAGCCCGACCTCATGATTGATATTGCCACCCTCACCGGGGCGCAACGCATTGCATTGGGGCGCCGCATTGCCGGCGTCATGAGCAACACTGACGCAGCACGCGAGCAGGTCGTTGCTGCAAGTGCGATCGCCGGAGAGGAAATGTGGGGCATGCCACTGCCCTCTGACCTTCGTGAAACCCTCAATTCTGAGACCGCAGACATTGCAAATATTGGCGATGGACTAGCCGGAATGCTCTCCGCGGGGGTGTTCTTGCAGGAATTCGTCCCCGATTCCCAACCTTGGGTCCACATTGACGTTGCCGGCCCGGCCTACAACGACAGTGCACCATTTGGTTACACGCCCAAGGGCGGAACCGGGGCCGGGGTACGGACCTTTGTGCAAATTGCGCGCGAACTCAGTGAGAACTAGGCAGCCTAATTCGGTCTCAATAGCCCCTGTGCGCGCGAACACGTAACGGTGGAAGGATAGGGGCATGACTACTGCCGATGTACTTATCCTTGGAGGCGGTAGCGGAGGCTACGCCTGCGCCTTTCGATCCGCCGAACTCGGTTTTTCTGTGATTCTGATTGATAAAGACAAATTGGGTGGCACCTGCCTTCACCGTGGCTGTATCCCTACCAAGGCATTACTTCATGCAGCTGAAATTGCCGACTCAAGCCGAGAGTCGGAAAACTTTGGGGTCAAGACAACTTTTGAAGGCATCGACATGCCCAAAGTCAACGAATACCGCGATGGTGTCGTTGCTCGTCTGTATAAAGGCCTACAAGGCTTGGTCAAGAGTCGCAATGTCAACTTTGTCGAAGGTGAAGGCAAACTCGTTGGACCCAACACGATTGAAGTAAATGGAGTGACATACACCGGCAAGAACGTGGTGCTTGCGACCGGCTCGTATCCAAAATCAATCCCTGAACTAGAGATTTCTGGTCGAATCATGACTTCGGATCAAGCACTTAATCTTGACTATGTCCCGAAAAGTGTGATCGTGCTGGGTGGCGGCGTCATTGGGGTTGAGTTCGCAAGTGTGTGGAAGTCATTTGGCACCGAAGTCATAATTGTTGAGGGCCTGCCCCACCTTGTTCCCAATGAAGACGAATCGGCTTCCAAGGCTCTTGAGCGTGCCTTCCGCAAGCGCGGCATTAACTTAATTTTAGGAACCAAGTTCGCTTCAGCAACCCAAAGCGACACGAGCGTTGAGGTCACCCTCGAAGACGGCAAAGTCATCAGCGCGGAACTCCTTCTCGTTGCCGTTGGTCGTGGAGCCTATACCGCAAACATGGGCTTCGAAGAAAATCGTGTCGCAATGGAACGCGGCTGGGTACTGGTCAATGAGCGTTTGGCAACCAATGTCCCCGGAATTTTTGCCGTCGGCGACATTACACCTGGCCTGCAACTTGCTCACCGCGGATTCCAACACGGAATTTTTGTCGCCGAAGAAATCGCCGGGATGAATCCCGTTGTCATCGCTGACATCAATATTCCCAAGGTCACCTACTGCGAACCTGAAGTTGCCAGCGTCGGCATGAATGAAGCAGAAGCCCGCGCAGCATTCGGTGACAATGTAAATGTCTATGAATACAACCTTGGTGGGAACGGCAAAAGCCAGATCCTGGGCACTGCCGGATTCGTTAAACTGGTCGCTCAAAAAGATGGACCAGTTGTGGGAATTCACATGGTCGGTTCTCGAGTTGGCGAGCAAATCGGTGAAGCCCAACTCATTGTTAATTGGGAGGCTCACCCAGAAGATATCGCAACGCTGATTCACGCACACCCCACTCAAACCGAGGCAATGGGAGAGGCACACCTCGCCCTTGCCGGTAAACCACTTCATGCCCATGCGTAACAAGCAAAAGCATATTTGCCAAGAGCACACCTACTAGGAGTCCCGATGTCAGTCTCAGTCAAGATGCCTCAACTCGGCGAAAGCGTCACCGAAGGAACCATCACTCGCTGGTTGAAAAACGTCGGTGACCATGTCACCGCCGATGAACCCCTCGTTGAAATATCAACTGACAAAGTCGACACTGAAATCCCCTCCCCAGCAACCGGTATTCTGCTTTCCCAATCGGCACAAGAGGACGACGTCATTGAAGTTGGCGCCGAATTAGCCGTGATCGGCGAAGAATCTGAAGCAGGTGCACCGCCCGCTGTGCCAGCACCCCCAGCGCCGCCCGTGGCAGAGCCTGTGGTCGCAGAACCAGTGGTCACCCAGGAGGTTGCTCCACCAGCGGCGGCTCCGGAAGTTGCAGTTCCTACCCCGGTATCAGCACCGGCCGGAGCCGACACCATCATTACTCTTCCCGCCCTTGGCGAAAGTGTCACCGAAGGAACCATTACCCGCTGGCTAAAGGCTGTCGGTGACGCCGTTACTGTTGACGAACCAATTGTTGAAATCTCCACCGACAAAGTTGACACTGAAATTCCCGCGGCAGTTGCCGGCGTTCTCACGAAGATCACCGCGCCCGAAGATTCCGTCGTCGAAGTTGGCGGCGAACTCGGCCGAATCGGGTCAAGTGTTGCTGCAGTCCCCGAAACGCCAGCCACCCCAACTCCTGTCGCGCCGCCTGCCCCTGTACCTGCGCCTGCGCCTGCGCCTGCGCCTGCGCCTGCGCCTGTATCTGTGCCTGTACCCGCGACCCCAGTTCCTGCCGCAACCGATTCAACCCAGTCGGGTTACGTAACTCCGCTGGTTCGTCGCATGGCAGTCGACGCTGGAATCGACCTAGCAACTCTTGCCGGCACTGGTGCTGGCGGTCGAATCACCAAAACAGATGTTGCAGCAGCCTCAGGTTCTGTTCCCGCTACCTCGGCAGTACCAGCACCAGTACCAGCAGCACCGGTCACAGCACCAGTGGCCGAACCAATTGCAGCCCCAATAGCCAGTTCGCCAAAGTCCAGTGCGCCCGCTGTTGCCGCAAGTGGGCCGCTTGCCGGGACAACCGAGCCACTCAGTCGCTTACGCAAGGTGATCGCCAAACGCATGGTCGAGTCTTTGCAGGTTTCGGCTCAGCTCACTACTGTGGTTGAAGTCGATGTCACCAAAATTGCTGCCGTTCGCAATCGAGTCAAGAAGTCATTCGAGCAACGTGAAGGCGTCAAGCTTTCCTTCATGCCTTTCTTTGTAAAAGCATCAGTTGAAGCCTTGAAGCAGTTCCCACAACTCAACGCCTCAGTTGACATGGCGGCCGGAACGGTTACTTACTACTCAGACGAAAACATTGGAATTGCCGTTGACACCGAACGTGGACTACTTGTTCCCGTAATCCGTCAAGCCGGTGACCTCAATATTGCTGGGATCGCCCGTCAAATTTCTGAACTGGCCGAACGCACCCGTACCGGCAAAGTTTCACCCGACGACCTTTCGGGTGGAACATTCACGGTGACCAATACTGGCAGCCGCGGAGCGCTTTTTGACACTCCGATTGTTAACCTGCCCCAGGTTGCGATTCTGGGAACGGGCGCGGTTGTTAAGCGTCCCGTTGCCGTGACCGACAACAGCGGAGCAGACGTCATTGCCATTCGATCCATGGTCTACCTCGCGTTGAGCTACGACCACCGACTCGTTGACGGAGCAGATGCTGCCCGATTCCTGTCCACCATGAAAGCTCGCTTGGAAGACAGTTCATTTGATGCTGAGTTAGGCCTGTAATCAATCATGCGGATCGCGGTTACCGGGGCTAGCGGGCTTATTGGGTCTGAGCTAGTTCCGCAACTACGCGCATCGGGCCACGACGTTATTCGCTTCGTTCGCCGAGTAGCAACTTCACCGGACGAAGTTCATTGGGACCCCAACACAGGATTTGTGGGTGATCTTGGTGACGTAGATGCTGTAATTCATCTTGCTGGTGCTGGAGTTGGCGATCACCGCTGGAGCGACTCCTATAAAAAAGAGATCTTGGACAGTCGCGTTAAGGGCACTGAGACGATCTCCCGCGCAATTTCGAACTTGGAACGCAAGCCACACACTCTGATCAGCGCTTCTGCCATCGGTTTCTATGGAGACACCGGTTCAAAGGCAGTAACCGAAACCGATCCAGCCGGGCATGGCTTCTTGGCTGACGTCGTCGTTGCTTGGGAAGGTGCTGCAGGCGCTGCCCGTGAAGCAGGGATTCGAGTTGTTCATCCACGAACTGGCTTGGTGGTTTGCGCTAAAGGTGGCGCCTGGGCGCGCATGTTCCCACTGTTTAAGGCTGGAGTTGGTGGCAAGTTGGGTAACGGTAAGCAGTACTGGTCCTGGATTTCTATGCGTGACGAAGTCAATGCAATTGAGTATCTCCTCAACAACTCCGAGATCAGCGGTGCCGTAAACCTCACCGCACCAGAACCCCAAACTAATGCCGAGATCACTTCTGTCATGGGAAAGGTTCTGGGCCGGCCCACTCTGTTACCCGCTCCCGCATTTGCCTTGAAGGTTGTTTTGGGTGAATTTTCGACTGAAGTACTCAGCAGTGCGCGCGTATTGCCCGCCGTCCTTGACCAACACGCTTTTGATTTCCAAGATCGCAATATCGAATCGGCGATTCGCGCAGCCCTAGTCGCTCCAGGTGTGTGATTCTCGGTGAGCATGTGAGCACAAGACCGGTTGTCATTATTGGAAGCGGACTGGCGGGACTCTCTGCAGCGAGACAACTCAGCATTCACGGAATCGAAGTGCTCATTCTGGAGTCCAGCGACCACGTAGGCGGGCGCGTTCGCACCGATATGGTCGACGGGGTCCACATGGATCACGGATTTCAACTCTACAACACCGCTTACCCTGAAGGCAAACGGGTTTTGGACTATGAAGCACTCGACCTTCATGCATTTAGCTCTGGAGTGATTTCAGCAACCAAACATGGAAGGATCAAACTTGGTGATCCACGAGAACTCCTCGGTTGGTTACCGGCCTCAATCACTTCCGGATCCATTGGCTCAAAAGCCGCATTCCTGCGTTATGCATTGGCCCAATCACGTAAATCTCCGGCAGTGATTTATCGTGGAGTTGATGGCAGTGCACACACCGCACTGGAGCGTGCAGGGGTCACGGGCAAGTTCTATTCCGAAGTTATCCAGCCTTTTTTCTCTGGAGTATTTCTTGAACCTGAACTTTCCACGTCGAGTCGTTTTATGAATTTGGTACTGCGCACATTCGTTAACGGCAAGCCTTCTTTGCCTCGAAACGGGATGCAAGCGATCCCTGACCAACTGTTTAATGCTCTTCCTGCAGGAACGGTGCGGTTCCACTCCAAAGTCTCAGCTGTGTCAAGGGACTCAGCGCGAATCGGTAGTGAAGTGATCAATGCCAAAGCCGTAATTCTAGCTACAGATTCAACTTCGGCCAATGAACTAAGCGGGGTGAACATTCCACAATGGAACGCTGTGACGACTTGGTACCACCTCGCCCCTTTGGGGACCCTCGATGAAGGCAAACCGGTCATCGTCGTTAACGGGGGTGCTGCAGGCCAGATCACAAACAGCGTTGTCTTGACCAACGCGGTTCCCAGCTACGCACCCGGTGCACAGTTGATCTCCACTTCGGCGCTCGGAATTCATGAACGAGACCTCAACCTGAGCGGCCACCTCAGCACCATGCATAACACGGATGCAACTCAATGGGAGCTAGTCGGTCATTACCCAATTTCTCAGGCTTTGCCTGCCATGACTCCCCCACACGATTTCATTGCACCCTTTGATCAGGACGGGATCTACCTCGCCGGCGACTACCGAACCAACTCTAGTATTCAAGGTGCAATGGTCAGTGGCCGGCGCGCAGCCGACTCCGTGTTAGAAAATCTTTTTGGGCAAGGAGTTACACATGTTGGAAATTGAACAACTCGGCACAGATATTGACTACCAAGAGGCCTGGGATTACCAGAAGCAGGTTCACGCCGAAGTAGTGTCAGGTGCGCGAGGCGACACGATTCTTCTGCTTGAGCACTCTCCCGTTTACACCGCGGGCAAGCGCACTGAAATACATGAACGCCCCGCGTCTGGCATTCCGGTAGTTGATGTTGATCGTGGTGGGAAAATCACCTGGCATGGCCCCGGTCAAATTGTCGGATACCCAATCCTTCGACTAAGTGACCCGATTGATGTGGTTGCCCACGTACGTCGCATTGAGGAAATGTTGATGCGCGTATGCAGCGAATTTGAGCTTGTAACCGAGCAGGTTGAAGGCCGCAGCGGCGTCTGGGTCACCGACCCGCTTCCGGGACGAAAGGTTGCGGCAATCGGCATTCGAGTTTCCCAAGGTGTCACATTGCATGGCTTTGCATTGAATTGCAACAACACACTTGACGCCTACCACTCGATTGTTCCTTGCGGAATCACCGATGCAACCGTGACCACGTTCAGCGAAGAACTTGCACGCGAGGTCACACCTAGTATGGTGCTACCAATCTTGCAAGCCCATCTTCGAGAACTAGTACCCATTGGAGGAAGTGCCCCATGACAACCGATGCCGCATTTACCGGCACCATCAAGGAAGGTCGCAAGCTACTTCGTATTGAGGCACGCAATGCTGAGGTTCCCTTCGATAAAAAACCGTCATGGATTCGCACCACCATGAAGACTGGACCCGTGTACACCGAGATTCGCGATCTCGTCGCTAGCGAGGGCCTGCATACTGTGTGCCAAGAAGCCGGCTGTCCCAATATTTATGAATGCTGGGAAGACCGGGAAGCAACTTTCCTCATTGGCGGTGAGTATTGCACCAGGCGTTGTGACTTCTGCCTAATTGCGACAGGTAAGCCCGGTCCCCTTGATGTTGACGAACCCCGCCGGGTTGCTGAGTCAGTGCAAAAAATGGGTCTGCGGTATGCGACTGTCACCGGGGTCGCACGTGACGACCTCCCTGATGAAGGCTCCTGGCTCTTCGCTGAAACGATCATTCAAATCAAACTTCTCAACCCCGGTATTGGAGTTGAAATGTTGATTCCTGATTTTTCAGCCAACCCTGAACTCCTCGCTGTTGTCTTTGCGAGCCGCCCCGCAGTATTGGCACACAATGTCGAAACTGTTCCACGAATCTTCAAACAAATCCGTCCAGCGTTTAATTACGATCGGAGCCTGAACGTAATTACTCAGGCACGCGATGCTGGCCTGGTCACCAAAAGTAACTTAATTCTTGGCATGGGTGAAGAAGCGAACGAGATTGATCAAGCACTCGTGGATCTGCACGAGGCTGGCTGCGATTTGATCACGATCACCCAGTACCTGCGCCCTTCAAAACTGCACCATCCCGTGACTCGTTGGGCACCCCCTGAGGAATTTGAGCAATGGGATCGGCGCGCCTACGAAATCGGTTTTGCCGGCGTAATGAGTGGCCCACTGGTTCGCTCAAGTTACCGAGCCGGTCGGCTCTATGCTCAGGCCATCGAAAAACGAGCAGCCGCTAATTCATGAGTGCATCCGTTATTTCCCTACACGTGTGGTCAACGGATCTGGAAATGCCCACACCCGTTGATTCGATCAACCTTGAGTTCGCCGGTATTCCCGGGGATCGACATTTTGGTAGCACCATGCACACCGGTGCGCGAGAAAAGCATGCATTTGAGCGCGGCACTGAAATTAGCAATTACCGGCAAATTTCAATTGTCGACATGGCCGAGCTCGCAAAAATTGCAGCCAATTTAGGGATCAAAAAACTCGCGCCGGGGACAATCGCTGACAATATTTGCACTGAAGGCTTTCCCGATCTCACGGCTTTTGCGCCCATGTCGCGCCTTGTGTTTCCCAGCGGAGCCAGCATCATGACCGGTGGAGCCAACGCCCCCTGCACTATCGCCGGGGTCATGGTCGAGTCGGTCTACGGCACCAAGCCGCACAGTTTCCCCAAAGCGGCAATGCACCTACGCGGGATCACCGGTTGGGTTGAACGACCCGGTGTGATCAATGCAGGCGACTCCATCACGGTGGTCACCCTTAATTAGGCATTGATCCGCATTGCCATAGGGTGAGCCCGTGGCTAAAGGCAAATTTCGACAGGGACTTTCATCACTAGCTCAAAACTGGAAAATGACCCAAAAGTCATATCCCTTTCTTTGGGCTGAGTCACTTGGTTTCTTTGCACTCGGAGCAATCGTGGCGGCGACGCCGGTTTGGCTCTTACTCAACCCCGTCACCTCACTTCTTATCGGATTTCCCGTTGGTCTTTTGGCCGCTACCTACTGGTTTAGTCGCCGGGCCATGTCCGCCGCGTACTCATCAATTGAAGGTCAGCCGGGGGCTGCAGCAGCGGTCGTACAGAGCATCCGAGGAAACAAGTGGCCCATGACTCCAGCCGTAACGGTGAATAAGAACCAAGACATGATCTCTCGAGTGGTTGGACGCCCTGGAGTAATCCTGATCTCAGAAGGTCCCGCATCACGCGTCACCAGCATGCTCGCAACCGAGCGCAAGAAGACCGCGCGCTGGGTCCCCGACCTTCCGATCTACGAAATCCAAGTTGGCGTTGAAGCAGACCAGGTCGCGCTGACAAAACTACAAAAGACTTTGACCAAGTTGCCTCGCAATCTTCGCGGCGGTGAGGTAACCGAAGTTCGACGTCGCCTTGATGCACTTGGAAACGCAGCAAATGCGCTACCGATTCCGAAAGGGCCAATGCCGACCAGCGCTCGCTCAGTTCGTCGGCCACGCTAACTCTAATTTTCTATTTAGGAATTCGAATAACGCGGGACCCAACAATTCGATCATGTAATCCGCGACCGTCAGTGTCCATGACGAGTGCTGGGATCACTAAAATAACGAGCAGCGTTCGCAACATGATTCGCCACGGTGAGAGCCGTCCATCCCTGATATTGATCACTCGAAGCCCCAGCAACTTTTGACCAAATGATGCACTCAGTAAATATGTGAAGATCACAATTTCAACGAAAAACACGCTGGTTGTTGCCAGCATTGATTCAGGTGTGCCGTAGGCAAACTCCCGAAATACCAGGACAGCAGCGCCAAGGCTCGCAAACCAGTCAATGCTCAATGCCGCAAGACGCCGACCCACACTTGCATAAGAGTTTTCACCCAACGTCAGATCGCTTTGAGAACTCACGTGATGTCACGTTTGGTGGTAATGAAAGCGGCAGCGATTGCGAAGATTACGGTGTAGCTAACCAATATGAGCGTGCCCATGGGAACACTTAATAACTCCGACATATCGGGATTAGGGCCGCCGCTTGTTTGCAAAATTGCGTTGAGGGCACTTCCCGGTAGCCACTTTCCAACGGATACAAAGAAGGCGGTCAACAGTGGTTCAACCACCAAGACAAATACCAGCGCAATAATGATAGCGGCAACTTGACTCGTGATTAATGAACCGATTGCAACACCTAGAATTGCGTACAGAACGAGCCCCAGGACAGTTCCTCCCAAGATCTGGAAGGCGGCACTCCACTCAAATGGCGCGGACACCTGCGTGGTGAGTAGCAGCATGGTTGTTACCGCGGAGATAAACCACAGGATGAGCGCGAGCACAAATGCCAGGATCGCAAAGGTTGCCATCTTGGCGACAATTACCCGCCAACGAACCGGTGTGGTCAGAAATGTGGAGGTAATGGTTTGATTTCGGTATTCACCCGACATGGCGACGATTCCCAAAATCAAGAGGAAAATGCTGGCAGCACCTGCTGAGGTAATAATCGACTTGATGTATTCGGGGTCCATCAGTCGATTGGTGTCTTCAAGGCCGGGTGGGCTGACAAAAACCGATAGGAAAATCAGCAGGAACATGAATCCCAATGCAGATAGGGACAAGATCAGTAACAGTTTGGTTGACAATGCCTTGCGAAATTCGGAGCGAATCAGTGCGATCATGCTCGGCCACCTTCCGTTGTCGGTGCTTGCTTCACAGCCGAGTCATTTACAGCGGAGTCTTCGGCGGTCAGGCCCAAGAAGAGCGCTTCAAGGTCGGCGGCCTTGGAGGAAAGTTCATGCAGTTCAAGGGATTGCTCAAATGCAGCTCGGCCAACTGCTTCAAGGCTTGCACCGGTGATCACAAGTTCACCGCCCTGATCTGTTCTTTTGGACCATTCGTCAGGAAGGGTGAACTGCTCAATATTTGGTCCGCGAACTATCACCTCAGCCGGCCCGCCTTCGGTGAGAGCATGCAGTGACCCCTGGTAAACGAGTGAACCTGATCGAATAATGATGAGGTCATCCACCGTCTGCTGGACTTCGGAGAGAACGTGACTTGAAACAAGGACACTGACTCCTTTGCCCGCCTGGTGGCGAAGAAATGAGCGAAGCCAGGAGATTCCTTCAGGGTCAAGACCATTTGCTGGTTCGTCGAGAATTAAGACTTTTGGGTCCCCTAATAGAGCAACCGCCAGCGCTAAACGTTGGCGCATGCCCAGTGAGTAGCCACCGACTTTGCGGTCAGCTGCTGCAGTGAGTCCAACGGTCTCCAAGACTTCACTCACCCGGGATTCGGCGATTCTTGCCGCGCTAGCGATCATGCGGAGGTGGTTTCGAGCAGTGCGGGCTGGGTGAAAGCCACTTGCCTCAAGGGATGCCCCCACCACGGTGATTGGGTTCTCAATCTCACGGTAGGTGACCCCGTCAATGGTGGCCTTACCCGCTGTCTGGGCAACTAAACCCAGAAGACACCGGAGGGTTGTGGTTTTACCGGCACCATTAGGCCCTAAGAACCCGGTTACCTTGCCCGGAGCGGCTGAAAAACTCAGATCTCGCACCGCGGTCACTTGCGAGCCAAAACTCTTGGTCAAATGTTCCACCACAATGCTCATTTAGGCAGTCTAAGCCCTTCGGCGCCGAACAAGACCGACTGTTAATACCCCTGTGGATTAAGTCGCGCGTTAACACGTTGGTAACAGTCGGGATACTTTCGCGACACCGACCATGTCTAGAATTAGGCGCAGTTGAACTTCCCTGAAATACCGCGCACCGAAATTAAGGCCCCTACAGGAGGTAGGCATGTTCACGACTAGTTCAGAAGTCCTGGAATTCATTAAGAAGGAAAATGTTGAGTTCGTCGACGTTCGCTTCATGGATTTACCCGGTGTGATGCAGCACTTCAATGTGCCGGTGGGCTCCTTCACCCAAGACGCTTTTGATGAAGGCATGATGTTCGACGGGTCCTCAATCCGCGGCTTCCAGGCAATCCACGAATCAGACATGAAGCTGGTTCCTGACCCCGCCACCGCCTACATTGACCCGTTCCGGCAAGCCAAGACCTTAATCATGAACTTCTCGATCCTGGACCCCTTCACCGACGAGCCCTATTCCCGTGACCCACGCAATGTGGCATCACGTGCTGAGACCTATTTGAAGTCAACCGGGATTGCTGACACGGTCTACTTCGGGGCCGAAGCTGAGTTTTATGTTTTCGACGACGTCCGGTATGAAACCAACCAGCACTCTGGCTACTACTACATTGATTCGGTTGAAGGTGCCTGGAACACCGGTCGCGTTGAAGAAGGCGGCAACCGCGGCTACAAGACCCGTTACAAAGGTGGCTACTTTCCTGTCCCACCCGGTGATCACTTCGCTGACATCCGTGACGACATGGTGCTCAAGTTGCAGCAGGTTGGCCTCAGGGTTGAACGTTCACATCACGAAGTTGGCACAGCCGGACAAGGTGAAATCAACTACACCTTCGACAGCCTGCGCAGGTCTGCGGATGACCTGATGAAGTTCAAATACGTGGTCAAGAACGTTGCTTGGGCCCACGGTAAAACTGCAACGTTCATGCCTAAGCCACTTTTTGGTGATAACGGTTCGGGCATGCACTGCCACCAGTCACTGTGGCTAGACGGTAAACCACTTTTCTATGACGAAAGCGGCTACGGTGGCCTGTCGGACATCGCGCGTTGGTATATCGGTGGCCTGCTGCACCACGCACCTTCACTCCTTGGATTCACTAACCCAACCGTGAACAGTTACCACCGATTGGTTCCCGGTTATGAAGCACCCGTGAACCTGGTGTACTCGGCTCGTAACCGCTCAGCATGTATCCGCATCCCAGTTACCGGTGCCTCACCTAAGGCAAAGCGGATTGAGTTTCGGGTTCCCGATCCTTCAAGTAACCCTTACTTGGCATTTGCCGCGCAACTCATGGCCGGCCTTGACGGAATCAAGAACAAGATCGAGCCACTTGCCCCCGTCGACAAGGATCTCTACGAATTGCCGCCAGAAGAATTGGCGAACATTCCACAGTTGCCAGCATCTTTGGATCGTGCGCTAGAGGCACTTGAGGCAGACAACGAGTACCTGCAAGCCGGTGGAGTCTTCCCAGCAGATCTCATTGAAACCTGGATCGACTACAAGCGCACCAATGAAATCGCGCCCATGCGTTTGCGTCCGCATCCACATGAGTTCGAGATGTACTACGACATCTAACAGACGTTCTAGTTAGGAAACACCCTCTGACCTGCGGAAGCGAGCGTCGTTGTAGGGCCATCGGCTGACGTAGACCCGGCCGGTCATCTTCCCGTGCGCTCTCCCATGCAGATCTACGAGGAGTCGCAATGGGTCGGCCGGCTGCGAGACCTCGTTTATGGTCGACTCCGGCGACAGTTCGGCTCCAACACCGCCTCGCATTGCTTGGAAGAGCCTGGGCTGGCGTCGAGTCCGGGCAGAACAGGGTGGAGATGACAACATACGTGTCGAACGAGGACACGGGTCACTAAACACGACCGGGAACGTCATCGACCAGTGTCTGGACGGCACCTTCGTCGCTGACGCCGAAGTCACTCGCCAGAACCGGAGAAGGCAGTCTGGGCCTCTGGGAGCGCTGTCAGGCCGGCCTTGGTGGTGACAATCTCGCCGTTCGGCTTTTCTAGGAATGACAGTTTGTCGCCAGGCATGAGGTGCAGAAGCTGGCGCACCTCCGCGGGCACGGTGATCTGACCGTTGGCTGACATTTTGGCGAGGTTCATGGCTACTCGATTCTTGAAATCCAGGGGATTCTTAAGACCAAGTCTATTCCCGTGTGCTTGTCCAGCCGACTCCACCGGGACCGCCCGACGAGCCTTAGAGACGCGCCAGCTTTCAGTGCATCCGGTAACCTCGACGGCGGGACGAACGAGCCGGAGGCGGAGGTTACGCGGACTCCGTCGACTGACGGCCGATCTAGAATACGCTCGACTCTTTGCATTTAACATAAGTGTATCAACTTTTACTTATGTTAGACTAGGATCAAGAAACGGAAGGGTTCACGATGCCGAAACCAGAATCGTCCGCCCCTGGAACGGAATGGGCCGTCGCCTGGGAGACCCTGCCATGGGAGCGCCAGGGTAATGCGCAGCCACTGTCCCGTGCTCAGCGCTCGATGATCCGCCCGACCTACGAGGCCGCCATACCGGCCACGATCGCCCGACTCGACGTTGATATCGAGCCAGCCGTTTTGGGTGAGGTTGACGACGCACGCGCGGAGATTGCTCGCTTCGACGCCGAACTGTCGACGATGCTGCCCGGCTCTGAGATCACTCCCTTGTCCGCCGTGCTCCTGCGCACCGAGTCCGCATCGTCTTCGCAGATCGAGAACATCACTGCCGGCGCGAAGGCGCTCGCGCTCGCCGAGCTTGGTGTAGTTCGATACGGCAGCAACGCTGGACTTGTCGCGGCCAACGTCAACGCCATGAACCACGCCCTCGAACTCCCCAGCGCCGTGACCCCCGAGACCATTCTTTCCATCCAGGAAGTCTTGATGCGCGGGCAGACACATGCGAATCCCGGGCAATTCCGCGACGAGCAGGTATGGATCGGAGGCGCGAGTTCGTCACCCCACACGGCAATATTCGTCCCGCCCCACCACTCCCGGGTGGCGGCAGCGATCGACGACCTGTGTGTCTTCATCACACGCACCGACATCCCATTGCTTGCCCAAGCTGCAATTGCCCACGCACAGTTCGAGACCATCCACCCTTTCAACGATGGCAACGGACGCGCCGGACGCGCCCTCGTCCACGCGATGCTCAAGCAAGGCGGAGGGACCACGCGTACGACTGTCCCGATCTCGGCCGGACTATTAGTCGACACGGACTCATACTTCTCTGCGTTGACCGCCTACCGAAACGGCGACCCTAGCCGTATCGTCGAGTGTTTTACACATGCCGCGTTCTCCGCCGTGAACAATGGACGGGCGCTCGCCTCTGACCTCCTGGAGATCTACGAGATCTGGTCAAGCTCACTCAGCGCGCGGAAGACCGCCGCGCTATGGCAGGTTCTGCCGCTCCTGCTCAGCCACCCCGCCGTCACCTCGGCAATGGTGCAGGAGTCGACCGGGCTCTCGCAGCCCGCGGCCGACAACGTCATCAAGGCGCTCCGCGACGCCGGTATCCTCACCAAGGCCAGCGGCGCCCAGCGCTATGTCGTCTGGGTCGCCAGCGATGTCACCAAGGCACTCGACGAGTTCGCCGCCCGTGCACTACGCCGACACTGACGTCGAGTTTCATGGCTTACATTTGGAGCACTCACGTTTCAGATGAAGCACTAGGAGGCACGATGAGCACGGCACTCACCGAGGACGTGAGGCTCCTCCGTTCGGGTCTTGCAAGTGAGCAGACCGAGATCGAGGTGACCCTGCGTCTGCCACGCGAGAGCGCAAAGAAGGTGCTCGCCCTGCTCAACGCCGACCGCATCGGCTTCCGCAAGGTCGGCAAGCACCACCACATCCCTGCTCCGCGATCCAAGCGTTCCGAGACCGCCAGCGCGAAGAGGGGAACGCCACCCTCACCGCGATCGCTGAGCTTTCAAATCGAGTCGGTCAGCTCGATTGAGCCTGTCGGTCGCGCTCGCGGCCACGGACTGGCGCTGCCCAGCCCTAGTCGTACTAGTCCCAAGTTGGACGCCGATCCCGAGCGGGAGCTAACCGACGAGGCACCCGCATTTACGCTCTTCGCCGAGTTATTCGCGAAGGCGCAACCCAAGACGGATCCCGACAAGGCACTCGTGGCCGCCTACTGGCTGCAGATGATGCAGGGACAGGACAAGTGGCAGTCTGCCGAACTCCAGAAGGAACTGAAAAATCTCGGCCATGCGATAGGGATTTGATCACACCCCCTGAAACTGGATCCGCTCGAGCGATCACCGCTGCACTTTTCCTTTAGGAGTTTGTCGCGCCTCGCGTGCCTTGGATTCATATTGATGCTACGGGTCCCACGTGGAAAGGGACTGCGGGGCAAAACGGTGCCACCGGGTTTGGTGTGGCTACTGTCCTGGAACTAGTACTTCGCATGGGATAGCCAAGAGCGAATCAATCAAAGTCCTCCACTCTATATCTTCAACTGGGACAGGATTCCGCTACCCTTGCGTGACTATGACTAAACAAACTGCACTCGGGTGGCTGCTTGTTTTTGTGCAAGCACTAGTTTTTCTGGGCTTTCTGCTACTTCCCTGGCGTGCATCAAATGCTCTGTCGCTGATATTCGGGCTCGTCTTAGTAGCCGCTGGTATGGCAGTTGTGACAGCGACATTCAAGGCATTAGGCAATGCCTTCACCGCGACACCTGTTCCAAGGGCTGGCGCAGCGCTTCGCACACACGGTGTTTTTGCCGTAGTGCGCCACCCGATCTACAGTGGACTCCTGCTGGCACTACTTGGATTTGTGATTGCGGTTGGATCTTGGTGGAGCTGGGCTTGGTGGCTGATTGCAATTCTTTTTTTCTTAGTAAAATCTCGCTGGGAGGATTCCCTACTGCGGGCCAAGCATCCTGGTGAATGGGATATCTGGGCACTGGGGACTCCAGCGCTTATTCCTTACCGTAGAAGATCCGGTAGGTAAAAGCTCTAGTCCGGCACGTTCTTGCCGGAATTGGAGCGGCACTCAATTGGACCAACTTTTTTTAGCACCTTTAGATCGCAAAGATATGCGATCGGGTAATAGTCCCCCATCACACTTTTTGTCAGAGCTGGATCGAATGATCCCTTTTCAGGTGGAGTCACGTTCGTTACAGACTCCGCGAAGGAAGTGCTCGGCAACATATTGCGAATGGCAAACACCTGATCGGCTTTTGAATTCGCCGCGGGCAACCAAATAAAATTTGATCCGACTTCATCGACCGTGGGACGATCGCTGGATCTGGTAACAATTGCGATTGCCGAGGAATCTCCGTCCATTGCCGTTCGAATTTGCGTATCGGTGGCGCAACCGTCAGTAATACTTACGACCGGGTAGGGCAGTTTGTCTAGGTAACTGCAAAATGACAAATACCTAAGTTGGTACTCGCCCGAATCACCATTAGTCGGCCACTGAACGGGATTTGACCCCTGCCACGTTGTACCTGACGAGTCCCAGGGCGTTGATGGCAATTCGGCTCGCACGATTACAGCTTCACCAGGAAGTACCTTGTAAACCGCTGCTGCATAAGCACTATTTCCATTTGGGAAAGGAGTCGATCCACTTGAGGTTCTAAAAAACTGCAATCGAGGCGCGGTCGAAGCTTGCCCTCTGGCACCAAACATGGACTTTCTCTTTGCTCCTACGAGTCCTGGGGTGAGAAGGTCGACGTACGAATCAACACTTCCTTGTGTGGATGGATTCGTTAATTCAGCACCTTGAGTGGATGAGCACGTCGGCAAGTCGACGTCACCGCTCGTCGTTGCGACTGTGATAAGTGGAAGGTGCCCTGAGATAAGCGCGAATGCATCAGGGATCGTTTGCGCAGGAGCCTGGGTAGGACTAAAAATGTTTGCGGGAAACGGAAGAGAGTCGGGCACGTAGACGCGGAGCATCAGAAACCCCTTGGTTCCGGTATCCGGCATCGACAACATATTCGAGCCCTCAAGGGCATTCGAAGAAAGTGTGATCTGAAAAGCTTGTGGTGTATCCGTGGGGTAAATCCCCGTGGACCACGGATTGGAAAATCCATCCGCTGGTTCAATTAAGTAGTCGGCCAAAGACGTGGAGCCATCTGATAACTGTCCCTTTTCGTTATAAACCTGGATTGAGAAATAACGCGCATTGATGTAGTCACCCGTGATCCTTATGTCTCCACCATCGCGAGAGAAGGGCATAGTCCAATAAGCCGCGTTGGTGTCTGGAAATAAAATATTGGTGGACGTGGTTGACGTTTCAATCCACCATGAACAAAATGGAAATACACCAGAAAGCGCCCCAGAGGGTGCGGTTGTTCTTAGCGGAATTCGATCCTCCGGCTGCCCTACCGCGCTTACAACAGAGTTAACAGTTCCCAGAGACAGCAAACTCATCAAAGAAAGCGCTACCGTCAAACTTCGCCAAGTATCTTTCATCTACTAAACGTTACCGTAGAAGATCCGCTCGGTGACACCACGAGCCCTACGCGTTGCCCGCAAGTAATCCTGTTCGAGCTGTCCAACGCGCGAGCGTGAATATCCCATGAGGTAGGCGATTGCCGCAAGATCGGTAATGTCGATGGGAAGAACATCACTTGATTTGCCCTTGACTAGCACAATCGCATTGCGCACCTCGCTTGCAAGCGTCCACGCTTCGGCAAGGATCACCGAGTCCCGATTGGTCATCAATTCAGCCTGCTGCGCCGCTGCGAGTGCTTGCAATGTTTGGGTTGTTTGTAACTCTGGATACTCGTAGCCGTGGCGTAGTTGCAGAAGTTGAATTGTCCACTCCACGTCACTTAACCCGCCCCGGCCAAGTTTGATATGCCGGTGCGGATCAATCCCCCGCGGTAGCCGCTCAGTTTCCATGCGAGCCTTGAGCTTGCGCATCTCTAGTAGTGCACTCGCACTGAGTCCCCCGATTGGATAGCGCACAGGGGCAATCAGTTGTTCAAAACGCCTACCAAGGTCTACGTCGCCGGCCACACTTCGCGCGCGAAGTAGGGCCTGCGCTTCCCAAGGAGACGACCATTTTTCGTAGTAGGCCGCAAATGATTCAAGAGAGCGAACGAGTGGACCGTTCTTACCCTCAGGACGCAAACCGGCATCGAGCTCCAGAGGTGGTTCATCCGCTGGGGCGCTGAGCAAATTACGCATCTGATTCACCTGAGCAAATGCACTCTTGGCGGCCCCTTCTGGGTTCGCCCCAGCCACTGGTTCATAGACAAACATGAGGTCCGCATCACTACCAAAACCAAGTTCACAACCGCCAAAGCGACCCATGCCAATTACAGCAACCCGCACACGTGGATCTCTGCCACCAGCTCGTTCACCGAAGCCGACGCTTGCAAGAGCTCCACCGATTGTTGCTTCGGCGACTTCGGTGAGCGACTGGCCAACCGTGCTGATGTCGGTCAACCGTAATGCATCCGCTGAACTGGTTCTAAAGAGTTCGCGTCGCCTGATTGCCCGAAGGGATGAAACGGCGCGCTCGGGGACTTCATGGCGCTTGAGGACCGAGTCGATTTCCGAGCCAAGAACAGGCACAACCAGGTCTTCGTTGTGCGCGAGCATTGAAATGGATTCGGGTGCTTTTCGGACGAGATCAGTGACGTATTTACTCGATGCCAACAAGCAGGCCAAACGTTGCGCAACAAGTGATTCATCACGCAATAGGCGCAGGTACCAGTGACTTGATCCCACCTGGTCACTGACCGCGCGAAATGCGCTTAAGCCTGTGTCAGGAAACGGGGCCTGGGCAAACCAGGACAACATGACCGGCAACAGAGTACGTTGAATATTGGCCCGCCTACTTACCCCGCTTGTGAGTGCCTCAATGTTTCGCAGGGCACCTGCTGGGTCGAGAAAACCTAAGGCACGGAGGCGATCGGTCGCTGCCGCGCTGCCGAGGCGAGCATGGGATGCATCAAGTCCAGCAACCGCATTAAGTAGTGGTCGGTAAAACAACTTCTCGTGGATTCGACGCACTTCGGTGCGATTGCGTCCCCAGTGCTCAATGAGGGTCGTGGCGGGGTCACTGGTGATACCCATACTGCGAGCAATCACGCGTAGTTCGTCGGGATCCGTTGGCATGGTGTGGGTTCGGCGCAGGTGACGCAATTGAATGCGGTGTTCCAAGGTACGCAGAAAGCGATATGAGTGTTCGAGTTTGGAAGCTTCGTGGCGACCGACGTAGCCCCACATCGCGAGTGCTCGAAGAGCATCGATCGTGTTACTACTTCTAATGAGAACGTCACTTCGACCGTGTACTAGTTGCAACAACTGCACAGAGAACTCAATGTCTCGCAGACCACCTGGACCTAATTTAATTTCTCGGTCGGCAACTGCTGCATCAACGTTCTCTTCAACCCGTCGGCGCATTGTCTGAACATCACTCACAAAGCCGGCACGGTCTGCAGCTGCCCAAATAAATGGTTGAACTCCGTGGATGTACTCCACGCCAACGCTGGCATCACCTGCAACATATCTGGCTTTGAGAAGCGCTTGAAATTCCCACGTACTGGCCCAACGCTCGTAATAGCCAATATGGGACTCAACCGTGCGAACCAGTGCGCCTTGCTTTCCTTCTGGCCGCAGGGCCGCGTCAACCTCCCAGATTGATCCTTCAGCGGTACTGGCACCACATGCACGCATAAGGCCACGCGCGATCTGAGTTGCCTCACTAATTGAATCACTGTGGTCGGTTGTGAAAATGACGTCGACATCAGAGATGTAGTTCAGTTCCCGGCCACCCGTTTTGCCCATCGCGATTACTGCGATCGGAGTCCGAGGATTAGAGACACCCACGCGACCTATTGCAAGCGCCGCGTTCAGTGTCGCGTCGGCTAAGTCTGAGAGCCAACCGGCGATCACTTCCATGGGGTAAATCCCGGTTAGATCACGTACTGCAATTGCAATCAACTCCTGAAAGTAAGCAACACGCAATGTGTCAAGAACACTTTCCTCTGCTGATTCGGCGATGGGAATTGGATCCTGTGGATCAGCGCCAACGCAGAGGAGGAGTCGATCTTTCATCCCTTGCGGGGACTCGGCCAAGGCTTGTGAGTCAGCGATCATTTCGATGTCAGGGTGCCGAACCAAAAAGTCGGCTAACCGAGTTGAAACACCAAGAATGGTTAACAGTCTGCCCAGAACAATTGGATCGGCCGTGACGGTTCTGGTCAATCGAACCACGTTGGGCTTTGGGGCGCTAGCAACCATTCGCGCAAGGGATGCGAGTGCCAAGTCAGGGTCCGCAACTCCCGCTAAAGCCCTAGATAGTTCAACACCTGTGATCCCCTGGTGGGTGAGTGATTCAATTTCAGCGACAGCGACCAGGGCTGCCTCAGAGTCAGTGATTCCAGCCTTGAGCAAGCCAACGCGCACCGAGGGCGCGCGCGTTGAGCCGTGCGAGGGTTTTGCAGTCACAAGTTGAACCTAGTGCCTGGGCGCACAACTCTAGAGCGAAGGCAGATATCGGTTGAGCTCCCATTGGGTTACCTGTTGGCGGTATTCATTCCACTCGGCTTTTTTATTGCGAAGGAAGAAATCAAAGACATGCTCGCCCAAAGTTTCGGCCACCAATTCACTACTCTCCATGGCAATAATCGCCTGGTTCAAACTACCCGGTAGCGGCTTCATGCCCAGGGCATTGCGTTCTACTTCACTGAGCGCCCAAACGTTATCTTCAGCTTCTGGCGGCAGTTCATAACCTTCTTCGATCCCTTTGAGTCCGGCAGAGAGTAAGAGAGCAAATGCCAGATAAGGATTCGCGGCACTATCCAGGGCCCGGTATTCAACGCGCGCGCTATTTGCTTTATTTGGCTTGTAAATCGGGACCCGCAACAGTGCCGAACGATTATGTCGACCCCAGCAAACCCAGGCAGGTGCTTCTGCTCCACCGGCAATGCGCTTATATGAGTTCACCCACTGATTTGTTACGGCGGTTATTTCAGGCGCATGAACGAGTAGTCCGGCAAGAAATGACCGAGCAACTTTGGA
>JBDNFH010000178.1:0-11187 GCA_041689915.1 Candidatus Nanopelagicales bacterium | reverse complement strand
GGCCGAAACTGCCACTAGTCCACCATCTCCTTGAATGAGTTCGAGTCAAGCGATTGCCACCGAGTTGGCGGCCAAATTATGAACCGTGCTTGCCCCACAACCTTAGACTCTAATACAAAACCTCCACCTGGATCCCCAAGGTGGGATCGCGAGTCTGCCGATTGTGCTCGATGATCACCCAGGAGCCAAAGTTTTCCCTCAGGCACTAGGACATCAAATTCAGTCTCGCTTGGCTGATCTCCAGGGAAGAGAAACGAACTCTCGTCGATGGGAACTCCGTTGACACTTATTTGTCCGGAATCGGTGCAACACACAACACGATCACCTGCGATTCCCACCACTCGTTTCACGAAGTCGCCAGATTCAACACTGAAACTATCGGCTCCGTCGAAGACCACCAGGTCGCCGTGGGCAATCGGCGTAGACCAATAAGCGGTTCGGTTAACCAGAATTCGATCACCCGGGTCAAGTGCAGGTTGCATCGATTCACTCGGAATCACAAATGGTTGGAAGATAAACAAACTGAAAAGCCATAGCAGGAAAACTCCTACTATGGCGCTCAGAAAATATTTCATTCGGATAAAACCGCAACTCAGTGCGTGGTTTAACCCTCAGATTTTGGGGTTTCGCGCAATTCGCGAATCTTGGCCTTCTTGCCCTTCAAACCACGCAAGTAGTACAACTTCGCCCGGCGAACATCTCCACGGCTGGCTACTTCAATCTTCTCAATGATTGGTGTGTGGACTGGGAACTTACGCTCAACTCCCACACCGTAGGAGATCTTGCGAACGGTGAAAGTCTCACCAAGTCCAGAACCATGGCGGCCAATTACCACGCCTTGGAACATCTGGACCCGAGTCTTGTTTCCTTCAATCACCTTTACATAGACCTTGAGGTTGTCGCCGGCACGAAAAGCCGGGATGTCATCACGGAATGAACTGGCATCTACTGCATCAAGCGTCTTCATAATTACTTCTTCCTGCCCACGCCATAGGTCATGTGCGATGATAATTGTTTAGTAAGTACTGGCTAATCCGGATCCCCTATGGCAGATAGCCGGTGCGCCTAGCCAGCAAAGTGTGCCACATGCCCACAATGCGACCGGCTCGGCCCATGTCCTAAGTCCATTTCAGTAGCCCTCGAGCGGTGAGCGGTCTGGCAAGAGATCAGGCCGAAACTGCTCGGTGCGTGCTTGCGCTTGATCCCGACGCCACTGATCAACAAGACCATGATTGCCACTTCGCAAGACTTCGGGGACCTCAAGTCCACGCCAGTGGAGCGGCTTGGTAAAAACCGGCCCTTCAATCAAGGAATCTAAGCGTGAGAACGAGTCGTCAATCACACTCTGCGGATTGCCCAATATTCCAGGAATGAGTCGGGTGATCGCTTCAATCATGACTAGCGAGGCAACTTCTCCCCCGGCGAGAACGTAGTCGCCAATGCTGACTTCTCTGACCTGCTGCCATTGCTCACTTGCGCAATAGTGCATTCCCACTCGAGAATCGATTCCTTCATAACGACCGCAAGCGAAAACCAAGTGATCTGCACTTGCCAGGCTTGCGGCGAGCACCTGATCGAAGGGCTGACCTGATGGTGTGGGAATTATGAGTACTGGGTTCCCACTCGCTTGTTCTCGAATTGAATCGAGTGCATCACCCCACACCACAGGTGACATAACCATGCCTGGCCCACCGCCATAAGGGGTGTCATCAACACTTCGATGAGGATCTGTTGCCCAATTGCGCAAATCGTGAACCGCAATCTGAACAATTCCCGTTTCCTGTGCTTTTCCCAAGAGTGAGAGGTTCAAGGGCTCCAAGTACGCGGGAAAGAGCGAAATTAGGTCAATCTTCACTGGCTAATTCCTGCGTGAGTAATCCCTCCGGTGGATCCACCGTGATGAGTTTTGCGACCAGGTCAACGGTAGGAACGATACTTTCCACAAATGGGAGTAGATATTCCGTGGTAGCAGTGCCTACAACACCTACCGCACTCACCACGAGCACGTCTTGACTGGGAAGGTGCAATACGTCTGTGACATGCCCGATCACCTCTCCGGCAACCGTTCGCACCAGGCACCCCACCAGATTGGAGTCGTAGTATTCGTCTCCCTCCTGTGGGACTTCGGTGTCGTCTCGCTCAACCGTGAGGATGCTGTTGCGCAATTCTTCAGCAGCATTGCGAGAATCAACACCCAAGAACTTGAGAAGCACCCGGCCACTGTGCCAATGAAAGTCCGAAACAGTGAGATCCGAGCCACTTTCGCGCTTCAATGTGGTACCGGGTGCAAACCTGTGCTCAGGTTCATCCGTGCGAACTTCTATCGTTACTTCACCGCGAATTCCGTGTGGTTTGCCGATTCGGCCAACCGTTACCTGCACGTGGACTAGCGCTCCGCTGCGTCGAGGAAGTCGATCCGTACTCCGCGACCTTCGTTGATCGCAGAGACGACGGTACGCAGCGCAGTTGCGGTGCGACCTGATCGACCAATCACCCGGCCCATATCTGCCGGATTCACCCGAACGTCAAGGGCTTGGCCGGACTTCCCGCGACGATCAGCGCGAGAAGTCACACTTACGTCTTCGGGATTGTCAACAATTCCACGAACAAGATGGGCTAAGGCATCCTCGAGCATTACGAAGTTTCTTCCTTGGGTGCTTCTTCTTTGGTGGAATCTTCGTGAACGAGTTCTTCAACCTTTTCGGCTACGGTTTCAACAACGTCAACAACCGCTTCGACCGCTTCCTCGACAACGCCCACTGCTTCTTTCACGTCAGGCTCTTTTGTTTCAACTTCCTTGGCGTCAGCTTCCTTAACCTCAAGCTTCTTAGGCTTGGTCGTCTTGGGTGCGTTGGCAGCTTCGGTGACAGCTGCTTCATAGGCCAAAACCTTGCTGGGCTTAGGAGCCGCAACCTGCAGGGTGCCTTCAGCGCCAGGTAGTCCCTTGAACTTCTGCCAGTCACCGGTCACCTTGAGGATTGCTTCAACGGCTGCGGTCGGCTGAGCGCCAACACCCAACCAATACTGCGCGCGGTCAGACTTGACCTGCATGATGCTGGGGTTTGACACTGGCTGATAAATGCCAATTTCCTCAATTGCCCGACCATTACGTGCGGTGCGTGAATCAGCAACCACGATTCGGTACTGGGGGGCGTGGATCTTTCCGACTCTTTTAAGCTTAATTTTTACGGCCACGGTGGGCGTTTCTCCTCTAATAATGGGTGACGCGAATGCACTACACGTGGGGACATGCACTGATTTCGTATCTTGCGGACTTGCTCAAGACCGGTTGAGAGGGACCATTCTTGTGCAATAGCGACGCAATGCTACCTGACACACAAATATCGGATTCCCCCACCCGGGCTACTGGAGCAGTTTTTTAAGTTCTGGTGGAAGTGAACCTAAATCTGGCGAGGAAAGGGAATCTTGGCTGGCACCGCCGAGAGTAGCTCGCTTAGCCGGATTACCACTTCGGCCCTTGGCTCCCTTGGCCACTTTCTGGCTCTTGGGCTGCTTTCCTTTGGACTTCTTGCCGCCACCCATGCTGGGCATACCGGGCATACCGGGCATGCTCCCCTTACCCATTTGCTTCATCATTTTTTGGGCTTGGGCAAAACGATCAATCAGGTTATTAACATCGGCAACCTTCGTTCCTGAACCTGCGGCAATTCGGGCCCGGCGTGATCCATTGAGGATTTTGGAGTCATTGCGTTCGGCCGGGGTCATAGACTGAATAATCGCCGCAACTCGATCAAGTTCACGCTCGTCAACCTGGTCAAGTTGGGCTTTCATCTCCCCCATGCCGGGGAGCATGCCCAATAACTTACCAAGTGAACCCATTTTTTTGACAGCCTGCATCTGCTCGAGGAAGTCATCGAGTGTGAAGTCTTCACCGTCAGCTACCTTCTGTGAAAACCGCTCCGCGGTTTCGGCGTCAAATGTCCGCTCAGCCTGCTCGATGAGCGACATGAGATCTCCCATGTCCAAAATTCGAGAGGCCATACGATCTGGGTGGAAAACTTCAAAGTCTTCTAGTTTCTCCCCCGTTGAACCGAACATAATTGGTCGCTTCACCACCGAGACAATGGACAATGCCGCACCACCACGTGCATCGCCGTCTAGTTTTGTGAGCACAACACCGTCAAAACCAATTTGCCGCTCAAATTCAAGGGCTGTATTTACTGCATCTTGACCGATCATGGCGTCAACAACAAAGAGGACATTCTCTGGCTGCACGGCCTCGCGAACGTTGGCGAGTTCAGCCATTAATTCACTGTCGATTGCCAGGCGCCCAGCCGTGTCAACAATCACCACGTCATGCACCTTGTCAATTGCAAATTGCTTTCCAGCTCTTGCCACCGCGATTGGATCCCCAACGCCGTTACCGGGTTCTGGCGCAAATGTCGGTACTCCGGCTCGCTCGCCAACTATGCGAAGTTGATCTACCGCGTTGGGCCGCTGCAAGTCAGCTGCAACCAGCACTGGCGTGTGGCCCTGGGAAACCAAGTGTTTTGCAAGTTTGCCCGCCAAAGTGGTCTTACCTGCACCTTGAAGACCGGTAAGTAAAATTACTGTAGGACCGTTTTTCGCAAAAACGAGGGACCGTGTTTCACCGCCCAAGATTGCTATTAACTCCTCATGAACAATCTTGATTACCTGCTGCGCGGGATTGAGAGCACCCGAAACTTCCGCGGAAAGGGCACGCTTTTTGACTTCAACGCAAAAAGTTTGTACAACCGGGAGAGCAACGTCAGCCTCCAGCAACGCAGTTCGAATTTCACGAACAGTTGCATCAATGTCGGATTCACTCAGCCGACCCTTGCCGCGTAAGCCCTTAAAAGTAACCGCGAGTCGATCAGACAACGTTGCGAACAAAACTGGCTCCTTCAATTCTCGGGCAAAACTCTAAATCCGAATCTTCACTCTAGGGTAACGGGCACATCTTGTGGCGGGGGCGCGAGTTCTTTCTCAAGCTCTCGCATGAGTGATTGGGCGGTCTCATCACGGAGTTCCCCTCCGCCCGACTCTTTCACAAAGAAGACATCAACCGTGTCAACCCCCAGAGTCGAAATTTTGGCACCAGCAACCACTACGCCAACACGAGCAATACAACTGGCTACTCGGTACAACAACGCGGGCGCATCAGGTGCACGCACTTCTAAAACCACTTGTGAGTCGGAAACCCGATCAATAGTCACCTTGGCCTTGGCGAATGCGCTCCGCGAGTTGCCGGGCGAACGGGACTGCATCCGTTTTCCCATGGCACCTTCTAAATCGAATGTTCCGGCAATTGTTCGCGCAAGATCTGTGTGAAGGATTTCCCGACCTGGTGGATCACCAAATAACGGGCGCACAAACCACTCTTGAACCGCGCGCGCTCCCACTGTCGTAATCTTTGCTGCGCGGACGGCAAGTCGATTCATGGCCAACACCCCGGCAACCTTGGCAACGAGTCCAATTTGATCGGGAGCGCCAACCGTTACTCGAAATCCGTGTTCCTCGGGCATGATTTCGAGAAAGAGTCCCTCATTCTCGGATGCACTTAGTTGAACTTGCGTGAACGCGTCTGGTTGCGGTGATTTCTCTTCGCCAGCCAAATTCACGTGAACCCTCCTTGCAAGATCGTTGAGAAGACTCTCGCGCCATTTTGATCTCAATGACGGTCCAGTTGCTCGTGAATCAGCCAAACTCAAAGCCAGGAGCAACTCAAGTGTTCGAGTATCTTTCACCGCCGAGGCAACATTGGTGATCACTTCGGGGTCATCCAGATCTCGCTTGGTCGCAATATCGGGCAACAGCAAGTGGTGCAAGACCAATCGTTCAAGGACTTCGGTGTCCGCGGAATCAAATCCGATTCGCGGTGCAATTGTGCGGGTCATTTCTGCGCCAATTTCACTGTGATCCCCCACTTGACATTTTCCTATGTCGTGCAGCAGTGCGGCAACCAGAAGTAAATCCGGGCGATCAACCGTGCGCACGAAGACCTGTGCCCGCAAGACACATTCAATAAGATGCCGGTCAACCGTAAATTCATGTAGAGCGTTGAATTGTGGCGCAGAGCGCAAGATTGTCCACTCAGGAAACCACTCCTCAATTATTCCGTACTGATCCAACGCCTCCCACGTACCGAGTAAGCCCGTACCCGCCCCAAGCAGAGACACGAACGACTCCCTCATCTCACGGTCCCAAGGTGTGCGCACTGCCAACTCACGTTCAAGTAGCACTGGGGCAATTGGTTTTTGAGCAACTGCCGAGGCACCTGCCACTCGAAGCAGCAGCCCAGGATCACGGGCAAGATCGGCACTTCGCGCCAAAGTAATTTCACCGCCCGAGTCAATGACACCCTCCGCCAATGGCTTTCGCACTTTTTCTGATGAACCATGCAATCCGGGCACCAACCGGCGAATTCGCGGTTTATCTTGATCTATTAATTGATTGATCCGATACCAGGTCAATTCACTCGTATAGGTAATTTTGCGTCCGGCAAGGTAAATTTCGCGCAGCAACATTTCCGGATCTGCCAATCCCAATTCCTTGGCAACAGCATCTTGCGACTGCATGTGCAAGCGATCACCGCTTGAGGTTAAGGCCATGGCGTCACGTACATCAAGAAGAAAATTCTTGGCACTTTTCCATTCTGTGCGAGGAATATCAACCAACCAAGTGGAACCCAAATGACTCAATATTCCAGCATCGCGGATACCGCCATAAGACTCTTTGATATTCGGTTCAAGTAGCTGGAAGAGTTCACCGTGATTCTTTCTGCGTTCGGACACCAGTTGGGAAAGTTCAGGCAAGACATTCTTCGCATTTGCGCGCCAGTCGTGAAGAATGACTTTACGGAGTTCGACTACGAGCTCCTCATTTCCAGCAATGTAGCGAGTGTCAAGCAATCCGGTAAATGCCTTGATGTCCGCGGCTGCCACTTTCCGGGCTGTGGGGATGGTCCTAACACTGTGGTCCAGATCCATCCCACTGTCCCAGATCGGGTACCACAATTTCTCCGCGACCTGATCTGGACTCACACCCTCAGAGTGAATGAGCACGAGGTCTAAGTCACTATTTGGCCCCTGTTCCTGACGCCCATAACTTCCTACAGCTACTAAAACAAAATCCTCCGCCTCAGCCTTGCTCGCGAAGATCGCTTGCTCAAATAACTCTCTGAGCCATAAATCAATGGAATTGCTCAATGCCAAACGGTGCTCTGGGCCACTTTGCCCGGAGCACCGTTTCATGGAATCACGATTCATGAGATTGATTGACGCAACCTACAGCGCATCTACGCCACGTTCCCCTGTTCGTACCCTGATAACTTCCTCAACCGCCGTTACCCAGACCTTGCCATCTCCGATTTTGCCCGTGTGGGCCGCCTTGGTGATCGCATCAAGTACTTCGTCGAGGCGCTCTGAATCGATAAGTATCTCCAACCGCACCTTGGGAACCAGGTCGACCGTGTACTCGGCTCCGCGATACACCTCCGTGTGACCACCTTGGCGTCCAAATCCTGAACTCTCCGAAACGGTCATTCCTCGAACACCGATTGCTTCAAGGGCGCTCTTTACATCTTCGAGTTTGAACGGCTTGATAATCGCAGTTACTAGTTTCATCAGATTTCCTCTCGGTCACGTCGTACTGAGCCAGCGCCAATACCAACAAAATGTCCGCTACCTCCGGAATCACCAAGTTCATAGGCTGACTCAGCGTGTTCCGCAAGATCTATTCCCGAGAGTTCGTCTTCGCGGGAGATGCGCATAATACCGGCAGCTTTGAGAATCAGTCCAATTATCAATGCAACAACAAATGAGTAGGCCAGCACGCTAAATGCGCCAATTGCCTGCTTACCCAGCTGCTGCGCACCGCCTCCATAGAACAAACCATTGACACCAGCAGGTGCGAGATCAGTTGCCAGGAATCCGATCAACAAGGTGCCAAGTAGGCCGCCCACGAGGTGCACTCCCACAACATCGAGTGAATCGTCATAGCCGAAGCGGTACTTCATGCTGACGGCGAGTGCACAAATCACACCGGCGAGTACACCCACAATCAGCGCTCCAATGGGACTGACGGCCGAACAAGCTGGCGTGATCCCCACAAGTCCTGCAACGATTCCTGAAGCTGCACCCAGTGTTGTCATGTGCCCATCACGCAACTTCTCAACAACCAACCAACCAATTGCTGCAGCGCATGTTGCCGCGAATGTGTTCAGAAAAACCACCGCGGATGCATTATTCGCTGCAAGTGCTGAGCCGGCATTGAACCCAAACCAACCAAACCACAGCAGGCCCGCACCAATCATGACCAGGGTCAAATTATGTGGGCGCATTGGCGTTTTCGGCCAACCCGCACGTTTCCCGATCACGATTGCGAGCGCGAGTGCTGCGGCTCCCGCATTGATATGAACGGCGGTGCCACCGGCAAAATCAATGACACCCATTTCAAAGATCCAGCCACCGCTGGCCCATACCGAGTGTGCAACGGGGAAGTAAACCAAAACGGCCCAGATGCCGCCAAAAATTAACCAGCCATTGAACTTCGTGCGATCAGGAATCGCTCCCGCGATAAGTCCCACGGTCAAGCAGGCGAACATTCCCTGGAAGGCAACGAAAGCCATGACGGGCAGAGTCGCTTCGGGGTCGTCGGCCATTAAACTTTCCAGACCCAAGAATTGCGTTGGGTCTCCGACTACTCCGCCGATATCGGTACCGAATGTCATCGAGTATCCAAAGAGGACCCAGAGGACACCGACAACAAACAGGGAGCCCATCACCATCATGAGCATGTTAAGGACAGATTTTGAACGAACCATACCACCGTAAAAAAGAGCAAGCCCCGGGATCATGAGCAGCACCATCGCTGTGGCAGTCAACATCCAGGCAGTGTCTCCAGTATTTAATGCTGATTCCATAGAAGTCCTCCTATCGAATGCGAATACCCCGGCACACTGCCGATCGCATCCGCCAAGATTGGTACAGACTCATTTCGGGAAGGGTGAGCGGACGTTTCACTTATGTGAATAAAACCACTGAATGTGAACTTCGTGTTAAATCAGCCTTCTGCGGTACCGATTAGTTCAACAGGGCCGTAACAAATTCCTCAACTTCAAATGGCGCAAGATCGTCCGGTCCCTCGCCCAGCCCGACCAGCTTCACCGGCACTCCCAGTTCACGTTGCACCGAAACCACGATTCCACCTTTTGCGGTCCCATCAAGTTTGGTGAGAACAATGCCCGTTACGTTTACGACCTCGCTGAATATTTTGGCTTGAACGAGCCCGTTTTGGCCGGTGGTAGCGTCAAGTACGAGCAATACTTCGTCTACGGGAGATTGTTTTTCGATGACCCGCTTCACTTTTCCAAGTTCATCCATGAGTCCGGTTTTGGTGTGTAGTCGGCCAGCGGTATCAATCACAACGACATCAATTTTGGCATCTCGTGCGACGGCACACGCTTCAAACGCCACGCTCGCTGGATCGCCACCTTCTGGCCCACGAACGACAGCGGCACCCACGCGGTCACCCCAGGTTTGAAGTTGATCAGATGCAGCAGCGCGGAATGTGTCCGCCGCGCCCATGAGAACTGTCTTGTCTTGGGAAATCAACACCCGGGATAGTTTTCCAACCGTTGTGGTTTTGCCGGTTCCGTTTACCCCGACCACCAAAATAATGGCGGGGCGATCAACTACGTGAGTATTCAGGCTTCGATCCAAATCTGGGCTTAACAGCGCGACCAGTTCCTGCCGCAAAGCTTCTTTCATGAAATGTTCACTTGAATCATTCGCTTGTGCAATTCGTACCTTAAGTGCCGCAATCAACTCGGTCGTCGCGGCGACACCAAGGTCAGCACCAAGCAGCATTGCCTCAATGTCATCCCATGTCTGCTGATCAAGGCTGCCACTTGTGAGGAGCCCGAGCAGACCCTTACTAAAAACACTATTTGATCTTGCCAATCGAGCACGAAGTTTGTGCAGGCGCCCAAGTGCCGGCTCGGGAACTTCCACCTCCCAAATCGCGGGGGGAATTTCCTCAATTGTGGTTGACGGGTCACCTAATACTTCGGGGACCAAAATCGTTTCAACGCTTTGTCGAGCCGTATCCCGGGGTTCAGAGTCGTCATCTCCGATGCCGGGTGAGTAGTCGATTCCTGGTCGCGGTTGTGACGTAAGTGACTTCGTCGCTTTAGATCGCGACAAACCAATAGCGCCGCCAATTATTAAGCCAAGAATGATTACCGATGCAATAATGACGAGCGTTAAAGCATCCATTAAGCGGGTTCTGCCTCACGTAGGCGTTGGCCGATGACCTGAGTAACTCCGTCACCGCGCATGGAAACTCCGTAGAGTGCATCGGCTATTTCCATTGTTCGCTTCTGGTGCGTAATAACAATCAATTGAGACGTCGAACGCAACTCTTCAATAATGTCGATCAATCGGCCAAGGTTTACATCGTCGAGGGCTGCTTCAACTTCGTCGAGTACGTAAAACGGCGATGGACGCGCCTTAAACAGTGCAACCAGGAAGGCAACCGCCGTTAGTGAGCGCTCACCACCGGATAACAACGAGAGTCGCTTAATTTTCTTGCCAGGTGGGCGAGCCTCTACGTCTACGCCCGTTGTCAGCATATTGCTGGGATCCGTAAGGATGAGACGCCCTTCACCTCCGGGAAATAGCCGCGAGAACACTTCTTCAAATTCCCGTTCAATCTCGGTGTAGGCCTCGGTGAATACCCGTTCAACCCGCGCATCGACCTCGTTGACGATGTCGAGCAGGTCGTCCCGCGTTTTCTTGAGATCCTCGAGTTGTTCGGTCAGGAACTTTTGCCTCTCCTCCATGGCCGAGTACTCCTCGAGTGCTAATGGATTTACCTTGCCAAGTATCGCGAGTTGCTTCTCGGCAGCACGAAGACGTTTTTCCTGCTCGTCACGAACAAATGGATACGGCTCGGGCAGCGGTGCATCCGGGTCTATTTCGTCGCCTGGTGCCACAGGGCTTGGTGGAACAAGTTGACTGGGGCCATATTCGGCGATGAGTTGATCGGATTGAATTCCAAAATCTTCCAAGGCCTTTACTTCGAGTGATTCGATCCGCATCCGTTGCTGCGCTCGAGCCACTTCATCACGATGCACGCTGTCCTTTAAGTTTTCCAATACGTCGACCAAATTGCGCACTTCACCGCGAACAAACACTAATTCGG
>JBDNFH010000177.1:0-5049 GCA_041689915.1 Candidatus Nanopelagicales bacterium | reverse complement strand
GAATCCAGACCAACTTCTTTAACCAGGCTCCACTTTAGGCTATCGGCTGCCCGTAAGCGCTCCAGCCGTGTGCCTCCCGTGGCCCGAACACATAAATCCGCTACCACGTAGGTGGCCCTTGCCAGCCCACATGTGTAGCCATCAACGCTTACACTCGCAGCCAGATAAGTGGTGACGAGCCCATGAACGCTCTCACACAAATAGTCCGCACGAAGGTTCGCCGTCCACACATCCGTGGGCGCGCTGACGCCGGAGAGAACCAACATTGTGGGAATGCCAGCGGCAATCCCGGCGGCAATATCCGTGTCGTAGCGATCCCCAACCAGCAATGGCCGCTCCCCCGGCACAACCGCGACCGTCTTATCCATCATGGCTCGGCCAGGTTTGCCGCCAACACCATCAGGGTCGCGTCCCACCGCATTGCGCACCGCATCAACTAAAGAACCATTACCTGGGGCAATCCCTGACGCGGTTGGGAAAGTACTGTCAAGATTGGTCGCAATCCAAATTGCTCCATTGTGAATTAAATATGAAGCTTGGGCCAAATCCTGCCAAGAAACCTGTGGACCAAACCCTTGGACAACTGCAACACACTCACGTGGATCTCGGCTAGGTACATAACCTGCAACATGAAGTGCCTGCTCGACACCCTCACCACCGACAACAAAAACTCGTTCACCAAGTGTCACGTATTCTTGCAAAATTTCAACCGCAACTTGCGAGGAAGTGATGACATCACGTGCCTTAGCGGGAATTCCTAGTTGCATCAGGTGAGCAGCAACTTTATCCGGTGTCCGCGACGCGTTATTGGTCACGTACGCAACCCCACAACCACTTCGAACTAATTCGGTCGCGGCATCCGCCGCGCCTTCGACGGCGCTCAATCCGCGATACAAAACTCCATCAAGATCGAAATAGATCGCGTCAAATTTCTCAAATAACTTGTGCCCCGGTCTCCTTGACCTAGATCTTGAGTCGCTCACAAATCAGCCTGTCCCTGAATTGGACCTTCAAGCGGCATGCTCTGTTCCATTCGGTGCCGTAACGTCGACTTCACCTGTGATAGCGCTGTTCCATATTCAGATCGGTGCGGTTTCATTACGAATGCCATCGCTAAATGGTCACGTGCTGTAATAAATTTTTGCAACCGCCACAGCGACAACCCCAATGCAAAATGGGCGTAATCATTATCTGGTGCACTCTCAACCAATTCCCCTAGTACTTCTACTGCTTGGTCGTACTCTTTGGCGTCAAAAAGCGCTCTACCTAAGCCTTCTAGAACACTCGGGCTTGAATCAACTTCACGTAAGCGTTGAAACAAGATTGCCGAGGCAGCACCGTTACCACTTTCGAGAAGTTCGGAAGCACGTTGATACCAGTCGTACTCACTTCCTAAAGGAATTCCGTCCGGGCCCGGCGCACTCGCCATTAAAGTTCATGACCCATTCGGGTAACTTTTGTTGACATGTAGTCGGCATTGTGAGTGTTTCCTTCTACAACTAAAGGAACACGGTCCGTGATGGAGAGACCATAACCTTCAAGGCCGGCGAGCTTAGTCGGGTTGTTGGTCAGTAACCGCATGCTTTTGATCCCAAGATCGGACAGGATTTGCGCGCCCGTACCGTAATCACGCGCATCGGCTGGAAGCCCAAGCGAAAGGTTAGCGTCAACCGTGTCCAGTCCGCGTTCTTGTAATTCATAAGCGCGAAGTTTGTCCAAGAGTCCAATTCCACGGCCTTCATGGCCCTTGACATAGAGGACGACGCCGCGGCCTTCTTCGGAGACGCGCAACATCGCAGTATGCAACTGTGGGCCGCAATCACAACGGAGCGAGCCGAACACATCACCCGTCAAACATTCGGAGTGCACCCGGACCAACACATCTTTGCCCGCCCCAATGTCACCGCATACCAGGGCTACATGTTCGGTGCCATCAATTTCACTGCGATAACCAACCGCGCGAAAATCTCCGTATTCTGTTGGAAGGGTTACGTCAGCAACTTTAGTAACCTGTGACTCATGCTGACGCCGATACTTGATCAAGTCAGCAATTGAGATAAGCATCAATCCATGCTGATCCGCAAATTCACGGCAACGAGGTGCACGCATCATGGTGCCGTCATCATTTACCAGTTCACACAATGCGCCAGCGCTAGTCAAACCAGCAAGATGAGTCAAATCAACTGATGCTTCGGTGTGACCGGGACGGCGCAGAACGCCACCTTTAACAGCTCGAAGTGGCATAACATGACCCGGTCGTGTTAATTCATACGGCTCAGTTGCAGAATCGGCGAGCACTCGAATTGTGTGAGCCCGATCAACCGCGGAAATTCCGGTCCCTGCAACGTCCTTAGCATCAACTGAAACCGCGTATGCAGTTCCCTTACGATCTTCATTTACCGAGGTCATAGGCGGCAGATTCAGTCGATCCAGTAATTTGCCGGACATTCCCACGCACACGTACCCTGACGTGTACCTAATCATGAACGCCGCCAACTCAGGGGTTGCCTTCGACGCCGCGAAAATCAGGTCACCCTCATTTTCTCGATCCTCGTCGTCGATCACAACGATTGACTTGCCCGCACGGATCGCGGCAATAGCCTCCGGGATCGAATCCAATCGAACTCCAGCACTCGAAGCCTGAACATCGCGAACGGCAGCCACGGGCAATGCTTCAACTTCTGATGCTTCTTCACGTATAGCAAAAAGCTCGTCGGCGGGGATCACCCCCTTAGCCTACCTGCCCCTACGGGGCGCGCTTGATTGCTCGCACCTCGATCTCCAGTGCGCTAGCCAAACCACCCGGTGACTTCCAGAATCTACGCCGCAGTACGCCCGTGCAGCTCACTGCAGTACCCGGCTCTAGCGCTAACACTTTTTTTGCGACCGAGTCTCGAAAGGTTTGACATGGCATGGTGTCAACCTTGGTGTTGCCTACCTGGTCACTGACCGGACGGTCAACAATTACAGCAAACCCGGTCGCTATATCTCCGCTGGGAAGCTCCCTTTGGGTGACTCGACTTCCCAATCGACCGACTACTTCAACACTATTGGACATGTGAACTCCTACCTAAATGCATGTAATTGCATTATTAGGCCGATAGGGAAGGTGCGAGACCATTAATCTGGTGCTGTGGATCAAATGACTGAGGGTGTGAATAAACCGCCGGTAATCCAAGACCTCGGGGGTGGCGTCTATTCGATCGACACTCTGATGGGTGGCTTCGAAGGGATCACATCTTCCTATTTCATCGCGAGTGATCGTCCGGCACTCATTGAAACCGGCGCGGCACTGAGCGCACCCCATGTGCAAGCAAGTTTGACGCAATTGGGTTGCGGGCCCCAGGATTTGGCCACAATCGTGGTCACGCATATTCACCTTGATCACGCCGGCGGAGTTGGTGACCTCGCCAACGAATATCCCAACGCTCGCATCGTTGTTCACGAGCGTGGCGCACGGCATCTGGTGGACCCAACCAAGTTGGTAGCCAGCGCTTACCGAGTATTTGGACCCAAAATGGATGAAATGTTTGGACCACTGCTGCCCACCAACCCTCACCGAATCGATGCACTCGGTGAGCGAGGAAGCATTGATCTCGGTGCCGGGCGCACCCTGGATACGTTCCACAACCCAGGACATGCCTCTCATCACGTTGCACTTATTGACTCCGCGACGGGTGATCTTTATACCGGAGACGCTGCCGGCGTCTACGTCCCCGAAACTGGGGACGTCAGACCTGCGACACCACCACCCGATTTTGACTTTGAGCTGGCAATAAATTCGCTCCAAGCAATGCAAGCAGTGGGACCCAACCGGCTACTCTTCAGTCACTTTGGACCTACGAGCGAAATCGATCGAGTATTCGAGGAGTCCCGCACTCAACTTCACTACTGGGTTGAGTGGGTTAAGCAAGCCCACCGCGAAGGCCTGGACTTTGATCACGCGTTGCTCATGGTGCTAGCCAAGGACCGAGAAATGAACGCACGATTCTTTGCGCACCCCGAATCGTCCAATAAATTTGAGCAACTCAGCAGTACAGAAGCGCAAGTAAGTGGAATCTGGCACTGGCTAGAAAAACAGAATCAATCTGATTCGTCAATCACCTGAGCTGTAATCTCACTTTCCTGATCACGTGTCAGTGCGGTAATACCATTGATATCTGACTTAATGGCCTTACTGCGCCACATCCGAGCCTCATCAGCACGACCAGCCTGCTCCAACAAATCTGAATACGCTTCTTGCATCCGAGCGCGCAAATCGCCTGCCGGCAGAGACGTCAAAGCAGCCACATTGAGCATCAGTAGCGCAGCATCAACCTGACCCAAATCAGCACGAGCTCCGGCGTGCACCATCAATGCTTCAATGGCGGTTTCTGGTGCAAGTTCCTTCATGGGAATAGACTTCAAAAACTCGATCGCCTTTTCAGGTCTACCAAGGCCTCGCTCACAATCAGCCATCATCGCCACGAAATCATTACTGCCAGTCATTCGTCGAACTGCACGCAACTCATTCAAAGCGGCCGCATATTCTCCAGCCAAGTACTCAATGGTGCCATTCGCTTCCCGCACCACAGCCACTCGACCGGCCAACTTCTTGGCCTGGCGTGAGTGCGCAAGAGCACTCTCCATGTCATCTTCACCAATAGCAATTTCCGCAGCTAACAAGTGGCGACCCACTCGCTCCTGCAAAGACTCGGGCAGTGTCTGTAACTCGAACCTAACCGACTTATCCAGATCCTCAAGAAGTATTTCGTCTGGGATCCACGGGCCCCGTGACTCGCGCGAATCATCATCACTTCGCTCCCGCGCCGGGTAACGATCCGAACTGGAACGATCCGAACTGGGACGATCACTACGCGGCCTACCTGAACCTGAGCGATCACTGCGGGGTCGGTCGCCACGGGAACGGTCATAACGCGGACGATCCGAACCAGGTCGGTCGCTACTTGGACGATCATTACGCGGACGATCGCTATTTGGGCGATCAGACGCAGGTCGGTCGCCACGGGAACGGTCATAACGCGGACGATCCGAACCAGGTCGGTCGCT
>JBDNFH010000176.1:0-9047 GCA_041689915.1 Candidatus Nanopelagicales bacterium | reverse complement strand
ACTACTCCTCCACCAAGGACAATATTGCCCACCTGTTGGAGCACCCCCGCTTTGAAGTGATTCGTCACGACGTCACCTTTCCGCTCTACGTCGAGGTCGACGAGATCTACCACCTGGCCTGCCCCGCAAGCCCGATTCACTACCAGCGCGACCCGGTACAGACCACCAAGACCGCAGTTCACGGGTCCATCAACATGCTCGGGCTGGCTAAGCGCACCGGCGCCAAAATTCTGCTCACTTCTACCTCTGAGGTGTACGGCGATCCACTCGTGCACCCACAAACAGAGGACTACTGGGGAAATGTCAATCCCATTGGCCCTCGCGCTTGTTACGACGAAGGTAAGCGAGCAGCCGAAACATTGTTCTTTGATTACCAACGTCAACACGATCTCAAAATTAAAGTGGTTCGCCTGTTCAACACATACGGCCCGCGGATGCACCCACACGACGGTCGCGTGGTCTCTAATTTTGTCGTGAGCGCGCTCAGCGGCAAACCTCTCACGGTGTACGGCGAGGGCCAGCAAACTCGTTCCTTCTGTTATGTCAGTGACTTGATCGAAGGGTTGATCGCCATGATGAATTCTGACGACTCAGTAATCGGACCAATCAATCTGGGTAACCCTGGCGAGTTCACGATTGGTGAGCTGGCAAACATGGTGATTGAGATGACAGGTACTGATTCCGGGATTGAATACCTGCCTCTCCCCCAAGACGATCCGATTCGCCGGCAACCTGATATCACTCGGGCAAAAACGACTTTGGGTTGGGAACCAACCATTGCTTTGCGTGAGGGTCTTGAAACAACCATTGATTTTTTCCGCGCAAACAATTAGAAGCGCTTTCAGTCAATGGAATTCTTGCCCATCCTCACTGGGGGACTACTCGTCCTGCTGACCTGGATTGGGTGCGGTGTCGCTGTCGTCGCAGTTGGGATGACACCTGCGTTGTTTGTACTTAGTCGCACACGAGGCTCTCGTGATCTTAATTTTGGGGTTATCCTTCGATTCTCACTGTGGTGGGGATTGCTTCTGATCACTATCTGGGCTTATGCACTCAACCTGTGGCAACCACTCGGTAGCGGGGTGTCATTGACTCTCACATTACTTTTTGTCTTTGTTTTTGCTGTTGTTGGAGTTCTGGTGTTACGCAGGCTCGGTGTTGTCCGCAGCTTAGGCTCCTGGAGTCTGCTCACTTGGCCCTGGAAAATTGCTTTGGGTGCGATTGGTTTAGCAATTCTATATTTTGCTTTTGCTGCCCTTGGTCCGGTAACAAATTACGACTCCGGGCTGTATCACTTGGGTGCTATTCGATACTCAACCGAGTTCTCGGCCATTCCTGGATTAGCAAATCTGTATTTCCCATTCGGCTACTCAAATGCACAAGTGCCGCTCGCGGCACTGTTGAGCAATGGGCCGTGGGGATTAAACGGTTTCCGTCTGTTCAATGGGTTCCTGATTTTCCTAGTTGGATTTGAGTTATTCCTTCGAGTAATCGCCGGATCACGGGTTCGCAGCTTTGGACCCGGGGTTTATGTGTTGTTTGTTGGTTTAATAGTCGCACTGATTCCACTCGTTGCCTTGGCTGATTTCTGGGTTGCCAGCCCCACGCAAGACGCTGCAGTATTGGCTCTCACCGTGGTTGGAAGCGCGTATTTGGTTGATGCCGTGCACTCACAAAAGAACTGGGTTGCAAGTTCTGTGGTGTTAGGTGTTCTGGCAATCACGCTGGTGCTGTTTAGACCAACCGCGATCTTTTTTACTGTCACGGCACTGGTTGTTGTGGTGTTGCTTGCTATTCGTAGAAAGAATTCGCGGCGGGGTTTAGCGCTGGGTAGCGTCATGGTCGTTGGAGTTGGACTTTTAGCCCTCGTCGTTTCAGCCGCTCGAGATTATTTCTTGAGTGGTTGGTTCCAATATCCGCTTTCACTTTTTTCCTTTCCGGTGGCATGGAAAGCAACTGACCCAACTCCCTATCGCGAGGTGACGCTTGGATTTCACCGAAACCCTGATGAAATGTGGGATTCGGTGAACGGGTTTGACTGGGTCGGAGTTTGGTTTGTCAATCGTTTCTCGCAATGGGAAACCTATTTGTTTTTGTTACTTGCGTTAGCCGTTCTTGTATTGGCTATTCGTGTCCACGTCAAGCAGTTCTTTTGGCGCGGGGTCGCTCTTTCGGTATTTCCAAGTTTGGTTGCGGTACTCGCCTGGCTTGCTTTGACACCGCCCTCATACCGGTTTGCGTGGGGTCCACTCTTTACTCTGCTGACTATTCCGCTGGGGTTGTTGCTGTGGAAGTCTGTGTTGACTCGAATAGCGGTTGTTGGCGGAGCATTTGTTGTGGTCGCCGTGACCGTGTTTAGTGCTGGGTTTCGATTGGACTGGGCCGCGATTGATCAAGACTCAGATTGGTCTTTGGGGGTTTCAATTCCCTACCGGGTTGCTTCGGTAGTGAGTGTTCCTGTGGTTGATCAACCGTTGCCTTCTGGCCTGTCGGTATTGGTACCGGTGGAGTCAGACCAGTGCTGGGACAACTACCCATTGTGCACTCCGGCGCCTTCTGCCGGTTTGCGCTTGCGGTCGGGTGACCAGGGGGACTTTGGCTCAGGTTTCCTGCCCTAGGGTTGAGCCGTGCCGCAACCTAAGTTTTACGTCGCCGCACCCATTGGTGACCGAACAGGTGGCCCAGAAGCCCTCGCTCTGCTAGTTGATTCCATGCGTAAAAAGGGTGTTGAGGCGTATTTGATTCCTTTGCGCAACTTCCGCGGTCGGGCCCAACACCCAGAATACGCGAAATTTGACGCACCGGTCCTTCAGGAAATGCCGGATCACCCCGACGCGCATTTGGTGATCGGTGAAGTTTCCCCGATCGAAAGCCGTAAGGAACTGAATCGAACCGCGGGCAGCCATATTTGGATGCTGTGGCTCAGCGTGAACAACTCGCCAATTCCGGCGGCTCGTTACTACAAAGGTACTGAAAAAGCTGGCTCCATATTCCCTGCTGGGAGTGAATCTGCGGTTCCTGCGAATTTGTGGCCCCATGACGACACAAAAATTGATTCAGGTTCTTGGCGTAATTGGCGTGAAGCTCGAAAACGCAAAGGTGGTTCAGCTACCCAATCGCCGGCTGCCGTGATTGAAGCAGTTTCGATCCGCTACGCCGAATCACTCATGAAACGAAATATTAATTTTGGCACCCAGTCCTATTACGGCCAAGGATTCCTTCGATCGGAGTACAACCGCGAATCCTTTATTCTGACGGACTACCCACAGCCTGCTGCTGCGGTAAACGTCCCACGTGAAGGCAATGTAGTTTCCTACAACGGCTACAAGGGTCAGTGGAAAATTGAGGACTTGCGGCGGCGTTTGCCAGAAGTTGATTTCGTGCCGATTGAAAACATGAGCTTTGATCAGGTGCGTGAAACATTGGCGCGTTCCTCAATTTACGTTGAAATTGGAAACCTGCCGGGCCGGGACCGGTTGCCACGTGAGGCGGCGAATCTGGGGACCCCCACCATCATGTTGGCTCGTGGTTCTGGCTCCTGCTGGGAAGACTCCCCGATTGGTGAGAAATACCGGTTCGCCTACACCGAGGACTGGGCCGACCATATGGCGCCGGTGATCGCAGAGACCTTGGCGGATACATCGGAAATCAATGCCACCCAAGCCGACTTCCGAGCGTGGGTTGCTGGTGAGCCTGAGCGTTACGACCAAGCATTGGATGCTTGGCTTGAGCGAGCGCATCACGTGAACTAGTCGGGTGCGACTACTCTAAGCGGGTGCGCCTGGCCCTGGATGAACAGATATTTGCCATCCAGGCATTCGGTGGAATTTCTCGGATGCACGCTGAAATCGCCCGACAATTTGTCACCCAGCCTGAACTTGGGGTTAATGTCTTACCGCTGAGCGCACCCATAATCAACCGATACGTGCTGGACGACCCAGCACTTTCCCAAGCACTGCGGGTTAAGCAAGCGAAAAACGAATGGGTCGCTCTGGGACGCTATTTCGCCCGGATCAAGGTGCACCCAAAAGCCGAGATAATTCACAACACGTTCTACCTTCCCCATGGACTAGCCCCAACTCGAGGGGCAAAACGAATTGTCACCGTCTACGACATGATCCCAGAGTTCATGCCCCAAACTAGGCGCCGCTTAGATCTGTTGACCCTCAAGGAACGCTACGTTCGCCGGGCTGATCACATAATTTGTATTTCTCATGCAACCAAGAGCGACTTGATCCGCATGTATCCCGACATTGAGGCGCCGATTTCAGTGGTTCACCTAGGAGTAGATCCACTCTTTACTCCCGATTCTGCTCCACTGCCTGACTTACCTCGGGATTACCTTCTTTACGTGGGTAACCGGGGTCAGTACAAAGATGCAATTGTGTTGTTTAGCGCGTTTGCTCAGATTTACGCTGAGTTTCCTGAGTTGCACTTGGTCTGTATTGGTGGGGGGCCATTCACCAAAGAAGAAAACACGCGCTTTGCTGAATTGGGGATTGTTGGGCGAGTTCGCCAAGACGTGCTCAGTGACCAACGCATGTCCGCGGCGTACGCAAACTCGAAGGCATTTGTTTTCCCTTCGCGCTACGAAGGATTTGGCCTGCCGGCACTTGAGTCCATGGCTTCAGGTGCCCCAACAATTTTGGCGAATTCGACTTCGCTGCCTGAAGTGGGTGGCGAGGGTGCGATCTATTTTGAAGTTGGTGATCCAATTGATTTGAGCGAGAAACTGCGGTTGGTCCTGTCAGATTCGCAATTGCGTTCTGCGGTAGTCTCGCGCGGAATTGCTCGAGCCGCTGAGTTCACCTGGTTGCGTTCCGCGCAAGAAACAGCAAATGTCTACCGCGCCGAACTGGGCACTACGATCGAGTGATCATGAACCTTTCTTCCCACGAACCACGCATTGCCGCCGAGCACGAATCACTCGCTGGTTATTTGAGTTCCGTGCTGACCCCCTCACAACTGGAGCGGCCACTTCTTGTTTCCTTTACTCAGTGGGATTTCGCGATTGCGGCAATCGCTGAAACAACACTGACACTGAACGACCTTGGTAGTGACGTTTCCTTGGCTCTGTGGTCAGATCAAACACCCTTGCGCGATATTGGCTGGCAGGTGCAGCACCAAATCGCTACGGCAACTCGGACCAAAACCGTCGACCAGCAACTGCGTAGAGGCCTCATTGCTGCTGGAATTTCACCGAGTATTTTTGTCTCCCCTCCGATCAGGAATTGGAAGCCGGTTGCGAAAATTCCCCCTGTTACCAATTGTTCCCGTGTGAGTATTCGTGAGTTGAACTACCGCGGCGCTCCCTTGGGTCGTGGTGTGCTGCACGCGCCACCATCCCCTGCTACTCCGTCCAATGATTCACATGTGTGGCCCAAGAAATATGTTGAGAAAGCCGTTCGCTCGTTTGCTTACGTGTACGACCAAGTGTCACAGGTAATTAAGGACCGAAGGATTACCTCGATCTATATTTACAATGGTCGTTTCCTGCATGACAGTGCAGTTACTGCAGCAGCGATTGATGCCGGTATTCCTATTTTGTCGTATGACACCGGTGGTCTTGATACTGACTTTGATCTCACAATTGATGAAACCCACGACTGGTCCGCCTTGCAAACCCGGATGAAGAACATGTTCGCCCAGTGGGATCCAGCAGAGCGGGATGCTGTTGCTGGGAGTTGGTTTGAGGAGCGAATCAATCACGTTGATTTGGCTAACTTGCAATTCACCGGCGGCCAGAAGGCTGGTTTGAGTATCGATCGCGACAGTGATGCGCCTTTGGTAGTGTATTTCAGTTCGTCGGGAGATGAAATCGCCGAATTAGATTTGGATTGGTCCGAGTACTTCACCGACCAGCCGCACGCATTGGTCACGTTGTCTCGTGCAAGTCGCGAGTTGGGATTCGACCTGGTGGTGCGCACCCACCCACATGCACGCATTAAGCCAGCTGAAGACAATCTCGATTGGGCTTCCGCTGTGGAGGTTGCTGATCCTGCGTTGCACATTGATCAGCATTCCTCGGTGGACTCTTATGCACTGATGCGTGCAGCTGCTGTTGTTGTGACTTACGGTTCGACAACGGGTGTTGAAGCTGCGTATTTGGGTCGTCCGGTGATCGTGATGGGGCCTTCGGCATATGACGAACTGGGGTGCGCGGTGCGGCCGCGAACTCCAGATGAACTGAGTGAACTACTCGCTGCAGTTGGTGAACCCTTGTCCAATGTTGAGGTTGCGGCTTTGCCCTACGGGCTCATGATGAAACGCCGGGGATTTGCTTTCCGCTACCTAGATCGGGCGGAATCAGGAAAAGCAAGCATTGGTGGTGTTGAGTTCAGCGAACCACCGGAATACGTGCGTCACCTCAGTCACGCATTGAAAAGCTACGCATTAAAGAGATTGGTTCGCGACTGAGTTGCGGTAACGCTGCAACACCCAGGGCATTTCGGCATAACGCTTACGCACTAATTCGGTTGGTTCAAATTTTGGAATCTCGTAATCCATGCCGAAAAGTGATGTGGCAAATTCATTTTCAAGGGCCAGCCTGTCCGTGGTAACCGGGGTTTTACCTTTGTGAAGACCGATTGTGTCCACAGCCATGATTGTGCCGGCAAGGCCGTGTAATTCGGTGATGTTCCCGCCGAGGCCAGCCTTTTGTACCGCGGAGTCATTCATGCGGCCATCGGCTCTCAGCGACCGAGGGATTTTCTTGTGTGAACCCTTCACGTACACGTGGGTTCCGGTCATGGTGTCAACGTCTGTCAGGTACATAAAGAATTTGAGAAACGAGAGTCGATCGCGATCTTGGTGAAAGAGCTGCGCGTTGAGGTCGGCATCTTCAGTTTTTTTCGTGGTTGTCCACCAGAAGGCAACCTCGTCCATGATCACAGGCTGGCCAAGGTACTTCTGGGAAATCAGGGCCATGGCCGGGTCGGTAGCGAAGTCTTGAACCTCGGGGCTTTGCAGGGCTTGCTGTTCGTGAATGTCGTAGCGGCCAGCCGCAGGGTTTGAGCGTGGATAGACCTCAAGGGGGGTCCCGGCACCGCGGGCCTCGCATTCGGTCTGTTCGGCGAACTTAACCAGGGCATCTACTTGCTGCGCTGATGCGCGCTGGTTGAATACATAGAAGCCATCACGCGAGATGCCAGCGACTGCAAGGTCTACTTCAGTGTGGTCAATGTAATTACTGGTCGCGGCTTGACTGAGCAACCAGGCTTGACTCCCTTGGTGGCGGATTGACACCTTCGAGAGAATTTTCCCGAGTCTCGGGTCGAGCCCCATTGCCTGACGCATGTTGAACTGGCTTTGTCCCTCGGTTTTTTCCGGGGTTTGCGTGGAGCGGGAGAACCCGTTCGCTGCGACGACTGTTTTTGCCATGCGGCCAACATTGAGAACGTTTTCTACTGCTGACTTAGAAGTTTGTGTCTTGTCCACGGGGGCTCGATTCTCTAGTGCTCTTTGACTCTTAATCCTTTTCGTTAGTGTAATTCAGTTTGTGAAGCGGTTGCGCGCCGTGTCTTTGACTTTCGCTTGGATCAACTTGACTACTTCACCATAGGAAAGATGCTGTGCGAGGGCCTCACTTTTTGAGCGCGCGCTTGCCGAAGGGGTATGGGGTAGTTCTCGGGCAAAACTTGAATTAATCACGACCGCTAGAAAACCGCGGGCAAGATCAGTGACACTCACGCCGCGGCTGACGTACTCCAAGTACTGGCCTTCATGGTGAAAGACTTTCACCCACGGTTCGCGCGGGTGAATTTCATGTGGCTTGGTCTTCTGCAACCAGAGGTTGTACCAGGTGAATTCATAAGGAGCCTGCGCTAAAGCATCCCGGTAGTCCCAGCCGCGCGGGGTAAGGAAGTCGCTCATAAATGACTCGAGGACTCTTGTGGAAAACACTTGGTGCCCGTGGCAGGTGAGAATCACACGGGTGTCGAGTTCCAGCAGAGTCGCAATGTGCTCTAACTCTTTTTCCCGACTCTGCCAGTATTGGGAGTAGTAGGTTGGTTCAACCGCAAGTTCAAGGTCCTGGACCAATACTGAATAGGGGGTTTGTGAGTCAAACATGAAGTCAGAGACTGTGAACGGTCGAATGAATTCGGCATCTGAGTCAACGCAGAAATAATTCTCGGTGAGTCCGAGTTCCCAGAAAGCCAGTTTGACAATTTCCTGATTAATGTAACCGGGTCGCAGATCGTGCACCGGTTCGCTGACCAAATGTTTATCGAATTTTATTTCCGGAATCAACGTGACATTTTCGGCTGCAAGTGACTCGAAAAGTTTCAGGTCAGAATCAGGAACAACAACGTAGAGCGGGATGTTGTCTTGGTTGAATGCGTGAAAACTTGCCACCATGCGCGATGCCAACTCAAAATCCTGGGAGTAGGACTTGAGCAAGAATGCGAGCTGATGTTTCTGGGTCATCAGGCTGAGTTCTTTGTCGCTTTGATGAGACCGGCGGAGCAAAGGAACATTCCGCGCCAGCTGGTGTCACCTTCAAGATCCATTTGCGCCTGACGGTATTCCTTGGGGTCAATTTGTCCGGAAATCATGGGGTAGGCGGGTTGGTAGTTGTACCAATGGAACGAGAGGTCGTGGTAACCGAAACTTTTCACAACTTCAGCCAACTCGAACGGGTTGTGAAAGCGCGAAAGAATTTCGTCGTATCCGTCACCCGTTGTCCTGGTGCGCAGTGGTGGTTTGTCCACGGCAAGACGTTGGTCAAGATCGGCTGTAACAACCTTGCGAACTGATTCGGGTGTATCTACTAAGAGTTCATCAAGAATGAACTCTTTTGTCAAACGGTTAAACGTAAACATGGAAAACATGGAATTACGGAACTGCAGGAGCATGGTTCCGCCCGGGCGAAGGAACGCGTCCATGGAGGCGACAAAGTCGCTGTCGTCGGTGACGTGCGGAATTACACCCAGAGCCATAACCGCATCAAACTCACCGGCACGCTCGCGCTCCGTTGCAATTGCGTTTGTGTCTTGAACGTCAAGGTGAGCAATTGCTTCTGGGTCAAAACCGTGGCTTTCCATGTT
>JBDNFH010000175.1:0-5969 GCA_041689915.1 Candidatus Nanopelagicales bacterium | reverse complement strand
TTTGACGAGTTGCGCATTGGTCTTGCAACAGCAGACGATATTCGTACCTGGTCTTACGGTGAAGTCAAGAAGCCCGAAACCATCAACTACCGCACACTCAAGCCGGAGAAAGACGGCCTATTCTGCGAGAAGATCTTCGGACCTACTCGCGACTGGGAGTGCTACTGTGGTAAGTACAAGCGGGTTCGTTTTAAGGGAATCATTTGCGAGCGTTGTGGTGTTGAAGTAACGCGCGCCAAAGTTCGCCGCGAGCGCATGGGCCACATTGAACTTGCAGCACCAGTGACCCATATCTGGTACTTCAAGGGTGTTCCTAGCCGTTTGGGTTACCTACTGGATCTTGCACCAAAGGATCTCGAAAAGGTCATCTACTTTGCCGCTTACATGATCACTTGGGTCGATATCGACGGTCGACACGAAGCGTTGCCTTCCCTTGAGAATCAACTCAGTGTTGAGAAGAAGCAGATTTCTAAGCGTCGCGATTCTGACATTGAAACTCGCGCTCAGAAGATGGAAGCTGACATCGCGGAACTTGAAGCCGAAGGTGCTAAAAGTGAAGTGCGCCGCAAGGTTCGCGAGTCCAGTGAGCGTGAACTCGCTGCAATTCGTCGCCGTGCTGACGTTCAGATTGAGCGTCTAGACAAAGTATTTGATCGTTTCCGCACCCTGAAGGTTCAAGACCTTGAAGGTGACGAGATGCTCTTTCGCGAAATGCGTGATCGTTATGGCCGTTGGTTTGACGGTGGCATGGGCGCTGCAGCAATTGAAAAGCGTCTCGAGTCATTTGATCTGGCAGCAGAGTCTGAGTACTTGCGCGAGATAATTGCAACCGGCAAGGGCCAAAAGAAGACCCGCGCACTCAAGCGCCTCAAGTTGGTCAACGCTTTCATGAGCACAACCAACTCACCAATGGGCATGGTCCTTAATGCCGTTCCAGTGATCCCACCAGATCTGCGCCCCATGGTTCAACTTGACGGTGGGCGTTTTGCCACCTCTGATCTGAATGACCTTTACCGTCGCGTGATCAACCGCAATAACCGCCTCAAGCGTCTCCTTGACCTTGGTGCACCTGAAATCATCGTGAATAACGAAAAGCGGATGCTGCAAGAAGCAGTTGACGCACTCTTTGACAACGGTCGTCGTGGTCGCCCCGTTACCGGTCCAGGTAACCGTGCACTTAAGTCACTCTCTGACATGCTCAAGGGCAAGCAGGGTCGCTTCCGCCAGAACCTTTTGGGCAAGCGCGTTGATTACTCCGGCCGTTCAGTGATTGTGGTGGGACCTCAACTCAAACTGCACCAGTGTGGTCTGCCAAAGCAAATGGCACTTGAGCTGTTCAAGCCATTTGTGATGAAGCGCCTGGTGGACCTCAACCACGCACAGAACATCAAGAGCGCAAAGCGCATGGTTGAGCGTTCACGTCCAGTGGTGTGGGATGTCCTCGAAGAGGTCATCACCGAGCACCCAGTGTTGCTCAACCGCGCACCAACCCTGCACCGTTTGGGTATCCAAGCTTTTGAACCACAACTCATTGAAGGTAAAGCAATCCAGATTCACCCACTCGTGTGTACCGCATTCAACGCAGACTTCGACGGTGACCAGATGGCTGTTCACGTACCGCTCTCGGCCGAAGCACAGGCTGAAGCACGGATCTTGATGCTTTCAAGCAATAACATTCTTTCTCCGGCAAATGGTCGTCCGATTACGACACCGACCCAGGACATGGTATTAGGTATCTACACCCTCACCACAATGACTGCGGAAAGCAGAGACGCAGACGAGAACGAGCTACATGCTTACTCGTCAATTGCTGAAGGAGTTATGGCACTTGACCGCGGTTCACTCAAGTTGGGTGAAAAGGCTCGATTCCGCTTCAAGGACATCACTCCGCCGTTGGGCCACGAAGTGCCGGAAGGTTGGACTTTTGGTGATCCACTGATGCTCGTGTCCACACTTGGTCGCGCATTGTTCAATGAAGCCCTGCCACCCGACTACCCATTTGTCAACGAGAAGGTCGACAAGAAGGTTCTCGGCACAACGGTGAACCGTTTGAGTGAGATGTACCCCAAGATCGAAGTCGCTGAAACTCTCGACCAACTCAAGTCACTCGGTTTCCATTGGGCTTCGCGCTCGGGTGTCACCTTCTCGATTTCTGATGTAGTAGCGCCTCCTGCCAAGGCAGGCTTGATCGCTAATGCTGAAGAAAAGGATGCAAAGGTCCAGCAGCAATACGAGAAGGGCCTGATCACTGACTCCGAGCGTCGCCAGGAACTCATTGAGATCTGGACCCGAGCAACAGATGAAGTTGCCAAGGCAATGCAGGATAACTTCCCAGAGTCCAACCCAGTTCACATCATGGTTGACTCAGGGGCCCGCGGTAACTACATGCAGGTTCGACAGATTGCCGGTATGCGTGGTCTGGTGGCTAACCCGAAGGGTGAAATTATTCCTCGCCCAATTAAGGCGAACTTCCGTGAAGGTTTGACAGTACTTGAGTACTTCATCTCCACTCACGGTGCTCGCAAGGGCCTCGCTGATACTGCACTTCGTACCGCTGACTCCGGCTATCTCACCCGTCGTTTGGTTGACGTCTCCCAAGACGTGATCGTCCGAGAGGTCGACTGTCAAACAGAGCGCGGGGCTGAAATCGAGATTGCTGAAATGGTCGACGGAACCCTGCGTCCACTTGAGCATCTCGATACCACACTCGTGTCACGTGTTCTTGCCCGCGACGTAGTTGTTGACGGCAAAACCGTTGCAACCGCAGGTGAAGAACTCGACATTCCTCGCTTGGAGCAAATGATTGCTGACGGAGCCGACAAGGTCCGTGTTCGCAATGTTCTCACCTGTGAGAGTTCAGTTGGCACCTGTTCCCGCTGCTACGGTCGCTCAATGGCAACCGGAAAATTGGTTGATGTCGGCGAAGCCGTCGGTATCGTTGCTGCTCAGTCCATTGGTGAACCAGGTACCCAGCTCACAATGCGTACCTTCCACACCGGTGGTGTTGCAGGTGAAGATATTACGCACGGTTTGCCACGTGTTGTGGAACTCTTCGAGGCTCGCACGCCTAAAGGTGTTGCTCCGATCAGCGAAGTTGCTGGCCGGGTTCGCATTGAAGACGCTGAGAAGCTCCGCAAGATAATCATCACCCCTGATGACGGCAGCGAAGAACTTGAGTACTCGGTTCCACGTCGTTCGCGCATGTTGGTCGAAGAAGGCGACAGTGTGATTGTGGGCCAGCAACTGGTTGTAGGTGCGATTGATCCTAAGCAGGTTCTCCGTATTCTGGGTCAGCGTGCAGTTCAATTGCATCTGGTTGACCAGGTGCAAATGGTCTACCGTTCACAGGGTGTTTCCATCCATGACAAGCACATCGAGGTAATTGTTCGCCAGATGCTTAAGCGCATCACGATCATTGAATCGGGCGAATCGAACTTCCTCGCAGGTGAACTTGTTGAACGTGGGCTCTTTGAAACTGAGAACCGCCGCGTTGTTAAAAACGGTGGAACGCCAGCATCAGGTCGCCCAGAACTCATGGGAATCACCAAGGCATCACTTGCAACCGAGTCGTGGCTCTCGGCCGCTTCGTTCCAGGAGACCACTCGCGTCCTCACCGACGCTGCGATCTCCGCGAAGAGCGATCCACTCCTTGGCCTCAAGGAGAACGTAATCTTGGGCAAGCTGATCCCGGCCGGTACTGGAATGCCGATCTACCGCAATATCAAGGTGGAGCCAACCGAGGAAGCAGAAGCCGCGATGTACGCATCCTTCACCGGATACGACGACATGGAGTACGCATCCTTTGGTCAAACCTCAGGTGAAGCGGTTCCGTTGGAAGAGTTCGAGTTCCGCGGCTTTTAACCGATGCTTTTGGTCAAGTCACGCATTTGAGAGTGGGGGATTGGCGCGGGCTGATCCGTAACGATCCGAAGACACACAGAAGATGCTCCTGCGTTGAGGTGATCCCCAACACGCAGGAGCACATCTTCCGGGGTGCCCCAAGCTACGATTGCATCGACCAGTTGGTTTGATCCACCGTGTTGGAAGTCATCTTCGGTGTACCCGAGCCGAAGCAGATTGTTCGTGTAGTTGGGCAGTCGTAAGTACGGTGCCATAAAGGCTCGGGCCCATTCCTTTGCCTGTATAGGATTTTTATTCAGTACAACGGCCTGTTCAGGTATGAGCAAAGGTGATGGTCCAAGGATTTCGCGCGACCTGCTGGTGTGCTCAACGCGCACGAAGTAAGGATGAGCACCCCGCGAGCGATCAGCGGCAAGTTTCATCATCCAAGGGCTGAGAGCAGCAAGCATGCGTTGATTTATGCCGACGCTCTTTTTTGAAATATCAAGCTGGTCAAGTAAATTCACCATTCGCGAATAGGATCACCTGTAATTCATGCCAGAAGCACAGACTTGAGGCGCGTGGCTCGCACCGAGTCCAATTACCCCCCACCTAAGGAGGATTGAATTCCTGCAAGAAGTTGACGAGCCATGACGATTCTTTGAATCTGGTTTGTTCCTTCGTAGATTTGAGTTATTTTCGCATCTCGTAGCATCCGCTCTACTGGATAATCCTTGGTGTATCCGTAGCCCCCGAGAACCTGAACGGCATCATTAGTAACCTGAATTGCGACGTCGGATGCGAAACACTTTGCTGCCGCCCCAAAGAACGTAAGGTCGGGTGCATCGCGCTCTGATCGGGCTGCCGCAGCATAGGTGAGCTGACGAGCGGCTTCGACGCGCATCCCCATAACAGCAAACATGAACTGAAGTCCTTGGAAATCGGAAATGGGCTTCCCGAATTGTTGACGTGTTTTGGCATAATCGAGGGCAAAGTCCAGGGCACCTTGAGCGATGCCGACGGCTTGTGCCGCAATGGTGACTCGTGTGTGATCAAGGGTCTTTAGAGCGAGGGCAAACCCAGTTCCTTCCTGCCCAATCAGCCGATCGGCTGGGATCTCAACCTTGTCGAAGTAGACTTCCCGCGTTGGTGACCCTTTAATGCCGAGCTTGCGTTCAAGTCCTCCGAAGCTCACACCCACATCTGACTTTTCCACCACAAATGCACTGATCCCTTTAGAGCGATCCGCGGAGTTCGTGACTGCGAATACGGTGTAGAAATCAGACTCACCGGCATTAGTAATCCAGCGCTTCACACCATTAATTACATATGTGTCACCGACTTTGTCTGCACGTGTTCGCATCGCGGCAGCATCTGAGCCTGCATCTGCTTCCGACAGGCAATAGGAGAACATGGCACCTTCTTGTGCCATGAGAGGCAGATACTTTCTCTTGATTTCCTCTGATCCACTAAGGAGTAGGGGGACCGTACTGAGTTTGTTGACTGCGGGGATCAATGAAGATGACGCACACACACGAGCCACTTCTTCGATAATGATGCAGGTGGAGAGTGCGTCGGCACCAACCCCTCCATATTCTTCTGGGACGTGTGGAGCAGCAAAGTCAGAAGCGCAAAGGGAGTCGTAGGCCTCTTTCGGAAATCGTGCCTCCTCATCAACGATGGCCGCAAACGGTGCAATCCGCGATTCGCATAGTTCTCTGATCGTCTTGCGCAATAATCTTTGTTCTTCGGAAAGTTCAAACATTGGATGTGACATGGTGCGATTTATCCTCGATTCATATTCAGCACATGTGGGAACAAGCGTTACTTTTCAAGGAATTCCACAAAGTTTTCAGGTATGCCGAGAACGATCATGTGATCACTATGCGATAGTGCGAGACCTCTATCGTGCCAGTCAATGCCCCAACCGTGCATATCAATGGTGTACGAAATCGAAATCAATAGGCCTCTTCGTCGCTGCTCCAGGCTGATCGTGTCGATGTCTGATTCAAGAGCGACTCGATAGGCAAGATCGGAACTGGTGAGCTGGCCGAATTCCGTAAGGCGAGCATCAATGGCGAGCGCGACGGGCGCCATTACCAAATCCGAGGCATCATGTGGTCGCATTG
>JBDNFH010000174.1:0-2800 GCA_041689915.1 Candidatus Nanopelagicales bacterium | reverse complement strand
GTCTCAAGGGAAGGTTTTGTTCCGGGCCCGTATACCATTTCTGTTGATGCAAACACGGGAACGAGCCCACATCTTAATGCTTCACGTATCAGGCTTATCGGTGCCGCAACGTTTGTCCACCATGTTTTTTCGGGTAACTGTTCGCATTCCGCAGGCTCCCGATTAGCCGCTAGTATAAGAACGTGAGTACAGGTCTCGATACCCGCAACATCAAGCAACGATGAGGTTCCAAACTCAAACCGAACGTCTTGAAAGTGTTTTGGATCCCTCACCAGACAAATAGTGTCAGTTGGGAAGTTGTCGCGACATGCGCGGCCGATAAAACCGGAAGCCCCGACAATTGCAATCTTGGTCACCTCTGCTGGCGCCAAGAGTCGCTGAAAGCCTTACGTCGTTGTATTGTTTTCTCGATAGCAGTCTTTCGAGAAATTTCAAGATCGCCGAGCAGATGTTGGATGCGTGTGTCCACAACGAAAGTTTCATCATGGCATCTATGGTCTGGAACGATGGACGGATCAATTTTGTTAACCGGGGGATGCAAGACCTTGGAAATAATTTCCACATATCTACTAATGGTCCAAGATTCACCGCTGGCAAGTAACAGCGGTAGGCCAAGTACATTTTTCTTTGCCGGAAGTTCATGCTTCACAAACTCGTAGAGGATCGTACAGACGTTATCGACAAATACCCAGTCGCGCAAGTGCCGCCCTGCACAATCAAGAGTCAGGGGCTTATTCGCAAGCACCTTGTCAATGAGGAGATCAAGTGTGCCGGTCGCGCATCCTGTAGAGCCATAAACACCAGTCAACCGAAGAACAACTGGCATCTTGAGAAGTTGAACTTCAGAAAGTTTCTGCTCACATAAGACTTTTGATTCTCCGTACCAGCTATTTGGATTCACTGGCGTTTCTCTAGCCGTCGGTTTTTGACCCAAGTCGCCGAAAACGGCAGTTGAACTTAAAAATATGAACTGAGCAGTCTGGGGTATAGCCTGGAGAACATTCTGAAGCATTACGGTGTTGGCATCTCGGTTAGCTATGGTGTCTCCGCGTCGACGATCGATGTAGGCACCATAAAGCAAACATATATTCCGGTCACTTAACGAATGGAAAAATAGCGCAACTGCCTTAGAGTCAAGCAGATCTAACGATTTTCGATTGGGGGCAAGGATAGCCGAGACTCCGGGACGTGGACGCTCAATTAGCATGCGCCCGATATTCCCACTTGCTCCCAGCACAACGAGGGTAGTCTCATCAGCACCCTTGCGACCGCGAGTCTTCCACGATTGAGTACCCATACTTGTCAAAGTCAACTCCCAGAGTAGTCTTGCGACTACAAATATTCCTAGTGCACACTGCGGAAGTTCAGGTGGCTATTCTGAATCGCGCGGTCACTTTTCATTGTGTTAGCCTATCTTCTCACGGATTCCCATTGCTTGCTCAATGCAGTCATCTATATCAACCGAGTAGTCATAACTACCCGCCCTCCCAATAGAGAATACATCCTCTGGCATTTCCTCGAAGTAACGCTCTGCTCGACGCTGCTCCGCCTTTATAGGTAGCGGATAGTGCCGGCCATTCAGTGAAGGAATTTCAAGACCAATCAGCGTTGACGCTGAAGAATGGTGTGTGAACTTCTTGTACTCTACTATGCGGGTAAACGGTTGGGCGTTTGCGTAATAGACAAAGTAGACATTCTTTGGAAAAGCGAATTCAATTGGCAGAACAATCGGGTAAAAGTCCCGACCGATAAATGGAAGTGGGCCATAGCATTCCTGAAACAATAAATCGGGCGAAATGGTGTTCACAATCAAATCAAATGAGTGCCACGTATTCTCGACTTGTATACGCTTTTTTGGAATATCAAAACGTGTGATTCTAGTGTTAAGTTTGACGTTGGCAGACGCAGTGGAATAGTCGAAATAGTCGTCATATCCATTTGGAGCGAATGGGTAACCTGATATCGCCGAATCCCATGCAGCTCGGGCCCCCTCTTTTAGCGTTACACCTTTTGGCGACCATGAAAAGGTGTCAATTTCGGTATTGTCTTCAACGCGCCACATCTTCTTTGAGTATCGATCAATAAATTTAGAGTAAAGGGTTGGTCCGACAGATCTGATCCAATATTCTTCTAAGTTACCTGAATGCTCAACTCCACTTAACTCCAACAATTCTTTCTCAATACCTACTCCATCGGGCATCCGCGCGATGTCACTTACGTTAATTGGATACGAATAGAAATCTGCGTCCTCTTCAACATAGGTTAGGAATTCATGCTCAGGGCAGCGACGTATGGGCACTATTGCATTAAGGTAAGAGAATACGGCTTCATTCTGAGTCAGGAAGTGACGAGGTCCAAAGGTATAAGGGTGCCCCCCCTCCCACTGCGTGCGCACCCCAGCACCTAGGTGTGGCGCGCTTTCAACTAGCGTAACGTTGAAACCACCTTGCAGTGTTAGTTGGTGCGCTGCAGCGCAGCCGGCGAACCCTCCCCCAATAATCAGTGCTGTCTTCATTCTTGCCACCTTTCCTCGGACTTCACTTTGCAGCATGCATCGTTAATTACGAGAAGTTTAGTAGCAGTGGCCCCCCTGGACGAGACCGACGCCCAGATAGGACTTGATCCTCTCTCAAGTCCGAACGCCAAGTGGGAGGTTTACCATGTCTAAATCCAGCCCCTGGGTAAAAGTGAGGTGCTGGTATTGCCATTTCGAACGGGACATTTGAATAATACGGAATTATCCACATTCCGCCCCAATTGTATTGAAAATATCGTTGGCTGCTGAGAACCGCAGCCGCGT
>JBDNFH010000173.1:0-30751 GCA_041689915.1 Candidatus Nanopelagicales bacterium | reverse complement strand
CATGATTCCGCCCTTAATTACAAGTGCTGGATTGTTCTTTGCAAAGTCGCGAATACCCCTCGCGGCGTCAACAGCGTCTCCGGAAACGAATGCAATCGCACTCGGTCCTTCGAGCAGTGAGTCAAGACCTTCAACACCAGCATCGCGTGCAGCGATCTTGGTGAGGGTGTTCTTAACAACTGCATACGTGACCCCTGCTCCAAGCGAACGACGTAATTCTTTCATCTGCGCAACGCTTAAACCACGGTATTCAGTGAGTACTGCCGCATTTGAGCCACGGAAGTACTCAGCGATCTCGGCAACCGCGCTTACCTTTGTAGGCTTTGCCATGTTGCTCCTTTCATGTTCCCCAGATAAGAAGTCCCCACAATGAAAAACGCCCCGAGCGCTAGGCGCACGAGGCGTGAGGCTCAACCACAAGGTTGTATGCCCTACTTCGTTCACCTGCGCGGGTCGCCCACAATGTGGAACCTTCTACCGGCATATCCGAGAAGGAATGCCGGCGACCTGCGGTCTTTGGTAGTGGAAAAGATACCCACCTATCCATCTCTGCTAAACAGTGGGTGGGCAATCAAAAGATTGTGGGGCCGGCCATAACGGCCGACCCCACAATTGTGGATCTATTTCTTAGCGAGACCGAAGTGGCTTCTTCAGTGCATCTGGCAGGAACATGCGGTCGTTGTTTACGCCCGGTACTGCGAAAACAAGCCGCTTGGCTGCCGTTACCTGCTTGGCTGTCTTGGCATTCACCATTGCATTAAGTCCTGCAACAGCACCGAGGAGTTGGGCGTCCGTGTAAACACAGTGACCAACCCCAGAGTTACCCAGTGCCGCTACGGATAGTGCTGCATCTGGTGCCTTGGCCCCAGGTGCGAACTGAGTCCAACCATCAGCTGGTGGAACCGTGTAGAAAGCTGCTGCCTTGAATAGACCACGATTCTTCTTGTTCTTCTTGTTCATCTTGTCGTAGGACTTTTGCATCGATGCAAAGAACTCACCCGTATTACCAGCAGGGACTGCAGGATCGTAGGTGGTCGTGATCATAAGTGTGGGAACACTGTAATTACCCTTTGGCGCTGGCAATGCGTTAACAATTGCAACAGCCTTTGGGTTAGCCGGGAAGCGCTTCGTAGCATCACCACGTGATGCATCAAGTGCTGCCAACATCGAGTTGACCGGATCAGCAATCACTGTCGTCGCATTGAGAGTGTCGCCAAACTCGCCGCGCTGTTCGTCAGAGAGCAATTTGGTGTAACTCACCTGAACGTTGTCGTTGAAGTTTGCATTGTCAGTTGCGGCAAAGCCACCGATTGTGCGAACGCGAGTTTCAAGTTCGTATCGACCCAGGATTCCCAGGGCTGCTGCGGTTCCAACATTCTGCAACATTGCAACAGCGGAGCTGGCACCTGCGGATGCCGGCTGGTAGCCGCCACCCAATGCGGCGAGAGTGCCCAGTTGAGCAAATGCTGGATTTTGGGTTTGACCGTCGTAGACGCTGCTCTTGGTTGGTAGCCCTGCCATGAGTCCACCAAGGAGGTTGGACTGAGCAAGTGGGAACCCAACTGGAGTAACAGGCGTTGTCGCTGCGCCACCTAGGACTTTAAGAACTGTGCCCAAGTCAGTGAGCGCTTCGACATAACCTGCAGGTCCGGACGTGTAGTTCGCAACCTTCAGTGTTGGTGCGACCAGAGTTTTCCAGGTGTACAGCAGGGTCATCGCCGAGCTGTATGCCTGAATTGGACCTTCGACGACACCACAGGAAGGTAGTGAGCCTGCAACACGCTTAGGGTAGGTCTCCGCGATTGTTTGACTAATCAAACCGCCGAGTGAATCACCCCAGACCAAAATCTTCTTGGTCTTTGGCACAGCGCCTGAATTGATCAGGTTGATGAGGCCCGCACCAGCTTCAACGCCTTCAGCTGATGCCCAACCTTGACGGGCATAGCCCGCGCCGGCAAGTGCATAGCCTTGTGACAACAGGTTTGTTGCAACGGTGTCGTTGGGAGCAACCTTTGCGTTATTGGAACCGATGTAGGCAACATCGCTACCAAATGCGGCAGCAAATGCTGGATAACTGATCTTCGTGTAGTCAGGATTGACAGCCAAACCCAGCGGTGTTGCAAGTGCTGCTGGAACCGGAGTACCAAAACGGTAACCGTGTGAGTACATCAAGACGGTGCCATTGAAATTCGAAGGCATCTTGATGGTGTACGGCGATGCTCCGAGGGTGCCCGCTAGGGCCCCCTCGCAGGTCGCACTTGGTGCACAAGCTTCCGCTGCGCTTGCAGTGGCAATAACCGGAGCACCAATGGTGATCAGGCTCGCTGCCGCTACTGCCGCAATTCCGCGGCGCATAAATGTGAATTTCATATTTTTCCTTTTCACTTAAGATGCGCGTGTTACGGCAGCAGCTTCTTGGTTGGGGACAGTGGACGGTAATTGATCTTCTTTGCCGCACCAGATGAAGAACTGGTGGCAACCATGATGTACTTGGTCAGTCGATCAATGTCGAGACTTGAGTTGTACTGACCCATCCAGTAACCGGTAAGTCCCTGGTTTGAACGTGACGAAATGATCATGGGAACCGAAGCCGCCGAACGGAAGTTCTTCGACTTGGTCTGCAGAGCATTTACCAGTCCCTTGCGGGTGAGGTTCTTGCCAGCTGCCTTCAACGCCTGGGACAACACGTATGCGGTGTTGATTCCGTAGTAGGTGTAGAAGTTCCATTCCAAACCAGCGCGCTTAGCAATTACCTGCATCTGGCTGACGAATGGATTCTTGGTGTCATGAGCAGGGGCTAGGAAGCTTGGTGAGTAAACACCCTTGAGCAAGCTTCCTGCTGCAGCTCCAAGAGTTCCCTTAAGAACTGAAGGGTCGGATCCCACTGATGTGATCATCCAAGTCGGAGCAAATCCTGCTTTCGCTGCGGTGCCCAGAAGCTGGGCGGTCGCAGAGGTGACCCCGAAGAAGACAACGAGTTCGCAACCTGCTGACTTCAGTTTGGAGATCTGAGCCGAGAAAGGTGCAACCTGTTGGCCCGAGAAGTAGGACGCGGTGGTGGCAAACTTCGTGCCGACGGCGTTAAAGCCAACCTTGGCATTGTCGCCGAATTCACCATCTTGGTAGAACAGGCACTTGGTTTTGTTTTTCAGTGCCGGGTCAGCATTCATGTAATAGCCCATGACCTTGGATTCCACAATGTATGAAGGGAAATATGGGAATGTCAGGGGGTACTTCTTGGGATTGTCGAAACTCGCACCACCGGTGTTGACAAAAAGGTCAGGAATTCCACGACGGTTGAGGTCCTGGATAACCGCGGAGTGGGTTGGCGTGCCAAGTGCTCCGTACATTGCAAAAATCTTATCGCGAAGGATCAACTGACTGGTGCCCTTTTTAGCTAGAGCCGGGTTGTACTGATCGTCGAATACGCGAAGGTCGATCTTGCGACCGTTGATCCCGCCGTTTGCATTGACGTAATCAAAGTAAGCCTTCGCGGCAACGGGAATGTCTTTGTAACCCGGAGCGGCTGGACCTGTCAGGGGGGTGGTCGTGCCAATAACGATCTTGTTGCCAGTTACACCTGGATCAGCCGCTTGTGCGGGGATGGCGGTGGCAAAAGCAAGTGCCGCAGCCGTACCAAGGGCAACCGTTCCGGTTGCTATTTTGAATCTCACCTATTACTCCTCCAAGGAAGGGCGCACCCGAACTCATTCACCCATTAGATGAATACCCCGTGTACGCCATGTGTAATAGAGACTAACTGTGAGAGCGACACCGTGCAAGGTTTTTCTGAAAGTTGTTACCGGCCGGTAACCATGAATTTTGCTCGCATTCGCAAGGACTCGGTGCTCATTAACTAAGTGGCGAGCGGGTCTTACCACGGGCTTTATCAACCCATGCTCGAATTGTTCCCGTGATCCCACCAGGGGCCGCTAGCACCACGGCGACAACGAGAAGTCCGTAGAGCAAGTTCGGTGCGTTGTTCGTGACTTGCTCGGGCCAGCCGCGCTCCCCTGAGAGACCATTAACCAACTCTGGGAGCCAGACCAACAGCAGCGCACCCAGGATCGCTCCCAGAAGTGAAGCCCGGCCACCAAGCACGATTCCGACCAAGAGCGAGAGCGAGAGGCCTAAGCCAAAGGCTCCCGGCCCGACAAAACTCAGAATCTGGGCAAAAACAGCGCCGGCGAGGGCGGCAAAGAGTGAACTCACGACAAAAGCTGAGATTTTTGAACCAGATGGGGAAATACCGACAACGGCTGCCGCGATTGGATCATCACGTACTGCCTTCCACACGCGTCCCTGTCGTCCACGAATCAGGTTGAGCGCGGCGAAAGCCACCAGGCACGCGACGGCAATTGCCATAGATGCTTGCCAACGTTCAATAATGAATCCGGAATCAAATGTGTCAGTAATGCCCGTTGGGTCAAGTGTTGGATCCAAGGCTGTGTCCGTGCCTAGATCTGTTCCGGTAGAGGCACCCGGATCAGTACCGTCAATGCCCAGATCGGTTCCGGTACCAAAGTCTTCGTTGGTGAGCAAGTCGCCTTGGGCGAGTTGATCACCGGTTCCAAAGTCGTCAGCGGTGAGTAGATCCCCGTCGGTCAAGATGTCCCCGGGCGCGACCTCTGCATTTGGATCAGCGCCCTGATCAAATTGCGACAGGTCAAGTTCGGCATATTGACTTTCGTCTGCACCCGTGTTGGGGTCGATCGCAACGTCAGTTGTTCCGTCAATCGAGCTATCCGTCCCTGTGTCGGTGATCAGGTCGGCGCCTGTCGCTGTCGCCGCGTAGCCACCTTCAGGGTAGGGAACAGTCAGCATCAATCCATTTTCGCCACCGAGTAGTTCAGGAAACCGGTTGGTGATTGCAGGAACACCAACAGCAAGTCCCAGTGTTAGTCCAGCAAGATACGGGCCACGAAGGCGTGCTGCAAGGCCGCCAATCACTCCACCAACGAGAACACCACCGAGTCCGGCAAACACCATGGACCAGATGGCATTCCACTGCCAACCTAAAATGGGAACGGTTTCCCAGTTCATGGAAGTTAATGCGAATACATAGCCACCCACCGCCATGAGAGCGCCATTACCCAGGGACACCTGACCTGAAAGGCCAACCAAGATTGTCATGCCAAACATCGCTGTTGCATACATTGCAACAAGAGCCAGGTACGAACTGTACAGCGGATCAATATTGTTGTTGAGTAGCAAAAGCAGCAGCCAGACAACGCCAACAATTACTGCGTGCCAAATAATTCGGTTGCCTGGGAACGTCCGTAAATTTTTCACGTTGCTCACACGGACCTCGCTCCGTGGTGGCCAAAGACACCATCAGGTTTGAGCAAAAGATTCAGTGCCAGCAGAATCAAAGCGACAATCGGTGCATTTCCTGAGTCGCTGTATCCAGACACCAGCGAAATGACGAGGCCGGTACCAATGCCGAATGTGACTGCGCCAATGAGTGAATCAAGTCCGCCAATTACGGCGGCAGTGAATGCAAATACCAACAAAATGTCGAAGCTGTTTGGCGAAATACTTGATACGGGCGCAATGAGCACGCCACCGATCGCACCGGTTGCACCGGCTATTGCCCAACCACTGATCAACATGCGATTCACCCGGACCCCTGAAAGTCTGGCAACTTCAGGGTTAAAAGCTGATGCCCGCATTGAAAGACCCAGCGAAGTCTTGGTGAATAGAAGTGTCAGCCCAATGACAAGTGCGGCAGTAACACTGAGGACCAAAATGTCATAGAGGGAGATGGGCCAGGTTCGACCCGCGAACTCAAGCCCAGCATTGTCAACTGGTGGAATGAAACCTTGTGGGTCCCCGCCCCAGATCATGCCGGCAGCAGCCTGCAGCGCGATCAGACCACCAAAAGTTGCAATGATGGCACCCGTTGAATCACTGTTTTTCACCGGACGGATCACCAAGAAGAAAACAATTACTCCAAGCACGGCCCCGGCAACGATCGCGACAACGAGTGCCAGCAGCCAGTTACCTGTTGATTGCTGGACGGTGAGAGCAACGTAGGTTGTGAACATCGCTTGACCAACTTGGGCAAAGTTGACCATCCGGGTCGAGCGCCACACCAACACGAGTGCAAGTGCCATCAGCGCAATGACTGCGCCATTGCTGAATCCGCCAAGGAGGTAGTCAATGAAATTTGTCATGACTCAGTACCCCAAATATGCATGTCGAAGTTCCTCATCGGATGAGATTTCAGCGGCAGGCCCAGATTTAACAACCTCACCGAGGTGCAGGACAACGCCCGTGGTTGCAACCCGAAGCGCCGTTACTGCGTTCTGCTCAACCAAAAGCACGGCCAAGTTTGTTTCGCTGGCAAGCCTACTCACTAACTCAAGGATTTGGGTGACAATCAATGGCGCGAGTCCAAGTGATGGTTCGTCCAGCAGGAGACACTTCGGGTTAGACATCAGTGCCCGCCCAATTGCTAACTGCTGACGCTCCCCCCCGCTGAGTGTGTCAGCGCGCATATTCGCTCGCTCGCCCAGAATGGGAAAAAGATCAAAGACAAGATTTTTCGATGCCCCGCGGTCAGACTTATCACGCCAAAGGCCACCAAGCCGCAAGTTTTCCTCAACCGTAAGTTCTGGGATAGTTGAACGCCCTTCAGGTACAAGCGCCATTCCATTACGCACGATGTCTTCGGGTTTGTGTCCGGAGATCGAAACCCCGTCAAATAGCACCTGACCCGACGCAGGGGTTACGAGTCCGGCAAGGGTTCGCATGAGTGTTGACTTACCGGCACCATTAGCACCGATTACCGCGGTAACTTCACCTTGCGGTACTACGAGGTTCATACCGTTAAGGGCTTTTACTGCACCGTAGGAGACACACAGATCAACTGTTTCCAACATCAGTGTTCACCACCGTCATCACCCAGGTAGGCAGCAAGCACAGCCGGGTTCGTGCGGACTTCTTCTGGTGTACCGGAGGCAATTACCTTGCCGGCATCTAGTACCCAGATGAGATCACAAACACTCATGACCAGTTCCATGTGATGTTCCACGAGTAAGACTGTGCGTTCTGGTGTCCAACTCTTAATCATGCGTCCAAGTTCTGCCATGTCCCCGGCACTGATACCGCCTGCGGGTTCGTCGAGAAGCAAAACTTTTGGATCCGAGATCAAACTGCGTGCAATCGCTACTCGCTTTTGGACGGGATAAGGCAACTCTCCAGGATAACGATCCGCGGCGTCTACGATTCCAAAGTCACCCATAATTTCAAGTGCTTGTGCGCGCAACTTATTTTGCGCCGCGTCGGCCCATGGTGCACCGAGCGAGTCCGCAACGATTCCGCTCTTCACTCCCGCAGAACCACCGAGCATTACGTTTTCTAATGCCGTAAGGGATGCAAAGAGTCCTACGCCTTGTAAGGTTCGAGAGATCCCAAGTTTGGTCAAATGGTGAGTCTTGATGTGCTTGAGTTTCTTGCCATCAAATCTCACATTGCCTTCATCGGGGGTTAAAAACCCGCTCATAATATTGAACACCGTGGTCTTGCCGGCGCCGTTGGGACCGATCAAACCGGTAACTTCACCCTCTGGGACGCCAATACTGACGTCGTCGAGGATCTTAAGTCCACTGAGAGTGATACTAATGTTTTCAACCGCAAGCAGGGGATGCGTTAATGGCAAAACGTATTTCACGTGAGCGTCGCATCCTTTCTTCGTTTTGGGCGGGTACCCGGGTAGGCATTTTAAGGCGTAAGTCTGTATTCAAATACCCGATTGGTCAATGCGAATCGCAATTGTTATGCAAATAGTTTTCCCGGGCATAATAATGTCCGCGCACCGTCTGATGCCCGGACATTATTTGACCCAGTCTTGGGGAGCGCAGGCCCCGTCCGCGTGGGCGGGGTGAGCGAGTCACCGCGGGTTTGGGTCGTCCGTGTTTGTCAGTGGGGTGTGGGATGATTTTGTTGTGTCGATATTGCAGTGTTTGAAACCTACGGCGGTGCAGGACGCCGGGATGCTTGAGCATTGTCAGGACGCTCGTTTCGTGTTCAATATTGGTTTAGCGCAACGATCAATGTGGTCTGTGACGCGTAGGTTTTACGCCCAGAAAATCAATTTCGCGACGCAGTCACGTGAGCTGACCGAGTTACGTGCGGAACTGGATTGGGTTCGTGCGGGTTCCACCGTGGTGCAGCAGGGCGCGTTACGTGATTTGGATATCGCGTTCACGAACTTTTTTGAGAAACGCGCGGGCTACCCGCAGTTTAAGAAACGTGATTCCCGCGGGGGTAGTTTCGTTGTCCGTGACCTCAAGGTTCGACGTGTCAATCATCGTTGGGGGGAGACACTCATCCCGAAGGTCGGTTGGGTGCGTTTTCGTCCGTCAAAAACGTGGACGGAGATTGAGGCCGCGACGTCTGGGCGAGTGAAACTACGCCACGGGCGTTGGACGGTTTCGTTTACTACCGAGGCGCGAGGGAAAATTAACCCCGGTACGGGCGCGATGATCGGTATTGATCGTGGGGTCGCGAACACGATCGCAACCTCCGACGCAGACATGTTCTGTGCCCCCACGCTCACTGCAGGGGAATGTAAACGTTTCCTTGCGTTAGAGCAGAAAGCAGCCCGGCAGCGTGCGGCCCGTAAACGGGCAGCGAAACAACAAGAGGACGGGAAAGAACGCGCTACCGGGAAACACGTCAACTCACGCAGGTACAACAAAACAATCCGGGATCTCGGGAAACTACGGTTACGTCTGGATGACCGTCGGACCGACTGGATTGAACAAACCACCACCCTGCTGGCACGTAAGTACGATTACGTCGCGTTCGAGGGACTCAACATCCCCGGGATGACGAAACGAGTCCCACCGAAACCAGACCCCGAAAACCCAGGGCAATACTTATCTAACGGGCAAGCAGCGAAATCGGGGCTCAACAAAGCAATCCTGGGATCGTGTTGGGGGAAATTCGCTCAACGCCTCGGGCATAAAACCGTCACCGACACGGACATCAACCCACGTAACACGTCACGTGAATGCAACGAATGTCACCACGTTGAAGCAGCGAACCGCAAGAGCCAAGCGGTTTTCGAATGCCAGCAATGCGGTCACGAAGCTCAGGCAGACGTGAACGCGGCCAAGAATGTTCTTGGCCGTGGACTCAACACACCAACGCACCACACCAACCCGCGGACAGTGGGGGCTCGGACACGTCAGCCTCGAAAGAGCCGTGTCAACCACCTAGCCGCCTAACAACGGACTAGGAACCCCCGTTCGTAAGAGCGAGGAGGAAGTCAACTACTCCTCAACGGTGAGAAGTGACCGGGTCCGGCTGGGATCAATCTGGATTCCAGGTCCCATGGACGATGAAACCGTTGTTTTTTTGATGTAACGACCCTTTGATGAGGATGGCTTCAACCGCAGGATTTCGTCCAGCGCTGCGCCGTAGTTCTCAACGAGTTGCTCGGGAGTGAAGGATGCCTTGCCGATCGGGAATTGCAGATTGGAGTGCTTGTCAACGCGGAATTCAATCTTGCCGCCCTTAATATCTCCAACAGCCTTAGCAACGTCCATGGTGACGGTTCCGGTCTTGGGGTTAGGCATAAGGCCACGTGGTCCAAGAACCTTGCCCAGCGTTCCTACCTTGCCCATCAGATCCGGGGTGCATACGGCTGAATCAAAGTCGGTCCAACCGCCAGCGACCTTAGCAATGAGGTCGTCTGAGCCAACGAAGTCTGCCCCAGCTGCGCGTGCTTCGTCAGCCTTTTCGCCGTTAGCGAAGACGAGTACGCGGGCAGTCTTACCGGTACCGTGCGGGAGGTTGACCGTTCCACGGACAAGTTGGTCGGCCTTACGTGGGTCAACACCCAGACGCATGGAAACTTCTACCGAAGAATCAAACTTGGTTGCGGAGGTTTCCTTAACCAGACGGGCCGCCTCAATTGGTGCGTAGAGGTTCTCGGCGTCAATCTTTTGAGCCGCTGCTTGGTATGCCTTGCTGCGCTTCATATCTGCTCCTTCTTCGCGTGCAGGAATTTCCTGCGTGCAGGTTGTGGTGTGCGAGCCGCGCTGGCTCTCCCACGTCTTGCTTGACTTTCTGGTCTTGCTCGTGACTTGTTACGCCGAAACGGTGATCCCCATTTGACGTGCTGTGCCTTCGATGATCTTCATTGCGGCATCGATGTCGTTGGCGTTGAGGTCTGGCATTTTGGTTTCAGCAATTTCACGAACCTGCGATTTGCTGATGCTGCCGGCCTTAACGGACTGTGGTGTGCCAGAACCCTTTTCAATGCCTGCAGCCTTTAAAATCATGCGGGATGCAGGTGGGGTCTTGAGGATGAAGTCGAATGAACGATCTTCATAGACCGTAATTTCAACCGGGACAATGGTGCCCTTTTGCGCTTCTGTTGCAGCGTTGTAAGCCTTGCAGAAGTCCATGATGTTCACACCGTGCTGACCCAAGGCAGGGCCAACGGGTGGTGCCGGGTTGGCTGCGCCGGCTGGAATCTGGAGCTTAATCAATCCGGTGATTTTTTTCTTCTTCGGTGCCATTGTGTTTCCTTCTTGTGTGTGGGGACTTGAATGAAATTAGTTGTTTGCGTCAATCTGGCTGAAAGCCAACTCGACGGGGGTTTCGCGTCCAAAGATCTCAACCAGGCCCGTGACCTTTTGGGCTTCAATATTGATCTCAGAAATAATTGCATGAAGGGTCGCAAACGGGCCGTCAACAACGGTAACCGAATCACCGACATTGAAATCAACACTAATTGGTTCAGCCGATGCCAATGCGCCGCCGCCTTTGCCGCCTGCTGCTCCAACCGCAATCTGCTTTTCGGGCACGGGCGCCAAGATTGCAATTACTTCGTCAAGTGAGAGTGGCGATGGGGCGTGACCGTGACCAACGAATCCGGTAACTCCTGGTGTGTGGCGAACGACACCCCATGACTCGTCGGTGAGATCCATGCGAACAAGGACGTATCCCGGAAATTTATTACGGCGGATTCGCTTACGCATTCCACCCTTAATCTCGGTAACTTCCTCCATAGGAACTTCGACCTGAAAAATGTAATCTTCCATGTTCAACGTTTGGCTTCGCGCTTCCAAGTTTCCCTTGACCTTGTTTTCGTAGCCTGCGTAACTGTGAATCACGTACCAGTCACCTGGTGCAACCCGCATGGAGATTGTGAATTCCTCAAGAGGGTCTATTTCGTCTTCTTCATCTTCGGCTTCAGCAACAATCTCTTCTGCTTGGGCGACTACTTCAGCAACCACCTCTTGCGCTACTGCCGGAGCGGTTTCATCGCTTTCGGGTGCGTCAGGGGCGAAAGGATCCACTGGGATCGATTCGTTGGACACATTCTCTTTCGACACGAGTTGCTTACTCCTTTAGATACTTATGGCAATGAGTGAAGTCTTATTGCGTTCTTGTGGTTACCCAAAAACGAATAACACTCCCCTGGTGAAAACAAAGTCGTATAGGGCAACGATTCCAGACATTAGTAATACAAAAAAAACAACGATAATTGTGTAGTTGACCAACTCATTTCGCGTCGGCCAAATCACTTTGCGAAGTTCAACTACAACCTGGCGAATAAACAATGCCAACCGCGAAAAGATGTTTTTCTTTTCAGCGCTAGAGCCACCGCTGTCACCCGTGGGCTTAGCGTCGGTGTCCACCATGTTTACTCCACTCGAACTTTTGTCGGACTTCGTTGTCTTCGTCTTCTTCGTTGTCTTCGTCGTACAGTCGTGCAGTTTTTCTGTCTTAATGTGTACCGGCTTGCACCGGTTCGCAGGGCTGGAGGGACTTGAACCCCCAACCCCCGGTTTTGGAGACCGGTGCTCTACCAGTTGAGCTACAACCCTTTAGTAGGCATGCTTACGCAAAGACCTACCGCGGTGAGGAAGTCTACGGGCTGCCCTTTCCCTCACACCTGGCCGGGTCGCCTTGACTTTGGGTTCCCCTGACATTATTGAGCAATGGCTACCCCTCCGACTCCCACAAGCCCCACAACACGTAACCGAATTTCCGCTCGGATCGGTGCGATTACGCAATCCGCCACCCTGGCAGTGGACGCCCAAGCCAAGGCCTTAATCGCAGCCGGGCGTCCGGTTATCGGTTTTGGGGCCGGTGAACCAGACTTTCCCACCCCCGACTACATCGTTGAAGCGGCCGCTGCGGCCTGCCATGAGCCCAAATGGCACCGCTACACCCCCGCCGGGGGCCTACCCGCCCTCAAAGAAGCCATTGCCGTGAAGACTGCCCGCGATTCAGGCTACGAGGTTTTGGCAAGTCAAGTCTTGGTGACCAATGGCGGTAAGCAGGCTCTCTACAACGCTTTTGCCACCCTGCTTGATCCAGGCGATGAAGTAATTTTGCCTGCCCCGTACTGGACGACCTACCCCGAATCGATCATGTTGGCCGGTGGCAAACCCGTCATTGTGATGACCGACGAAGCTAGCGGCTACCGCACAACGGTCGAACAACTTGATGCGGCGCTCACCCCTGCTACCAAGGCACTGGTCTTTGTCTCGCCTTCAAATCCCACGGGCGCGGTCTATCCACCAGAAATGGTTAAGGCAATCGGCGAATGGGCACTCGCAAAAGGGATCTGGGTAATTACCGATGAAATCTACGAGCACCTCGTCTACGGAGATGCCGTCTTCTCCTCGATGCCAACATTGGTTCCCGAACTTGCAGACCGCTGTGTTGTTGTCAACGGGGTCGCTAAGACGTACGCCATGACCGGGTGGCGCGTCGGCTGGATGATAGCTCCGACCGACGTAACAAAGGCCGCGACAAACCTTCAGTCGCACTCAACGTCAAATGTGGCGAATGTGTCACAAATCGCAGCCCTTGCTGCCGTAAGCGGGAACCTTGATGTGGTTGAGCAAATGCGCAAAGCATTTGATCGCAGACGCACCCTCATTGTTGACCTGCTCAATGCAATTCCTGGCGTAACCTGCCCATTACCCGAAGGTGCCTTCTACGCATACCCATCCGTGGCAGGACTACTGGGAAAATCCATCGAAGGCACTATTGCTCATTCATCAAGTGAACTTGCCGCGATTATTTTGGCCAAAGCCGAGGTGGCGGTAGTTCCCGGTGAAGCTTTTGGAACACCAGGATTTTTTCGGCTTTCCTATGCCACCTCGGACGACAACATTGCCGAAGGGATTGCACGGATGCACAAACTCCTTGCAAGCGCTACCGACTAGATATGCTTTAGTTGATCTAGTTTGCAATTGATGAGCAGGGGTTCGGCAATCAGCTCAATACCGAATGAATTGAAAACTTGTTGTCGCAGGTAACTTGCTAGTTCAATGACTTCTCGCGCACTGCCCGCGTCTGTGTTTGCAATGGCCAAAGTGTGGTTACGTGATACGCGAATATTCGAATTAACATTGCCCAGGCCGAATCCTTTGGAGATTCCCGCATTTTCGATCAACCACGCAGCGCTTAACTTCACCTGTGTTTCGGCTCGAGAATCGCTCTCCTTCAGCGAATAACTGGGGCAGCCTTGTGGGACGTCGGCATGTGGAACAGTTGGATTGACGAAAAAGGATCCGGTGCTATTAGAGTCCGCATCTGCCAAATCAAGAACCATGCTTTTCATTGCGCGCAATTGTAAAACCTGATCACGAACCGCCGCAGCTTGCGCATTTGTACCGACATCTTGATTCATTACGTTTGCCAGCTGTTGATATTCAATCGGAATCACCAGTGTCTTATTGAGCTTAAGTGTCACGGTCAGCAGCACGTACCGATCCGGGTTTTTCTTGAATGCACTATCGCGATACTCGAATTCACAATCACTTGCAGACAAATTGCGCCGCGTACCAGCTTTGCGATCCCACACATCTACCTGCTCGATAAAATCAGAAATCTCAACCCCGTAGGCACCAATATTTTGAATTGGAGTCGCACCCATCGAACCTGGGATGCCAGCTAGTGGAGCCAGTTCACCAAATCCATGCTCAAGTGCATGGCCGACAAATGCATCCCAGCTTTCACCGGCGGCGACGCTTACGCAATCACCTGCCCAGTCAATTCCTTGAGTGGACACGATAATTACTGTGCCCGGGAATTCGCAATCGGCACACACAACGTTACTTCCCCCACCCAAAATCAATAACCGCTCACTACGTTGATCAAGATCAAGGACGAGATCAATTAGTTCCTGGTCGGTCGTGACCCGTACAAGCTCCTTTGCCCCACCGCCAACATGCAATGTTGTGTGATCACGCAAATTGCCCTTAAGTTTTTCAATTGCCACGATCTTCGCCTTTGTGCAAAATCTCTGGAGTCTTGCGAAACTTTTGAAGCAGGCGGTCATAGGTTTTCTTGCTTTGCTTATCGCGGTAGTCCGATTCACTGTCGTGATAGCCATGATGGCGTTCCTGGCGCAACGGAAGTTCGTCCTCTGGAATTATTACCTCGTATCCGGCAGCACGGAGCGCAAGGGACCATTCCATGTCAGCATTTCGATAGAACTTGGCTTTTGAATCTGGACCAATTTCTCTAGCCACGCTCGTGCGTGCCACCAGGAAATAACCCAAGACTGCATCAACGCTCCCCGATGGTGCCGAATAAAATTCACGCCACTCTTGGCTCACATCAACGTTAACCCCGCGCCAACCTGAGAGTGCAACTTTGGGATCCGCAAAGACTCCCAGCAATGGTGTGAGTGCATCACCTTCCCAGATTGTTGACAGATCCATCACTGCAAAGAAGTCACTAGAGGCAATCGCAACGGCTGCATTCACCACATTGGCCCAACCGAGGTCAGGAAGAGTCTGGGCAAAATGAAATTCATCCACGTTTTTATGAACCTTTGCTAGTTCATGAACAACGACACCTGCGCCATCAACATTGCCGCAATCAACAGTCAGGATGCGCACACCACTTGGGATGTGTTCCAACAATGCGGTCAACGAAGATTGGACATCTAGCGGCCAGCCGTCAACAATTACGAGCACCACAGCAGTGCCAGAGATCGAATCCCGGTATTGATCAATGAGTGCACCAAGATTTGCCGTGATCGCAAACGGCGGCGCTTCTGTGAGTGAAAACCCCTCGGCCGTGTCTTTCATCGACCAACCTGCTTGCGCGATTTCGTCTCGCAGTTGATCTGATCGCGCAAAATCTTTATTGGCGCGAGCGAACCCGCGTTCTTCGGCTAGCGCAATAACCTGATCGGGGATCGCGGTCATGGCTCAAGTTGGACGGTAACCACTGTCTTAGCAAGTACCGTTGCCTCGTTATGAATTGCTGAGATAGCAATTACGGCCTGGTTGTTGTCAAGTAGTTCGGTAACTTTCGCAGAGACCTTGATATTCGTGCCTTCGTTCGTGTCCGGGACTGGAATCGGACGGGTAAAGCGCGCGGAGTATTCAATTACTTTGCCGGGATCACCCAGCCAGTCGGTAACGACGCGAATCACTGTGCCCATGGTGAGCATGCCGTGCGCGATCACTGAAGGTAACCCAACTTCTTGGGCGACTCGCTCATTCCAGTGAATAATGTTGAAATCCCCGGAAGCCCCCGCGTACCTAATCAGATTCGCGCGCGTGAAAACAAATTCCTGGATTGGTAATTCCAGACCAACGTGAACCTCGGAAAAGGAAACCCAGGTCATGATGCTTCCTCGACACCGCGTGAGACCAGCAGGGAATAAACAGTGGACACGAGCTCACCGCTTGTTGAGTGAACCTCGCTTTTGACCGTAATCATGTCGTTTCCAGCAACGGACCGAATTGAATCAACACTTACCGTGCTCGTGAGTTCATCTCCTGCAAAAATCGGACGGTGATGAATAAATCTTTGTTCACCGTGAACAACGCGGGTGTAGTCCAAAGCAAGGTCAGGGTCAAAGACCACCTGCTCCCCGGCTTTCATGGTGACCACGATTGCGAAAGTGGGAGGCGCGACTAAATCTGGGTAACCAAGTCCCAGTGCAAAATCGACCTCGAAATAACAGGGTGAGGTGTCACCTAATGCTGAGGCGAACTCGCGGATTTTTTCCCGCCCAACGGAGTAGACCTGCGTTGGCGGGTAGGTGCGGCCAATGAATTCTGGGTTGATAGCCACGTGAAAAAGTTAGCGGGTTTCCTTGTGCAGGGTGTGCGTCTTGCACTTCACGCAAAACTTCTTGACCTCAAGGCGGTCAGGATCATTGCGACGATTCTTCTTGGTAATGTAGTTTCGGTCTTTGCACTCTTCGCATGCCAAGGTGATCTTGGGGCGGACGTCGCTGGCCTTGGCCACTGCTCTCTCACTTCCATGAAGCACACTTTCATGTGCTGGTTTGATGCTGGATAGATGTAAATTTTAAATTTTCTGCCTCTTGTGCGTGCCTATTGTGCCTGATGCCAAAAATCTTGTAGCGAGGGCCGGACTTGAACCGGCGACACAGCGATTATGAGCCGCTTGCTCTACCACCTGAGCTACCCCGCCGAACGAAGAAAGGCCCCTATTACCTGACCTTTCATCCGGGCCCCTTTACGGAATCGAACCGTAGACCTTCTCCTTACCATGGAGACGCTCTACCATCTGAGCTAAAGGGGCATGAAGCCCCGCAAGCGTACACAGTGGCAGGGTCGGTTCACCCCTGAGGGCATCCTCCCTCGTTTGCCTTATGCCCCAACTCAGGGTTTCATTAGGGCATGCCCCCATGGACCGTCGCCAATTTGCCCAACCTCACCGGTAGATCGGTAATCGTTACCGGTTCCAACTCGGGACTCGGATTTGAAAGCGCCAAGCAGCTCGCCCATAAAGGAGCCCACGTCACCCTGGCCGTGCGAGATAGAACAAAGGGCGAGCAGGCAGCCGCCGCGATGGGAAGGGGTCGCTCGGGTGGGGATGTCAGCGTTGGTCAACTTGATGTTTCCGACCTTGACTCGGTCCGTGAATTTGCCGGCACCTGGTCACGCGAACACCCGGAGGGGCTTGACCTATTGATCAACAATGCTGGAATCATGGCAACTCCTCGGCGCGAAAGTGCCCAAGGATTTGAGATGCAACTTGCAACAAATCACCTGGGCCACTTCGCCTTGACCGGCTTACTTTTCCCAGCCTTGGTTGCGCTACCGAATTCACGGGTGGTAACGGTTTCTTCACTAGCCCACCGAATGGTCAAAGGCTTTAATTTCGATGATCCGATGGGTACAAAAAAATACCGGGCTTGGAGCGCCTACGGGCAGTCAAAATTGGCCAATCTACTTTTTACTACGGAGTTTGCCCGCCGGCTTGAACTTGGCGACTACTCTGTCGGGGCGGTCGCTGCTCACCCAGGTTTTTCCGCCACCAACCTCCAAGGGGTTGCCTCGAAAATGCGTGGCAATTCGCTCGAGTTTCACGTAAGCGAGTTTATGAATCGAATAATCGCCCAAAGTTCGGACATGGGCGCCCTGCCCATTTTGTTCGCAGCAACTGCGCCGGGATTACCCAATGACAGTTATGTCGGTCCAGCAGACAAATGGCAAACCCGCGGCTACCCAACTTTAGTGGATCGAAGCGGGTCAGCCAAAGATGCCCTGCAAGCGCGCAGGTTATGGGACTGGTCCGAGGGAATCACCGGGGTGAGTTACCCATTTTGAGATAGGTCGCACGTGCAAAGGGTCCCCTTTCACAAGGGGACCCTTTGCACGTGGCAGATAGTGGATTCGAACCACTGAAGGTAAAACCGACGGATTTACAGTCCGCTCCCATTGGCCGCTCGGGCAATCTGCCGTAATGCCCGGCAAACAATACAGGTGCCGGCACTCGCAGGTGCAGTTGGTAAGCACGTGCCCTCCATTAGTTAGATTGGCCCAACGGAAAGGAACCCACCATGGCAGATAGCAGTTTTGACATAGTTTCAGAGGTTGACCACCAAGAGGCCGACAACGCCCTCAATCAGGCAGCCAAGGAACTCTCCCAGCGCTTTGATTTTAAAAATACCGACACCACGATCGAGTGGAAAGGTGAGACTGATATTGAACTCACCAGCAGCACCGAAGATCGGGCGGTCGCGGCCCTTGAAGTGTTCAAAGAAAAGATTATTAAGCGCGGAATCAGCCTTAAGGCGTTCACCGCAGGTGACCCTCGCGCATCCGGCAAGGTGTACAAGGTCAACGGATCTTTCAACAATGGGATCAGCCAGGAGCACGCAAAGAAACTGGCAAAACTGATCCGCGATGAAGGCCCTAAAGCAGTCAAGACCCAGGTTCAAGGAGATGAACTGCGCGTCACCAGCAAAAACCGTGACGATCTACAGCAAGTGATCGCATTGATTAATGGTGCGGACCTTGACTTCGCGGTGCAGTTTACGAATTACCGCTAGATCGAAGTTTTTCAATTCCCAGGAGCATGTTTTCGCGGTTGGTGGTGACGAGTGCCCGATGTTCGTCCCAAGCGAGCGCGTCAAATGGGCACACGTCAATGCACACTCCGCGATACATGCACCGTGAGTAGTCGATTTCAAACGAGCCAAGAACATTGACTTTTCGCGGCCGCCGCGCACCTTCCTCGGTCACTTCAATCATGTGTGAATCAAGATGAATACTTCATGGATTGAGCCAATTTTCAGGAACACCTGCTGGCCGCTGGCGAAGTCGCCGCGCCAACGTCCGCTACCTTGGTTAATGCACCGCTGTTTAACGCAACTTGCAACTCCAGTGCGCAGCAGGCCAGCGCTGCACTGACTACTTCTACACTGACACTCGGGTCCGAAGTCAGGGCATAGCGCGTCACATTCACAAGCCTATCCGGCGGGGCTCCCCACTTGCTCCCGAGTAGTCTGGGATCGCGCTTTTATTGAGCGCCTGGTGCTTCAAGGGAGCGGGTGAAAAGAGTGGCAGTCCGCGAGCACTCTGTTCATTCCACCGGTGTCCTGCTCGGGGTTGTCGGTTACCTGTTCTGGGGAATGTTCCCCCTCTACTTCGCGCTACTTGACTCGGTTGCACCCATCGAGGTCGTTGCGCACCGGGTTGTGTGGTCGCTCATTATTGTGGTATTCGTTCTAATAATTGGTAAACAATGGCGCGCATTCACGGCAGCATTTACCCGGCGAAATATGGTGATTCTAGGTATCGCGGCAATTTTTCTATCCATCAATTGGCTGGTTTACGTGTACGCGGTCGCCTCTGACCAAGTAGTACAAGCATCACTCGGTTACTTCATCAACCCACTTATCTCCGTTGCCATGGGTGTAATTATTCTCAAAGAGAGCCTTCGCATAACCCAATGGGTCGCGGTGGGAATTGCGATCGTGGCGGTCATTGTCTTAACAATTGCCTCGGGCTCAGGAACGTGGATTGCCCTGAGCCTTGGTATCTCATTCGCGACGTACGGCCTACTCAAAAAATTTGCAAATTTGCCCTCGCTGCACAGTCTAGGTATTGAAACGGTCGTGCTGTTTCCTGTTGCACTCGTAATTCTTGGAATTGCAGTAACAAACGGCAGCGAATCGTTCGTTCTTGATGGACCCACAATCACGTTTCTACTGATCATGCTGGGACCGGTAACCGCCATTCCACTCCTTGCATTTGGTGGAGCTTCAACCCGTATTCCACTTTCAACCCTTGGGGTATTGCAATACATCACTCCCATTGGGCAATTCCTGCTGGGCGTATTCGTATTTCAGGAAGCCATGAGCACCGGGCGATGGATTGGATTTACATTGGTGTGGTCTTCACTCGTTATTTTCACCGTGGATATGTATCGCCATACCCGAACCCGCGGTCGCCAATTAGAAGAAACTCTGCTCGAGCCTTAACCAGACCGGGTGACCACGTAGTCACACAATGCCATGAGGGTTTCCTTTGCCGCGATATCAGGCAACGGCTCAAGAGTTCGTCGTGCTTCGTCCGCCCAGCGCAGGGCCTCAAGGCGGGCTTCATGGAGGCTTGCGTGATGACGCAATAGCTCAAGGGCTAATGCATGCTCTTGTGGATCTGGCAGTGGCCGAGAAAGCAGCTCACGCAATTGGGCACCTTCCGGGGTTGTCTCGGTTAAGGCAATCAAACCAGACAGGGTGGGCACCCCTTCACGTAAATCGGTTCCTGGAGTCTTGCCGGACTGCTCCGAGTCAGAGGTTATGTCCACAATGTCGTCGGCTAATTGAAATGCGACGCCAATTTGTTCGCCAAAGTTTGTAAGTGTGTCAATGATTTCCTGATCACAGCCGCTGAGCATGGCACCGAAGCGCCCCGATGTGGCAATCAGAGATCCCGTTTTTTCCGACAGCACTGAAATGTGGTGCTTTACGGGATCCTCGCCATCCCGTGGACCAACCGTCTCCTTGATTTGCCCGGTGCATAGCCGCTCAAACGTCTCGGCCTGAATTCGCACAGCATCAGGTCCAAGGTCGGCCAGGATTTGAGAAGCGCGAGCAAAGAGGAAATCGCCGGTCAGGATCGCAACGGTGTTATCCCAGCGGGCATTGGCACTTGTTGCGCCCCTTCGCATGGTTGCTTCATCCATCACATCGTCATGGTAAAGAGTGGCCAAATGAGTGAGTTCGACGACTACCGCGGCGGGGATTACGCCCACTGACTGTGGATCGCCAAATTCAGCGGCAAGAAGCACGAGTAGCGGGCGAAAACGTTTACCACCGGCAACGACAAGGTGGCGCGAAGTCTCAGATACGAATGGGTACTCACTGCGAGTAGACTCCAGGAGCGCCTTCTCAACTTGCCCCAGTTCTAAACTAATGTGCTCTTCAAATACCGGATCACCCGTCGCAAAGATCCGGTTCATGTGCCAACGGTACTACCTGATGAAGATTCCGGCATTGGTCAATAGATCAATCAAGGGCTGCGGGATTATCCCCAGTACCAATGTCGCTGTGACCGTTGCCGCAACCGTGATAGTGGTGAAGATCGAAGGAAGCGCAACTGAGGCAGTGTTTTCATTGGGTTCTGAGAAGAACATGACCACGATCACCCGAACGTAGAAGAACGCGGCAATGATGCTCGCGATGACCGCTGCGATCACCAGCCACGTGTCACCTTCAGCGATGCCAGCGGCAAAGACACTGAACTTGATCACGAAACCGCTGGTCAACGGGATACCCGCCAAGGACAACATGAAGATCGCCATCACCGCGCCCAATACTGGCGACTTCTTGCCAAGGCCAGCCCATTTGGACAGATGAGTCGCCTCGCCAGCGGAATCGCGGACCATAGAAACAACTGCCAGGGTGCCGACCGTCACCAGGCCATAGGCAATCAAATAAAATATGACGGCGGCAATACCAGACGGGCTTGCCGCGACAACACCAACCAGCATGAAGCCGCTTTGGGCAATCGCTGAATAAGCCAGCATTCGCTTAACATCACTTTGCGTCAGTGCGATCAAGGAACCAATGACCATGCTCAAAATCGAGACGGCCCATAAAATAATTTCCCAGTCCCATTGCATTCCAGAAAAGGCGACGTAGAGCAAACGCATCATGGCGCCAAAAGCAGCAACTTTGACGGTGGCACCCATGAACGCGGTTATGGGGGAAGGCGCGCCTTGGTAGACGTCAGGGGTCCATTGGTGGAATGGAACCGCACTAACTTTGAACAGCAACCCAACGAGCAGCATTGCCATGCCAATTAGGATCAAAAGTGTTTCACCAGCGGTTGCGGCAAGTACGTCGTGGATGCCAGGCAGTGACACGGTACCGGCAAAGCCGTAGACCAACCCGGCGCCGAAAATAAAGAAGGCAGAAGAGAACGCGCCCAGCACGAAGTATTTGAGTGATGCTTCTTGGGAAAGTAGTCGGCGACGACGAGCCATGCCGACCATTAGGTAGAGCGGAAGTGACATGACCTCAAGGGCCACGAACATGAACAGCAGGTCGTTGGCAACGACGAATGCGAGCATGCCCAACACCGCAAAGAGGAAGAGCGTCCAGACTTCAGTTTGGAAATAGCCGCGCGCCGAAAACTCGCGTTCATCACCTGACCCTGGCAATGCCGAAGCACTTGGCGCGAATGCGTCTCCCAGGCTGTCTAAGGAGCGCTCGGCAATAAGGAACGCGCTCAGCAACGAAAGAATCAGGATCGTGCCCATAAGGACTAGGGCTGGGCCGTCAATCGCGACTGCGCCACCACCGGTGATTGTTCGAATATCGCGGTTGATCACCAGAACAATAAACGCGCCGATTAAAGAGAGGAAAGTCAGCATCAATTGGACTGGGCGGCGGACGAAGCGTGGCAGGAAGGTTTCCGTTAACACCGAAAGTAGGGCAGCTATCGCAACAATGAGAATCGGTGAAATCGCTACGTAGTCGATCTCGGGTGCGGTAAAAGTATTCACTCCGAGCCCCCTTCATTCGCTGCTGGGACCCTCAAAATGGGGAAAGTGACTTCCGGGTCGCTCACGCCAACCGTGGTCATAACTCGGTCAACTGCTGGATTGATCACATTAAGTAGTGGCGCTGGGAAAACACCGAGCACAATTATTAGTGCAGCAATGGGTGCAAGGGCGGTGATTTCCCGACCGTTGAGATCCAACATGTCCGCACAATCGGGATTCAAGGGTCCGGTCATGCTCTTTTGGTAAACCCGCAAGACGTAAGCCGCGGTGATCACAAGGCCAACGGTTGCCACTGCGCCAACCCACATGTATTGCTGGAAGGCGCCCAACAGCACCAGGAACTCACCAATGAAGGACACCATACCCGGAAGGGCCAGACTTGATAACGCAGCGATCAAGAAAAAGCCCGCGAGAACCGGGGCTACCTTGTTCACTCCACCGAATGACGAAAGTTGGGCTGAGCCACCACGACGTGACATGAGGTAACCCGCTGCAATAAACAATCCGGCGGTGCTCAGGCCGTGGGCGACCATGTAGACCACCGAACCGGTTTGACCGGCCGAAGTGAACACAAAAATACCTAGTGCAATAAACCCAAAATGGGACATTGACGAATAGGCAAAGAGTCGGCGCATATCTGTCTGCTTCAGAGCCACGAAGGCTCCATAGAAAATCCCGATCAATGCGATTGCAATTACAACCGGTGCATAGAAAGTACTTGCTGCCGGGAAAATTTCAAGGCAGTAACGAATCATACCGAACGTGCCGACCTTGTCCAGCACACCAATCAGGAGTACTGAAGTGCCAGGTTGTGCTTGGCCCGCAGCGTCGGGCAACCAGGTATGAAATGGCCACAGTGGCGCTTTGATTGCGAAGGCGAAGAAGAAACCGAGGAATAGCAATTTCTGGATATCAGGATCAATATCAAGGCCGACCAAAGTGGTGAAGTCGAAAGTTCCGGTACCTGTGATCTGGGCTGAAACAACGTACAGACCGATGAGGGACGCCAACATGAACAGGCCGCCGACCAGGCTGTAGATCAAAAACTTAACCGCGGCGTAGGAGCGCTGCGGGCCGCCGTAGCGACCGATCATGAAGTAAACCGGAATCAGCATTGCTTCAAAGAAGACGTAGAACAAGAAGAGGTCAGTTGCGGCAAAGACACCGACCATGAGTGATTCGAGTACCAGGATTAGCGCGAAGTAGCCCTTCACGCTCCCTTGGGAATCGAGTCCTTCATCCCAGCCACCCAAAATAACAACGGGCACCAATGTTGTCGCGAGTGCAATCAGCACTAATGCGATTCCGTCAACACCGAATGAAAAGTTAATGCCAAATGACGGAATCCACGTGTAACTTTCTGTGAATTGGAAGGCTTCTTTTGAATTCGAGTCAAAATTCAGCGCCATGGCGATCACCGCGCCGAGGGTCACCAGTGAAAAAGCCAATGCGACGCTCTTGGCAAGTTTCGCGTTGTGCTTGGGAAGAAGAATTACGATCACACTGCCCACAAGTGGGAGCAGAGCAATTGTGGTTAACCACGGATACGTATTCACTAGATCCTCACCAACACTAGAGCCAGAAGCACCAAGACGGCTCCACCCACCATGGACAATGCATAAGATCGAATAAAGCCGGACTGGGTGCGGCGCATGCGACCGGACAGACCACCGATTATTGCCGCGCAACCATTAACAAAACCGTCCACTACGCGGGCGTCACCCCAAACCAGCGCTCGGGCTGCGTAATTCGTAGGTGCGACAACAAGGGCGTGGTTAACAGCATCACCATAAAGGTCCTTGCGTGCTGCGCGAGTGAACCAATTGCCAGGTGGTGCATCAATGGGCACTTCACGCCGGGCGTAGGAGATCCAACCAATGATCGCGCCAACAATGACAAAGGTCAGCGTGATTCCGATATATGCGCCCGAGGGCAGCGACGTTGGTTCGCTTTCGTAGCCGACAACGGGTTCCAACCAGCTTTCAATATCTCCCCAGAAGAGCAGCGCCATGCCCAGGAAAGTTGAACCGAGTCCCAAAATAATGAGTGGGATCGTCATAACCGCTGGTGACTCGTGCGGGTGAACGTCGGTTTCCCAGCGTTTCTTGCCAAAGAAGGTCATGGCGACCATGCGGGTCATGTAGAAGCCGGTGATGCCGGCAGCAAGGACTGCTGCCCCACCAATAAACCAACCACGTTCAAAGGCTGCGTGAATAATTTCGTCTTTGGACCAGAAACCTGAGAACGGTGGGATACCAATAATCGCGAGGTAGCCGGCCATAAAGGTAATAAAGGTCACCACCATGACCGATCGCAATGCACCATAACGGCGCATATTTACGTTGTCATCCATTCCGTGCATCACCGAACCGGCGCCAAGGAACAGCCCGGCCTTGAAAACACCGTGGGTGAGCAAGTGGAAGATTGCGAAGACGTAACCGATGGGACCAAGTCCAACCGCCAGCATCATGTAACCGATCTGGCTCATGGTGGATCCAGCGAGTGCTTTTTTAATATCGTCTTTTGCCGAACCAATAATTGCACCCATAAAGATGGTGATCAAAGCGACGATAATGACGGCCATTGCCGCCCATTGCGCATTGTTGTAGATCACGTTGCTTCGAGCGATCAAATAAACACCGGCGGTTACCATGGTGGCCGCGTGAATGAGTGCGGAAACGGGTGTTGGGCCTTCCATGGCGTCAAGCAGCCATGCTTGCAATGGGAACTGGGCAGACTTACCAGCCGCTGCTAGTAGCAGGAGCAGGCCAATAGCCGTCAGGGTTCCTTCACTTGCCTGGGTCGCGAAGCCGAATACGTCAGAGAAATTGACCGAACCGAAGGTGACGAACATCAACATGATGGCAAGGCTTAAGCCAACGTCACCGACCCGGTTGATAATGAACGCTTTCTTGGCTGCGGCTGCTGCCGAGGGCTTGTGTTGCCAGAAACCAATCAGGAGGTAACTGGCCAGACCCACGCCTTCCCAACCGACGTAAAGCAACAGATAGTTATTGGCCATGACGAGTAACAACATGGCCGCGACGAAGAGATTCAGGTAGCCAAAGAATTTACGTTTGTCAGGATCATGGGACATGTAGCCCAGCGAGTAAATATGGATCAGCGATCCGACAATTGTGATCAGCAGAATGAAAACCATCGAGAGTTGATCAAGTTGGAATGCCAGATCAACGGAAAAGTTGCCAACGAAAACCCACTGATAGGCGACCTGGGTGATAGCTCGTTCCTCGGTCGGCAGTCCCATCATTTCGATTAGCAGCAAGACGCCAAGAACGGCTGATGCGCAAACGGTGAGTACTCCCAGGTAGGGTCCCCACGAGTTGGAACGCCGGCCGGTGGACAGCAGAATTGCTGCACCCGCCAACGGCAACGCAATGAGAAGCCACATAAGGGAGAAAAGCCCCTCTGCCGGCATAACGGTCACGTCTGGTCCTATTCCTCGGTTTTAATGTGGTCTATTAGTTTTACTAGTACTTCAAAAGATTTGGTTCGTCAATTGAAGCTGACGCTCTGGTTCGGAAAACTTGAACGATGATTGCGAGACCAACAACAACTTCGGCTGCCGCCACCACCATGACAAAGAATGCGACGGTTTGACCGTCAAGGTTTCCGTTCATACGAGAGAAAGCAACGAAAACCAGGTTCGCCGCGTTGAGCATTAACTCAACCGACATAAACACGATGATTGCGTTGCGGCGCACGAGTACCCCGATAGCCCCGATACAAAACAGCAGGGTCGCCAGGTAGATGTAGTAGACGGGATTCATTAGTTCTGATCCTCGCCTTCGGCCAGTTCGACAACGGTTGACACGACTCTGTGGTCGATGATCAACGAGTCGTCACGTGAGCGAACGGGCTCCGGAACGCTGTCGAGTGAGAGTGAACCGTCCGGCAAGATGGCCGGGGTATTCACGGCATTGTGACGCGCGTACACACCGGGGCTTGGCTTATTACCTGGGTGAGCTGCCCCCACCATAAAGCGTGCAACCGAGAGTTCCTTCTGGGTTGCTTTGGGCTTCCATGCTTCGCGGTGGGTCAGGATCACAGCGCCCAGACCGGCTGTAATGAGTAGCGCCGCCGTTGACTGGAAAGCAAAGAGGTAGTCACTGAAGATCAGGTTCGCAACGCCTTCGACATTGCCACCGAATTCATCATTGGCTGCATTGAGCCCGATATCTAATTTGTCGCTCATGGCGGTTCCCATCCCGCCAATGAGTAATACAGCGAGCGCGAGCCCGAACAAGATGCCAAAGAGTCGCTGGCCACGAATGGTTTCAATTAACGAATCAGATGAGTCAACGCCCACGACCATGAGAACAAAAAGGAAAAGCATCATGACCGCGCCGGTGTACACAATGATCTGGGCCATGCCAAGGAATGGGGCAGAGTTTGCAATGTAGAGGATGGCGAGGTTGATCATGACCATTGCAATAAACAGTGCCGAGTGCACTGCTTTGTGTGAAAGCACCATGCCAAGCGCCCCAATGACCGCTAGTCCACCGCAAATGACGAACACGATTAATTCGCCATCAAGACTCATTCAGCACCCTCCTCGCCAGTATTGGCCTGATCAGAAGCGGACGCAGCATGTTGTTCTGGGACTGAACCGGTAATTTTATTTGCGTAGTAATCACGATCGGTTGTTCCTGGAACCATTTCATGTGGTGCGGCGAGCATCCCTGGAAGCATTGGGCCCAGGAGATCCTGCTTCTCATAAATTAAGTCAGCACGATTGTTTTCGGCTAACTCGAATTCATTGGTCATGGTGAGTGCACGGGTTGGGCACGCTTCAATGCACAGTCCACAAAAAATGCAGCGGCTGTAGTTGATTTCGAAGACGCGGCCATAACGCTCACCCGGTGAGAAGCGCTCTTCATCACTGTTGTCAGCCCCTTGAACAAAAATTGCGTCAGCCGGGCAGGCCCACGCGCACAACTCGCAACCAATGCACTTTTCTAATCCGTCTGCCCAACGATTGAGTTGGTGGCGGCCGCGAAAATTCGGCTTGGGTGGGTACTTTATTGCATCCTCTGGGTACTGCTCGGTTACAACCTTTTTGAAAATAGTTCCGAAGGTAACTCCGAATCCTCGAACCGCGGCTGGTAACTCAGGCATTGGGAGCCTCCTCAATTGGGGTAGAATCGATAGTTAGCGCGCCTGCACTAGCTGCCACGGACGCAGCGACTAGCACCCGTCGCGGGGTGTACGAAAGTACTTGACCAGGCATTGGTGGGACCGGATGACCTCCAGTCATGGCATCAAACGGAACTTGAATCTCTTGTGCTAACTCAGCCTCAATAATTGCTTGCTTGCGATCGGAGTGTATCTGAAGTAGCCAAGACCCAATGAGAAGAACCGCGATTACAGCGGCGCCGGCAATCAGCAGTTGTTGATTGCTAAAACTGAAGTCATTACGGAAAACTCGCGCCGTTGCGACGATAAAAATCCAGCCGAGTGACACCGGAATCAGAACCTTCCAACCAAGTTTCATGAACTGGTCGTAGCGCAATCGCGGTAGCGTGGCGCGTAGCCAAATAAACATGAAGATGAAGAGTTGGACTTTAAGCAACCACCAAAGAATTGGCCACCAACCTGCATTCGCCGAATCCCACAACGAGATGGGCCACGGAGCCAGCCAGCCACCAAGGAACAGGGTTGTTGCCAATGCTGAAACGGTGACCATGTTGATGTATTCGGCCAGGAAGAACATAGCGAACTTCAGTGAGGAGTACTCGGTGTGGAATCCACCCACGAGTTCACCTTCTGCTTCAGGGAGGTCAAATGGTGCGCGGTTAGTCTCCCCCACCATCGAAGTTACATAGATTAAAAAGGATGGCAACAGAATCACTGCGAACCAAATCGGTTGTTGTTTTGCGATGATTTCCGATGTCGACATGGAGCCGGCGAACAGGAACACGGCGACGAATGAAAGCCCCATTGCGATTTCATAGGAAATCACTTGGGCGGTTGAACGTAGTCCGCCAAGAAGCGGGTAGGTAGAGCCCGAAGCCCAACCAGCGAGTACCAAGCCGTAAACACCAATCGAAGCAACCGCCAAGATGTAAAGCACCGATATAGGGAAGTCGGTGAGTTGCAGTGGAGTTTCAACTCCAAAGATTGAGACCGTTGGTCCAAATGGAATTACGGCAAATGCCAGGAAGGCTGCTGTTGCTGAGATAACGGGCGCAATCGAGTACACGGCAATGTGCGCTGATTTCGGGATGATTTCTTCTTTCAATGCGAGTTTGAACCCGTCCATGAGTGACTGCAGTAAACCGGCTGGGCCAACCCGGTTTGGGCCGATTCGGTTTTGCATTCGGGCAACGACACGACGCTCCCACCAAATAGTGAACAGGGTCAAGACGACCAGCATGGCAAAGATGGAAACGGCCTTAAAGATTACCAGCCACCACGGGTCGGTTCCAAAGAGGCCGAACGTAGAACCACTCATGCGATACCTCTCTCCACGGTGACTACTTCACCGAAGCCGCACCCAAGTTGCGCATATACATGTGATTCTGGTGAGTTCATGGGCAACCAAACACTCTCGGCCGACACTTTGCCAACCTGGGCTGGCAAAGTGATCGAGCCTTTGGGTCCGGTGACGGTAATCACTTCAGGCTGACCTAGTTGGTCAAACATCGCAGAACTCACTACAACGACGCTGCGCCGCGCTGTTGCCGCCAAGTGTGGTTCGCCTTCTTGCATCACACCTGAGTCGATCAACAGGCGCCACGTTGCCAAAGTTGTTCCAGCAGCAGGACTCGCTGCAACAGGCTTGATCTCTGTTCGCGAACCAGACCAGGGCTCAAGTGAGTTCATTTCGTTGCGCAGTACCCGGGTGTCCCCTGGTAGCTGCGCATCCATGGCAGCTGCCAACATGGACAGCACTCCAGCATCGGAGAGGGTGAGCGCCTCGCGGAATACCGCACTAAATGGCTTTATGCGACCTTCCCAGTTCATGAACGATCCTGATTTTTCGGTGACAACCGCAACCGGGAAAACAACACTTGCCCGCTGGGTGATTTCCGAATGATGATTCTCAAGTGCAACAACAAAGTCGGCACTTTCAATTCCGGCAATAAGTTCGCTGCCGTTGGGCAGATCAGCGGGATCCAGGCCAGCGGTAACTACCGCCTTAATTGATCCACTTGCAATAGCTGCAATCAATTGCGTGCCAGCAAGTCCACCACTTGGCAAAGAATCTGCATCAACATTCCACAGTTGTGCAACCTGAGCGCGTGCCGCAGAGTCAGAAATCGGTCGTCCGCCGGGGAGTAGGCCGGCTAGTGCACCGGCATCAAGCGCGCCTCGTTCACCAGCTCGGCGGGGTACCCAGGCAATGCGTGCACCACTTTTTGCGCTCAGTTCAGACACTGCGCTGAGCGCACCCGGACTGGATGCTGCGCGCTCGCCAACGAAAATAATTGAATTTATGTTCAGGGCACTTACGAGATCGGAATCAAGGCTGGTAATTACTTGGGCTTCAGCCCCAGCCTTCGCCTTGATCCAATGTGCCGAAAGCTTTTCACTCCCCAATGAGTAGAGCGGACCAACAGCGTGGATGGCAACACCATTTTTAACGGCCTTGCGCAAGCGCAGGAACAAAATTGGTGATTCATCTTCTGGTTCAAAGCCGACTAACACAACTTGTGAAGCAGACTCAACGTCACCGTAGGTGACGTCCATACTCTTTCCCGCTACATGTGCTGCCAAGAATTCTGCTTCTTCGGTTGAAGAGGCGCGCGCCCGGAAATCAATGTTGTCGCTGCCCAACACAACGCGCGCAAATTTCGAATAGGCGTAAGCATCTTCAACGGTTGCTCGGCCACCAACAAGGACAGCCGACGAACCGGCTGCCACAAGACCGGCAGCCGCAAAGTGCATTGCTTCTGGCCAGGATGCGGAACGCAATTCACCATTTTCACGAATAAGCGGTGTGTCTATTCGATGTGAAGTCAAGTAGGCAAATGCGAAGCGGCCCTTGTCACAATTCCACTCTTCATTTACTTCAGGATCATCCCATGCAAGACGACGGGTAACAGTGCCACGGCGGTGATCGGTGCGAAGGGAACAACCTGATGCGCAGTGTTCGCAAGTCGTTGGAACTGACACCAAATCAAACGGCCGCGAACGGAATCGGTATGACGCACCGGTGAGCGCGCCCACCGGACAGATCTGAATAACGTTTCCGGAAAAGTAGGAATCAAATGGTTCGCCATTCGCGGTACCAACCTGCTGTTGGGATCCACGTTGAAGTAACTCAAGGGATGCATCGCCTGCGATCTCGTCAGCGAATCTGGTGCAGCGTGCACACGACACACAACGCTCGCGGTCAAGGAGCACCATTGCATTGATATTAATGGGCTTGGGAAAGAGACGTTTTTCACCATCAAAGCGTGCATCTGGGCGACCCACACTCATGGCTTGATTTTGTAATGGGCACTCGCCACCCTTG
>JBDNFH010000172.1:0-1801 GCA_041689915.1 Candidatus Nanopelagicales bacterium | reverse complement strand
GGTCACCGTCCTTATGTGGCCATAGCAGCAGGTGGAAATGATTGCTCATGAGGCAAAACCCCACCAACCGCATGGGCAATTTTTCGTGTGCCTCTCGCATCAGTTTGACCAAAGCGAGGAAGTCATCCGGCTTGTAAAAAACATCATTGCGACCGTTACCGCGATTAAGAACGTGCTAAACAAAACCGTCTTGCGATGCTCGGGCTGTGCGTGGCATTCAATCACGAGAACAAGGCTCGCAACACAGTTAAAGTACAATGTCCTTTTTGTGTTCCGTTCGCTCGACTCGCAAAAGATGCAGCTATTTTGAATCATGTTGCCTCGCCGGAAATGTGACCAGTCTTTTCAGCGACACGCAAGGATCGAAGCGGGTTCATCTGAGGCATGTAACGTTCAAGCTAACCGGGTTGCGGAGGGAAGACTATGAGTACGGAAACAGTATCGCCCGCAACTCCGGTTGAGCGATTTGTTAGTCAGTTTTTAGGTGACAGTCCCGACTTGGTTGCGGTTGAGTGGATTGATTCTTTTGGCTGTCCTGCCGGCTGGGAATTTGAAGATGAGGTTGAGCCAGCCGTGACCACTGTGAAGACGATTGGATTCTTACTGAAGGAAACAGACGACTTTTTGTTTTTGGTGCCGCACATCAGCACCACCAATGGCCGGAGACAATTGGCCGGCCATTTGGCAGTGCCGAAGTTGCAGATAGTTCAACGTGGCCGGGTTACTTCTTTTTCTTGTCCGGACGCTGAGTAAGTGCGGAGCCCGCGGCTGTTTTCGCCGCCTTCGACGATTTTGGATTACGCAGGACTTTTGAAGCAGCAGTTCCAGCTTTCTTTGATGTCTTCTCGTTCTTCGCCATGAGTCAGTACTCCGTTCAAACAGAAAGTGACGACGCGCGAACCATTCGCACGCCAGATGTGGGCGGCACGATGCCGGCCTTTCGAATGCAGAAAGAGCAAGGCATGGATGCCGTACCCGTTACTGACTAACGTTACCGATCAGCGGGCGGCGACGAGAGATTCTCAATTACAAAATCGCCCGACTTCGCCGCTCCGTTGCATCGGATGGTTCGCCAGTCTACACGAAAGGCGGAACGATTATTTTGAACACCCGACGAAAATCGCCTGGGCTGTCGAATTTACTTCAATACGTTACCACCAGCACCACCTTTAAATATTCCAGCGGAGTCAAAGAACTGCACAAACCCTACGCCATTATCCGGCGATTTACCCGCGTTGATAATGAGGGAATGATCCGCGTTATACATCTCCAATACGGGTTCCTGCTTGTCACCGCAATAAATCGCGGCGCGTTCTTTTCCGTTGGCGTCAACAATCATGAGCCGTTCGGTGGTTACGGATTTAGCCTTGATCATGTCGTTCGCTGCCGCACCTAAAACGAACGCTAAAGCTGGCAGGACAATGACGGAAGCCACAATTCGCTTCATCTTACGTTCCAGTTCCGCAACTCGATCGGTATTCGAACTTGAGACTACTTGCATGTTTAGTTCCTTAGTAATGTTATAATGGGTTTGTTGGCGAACTATTTAGTTCAACCCGAGTCACTCGGACCATACTTCTGAGTCTAGCCGATCTGTGGTCAGTGAGTCAAGTGGCTTGACGAATATGACTGGGGGGCGTAGAACTTGAGTGGTATTTTGTTTATTGCCGGGATGGTTGTGTTCGTACGGAGGGTTGACGGTGACTGTTGAGTTGTTTGATCAGAAGGTGGCTGCGTCGGAATTGGTCGGGGCGAATGATCGCGTTTGGTTTCCCAGGTGGTTGCGGCGATATTCGCAGAG
>JBDNFH010000171.1:0-9787 GCA_041689915.1 Candidatus Nanopelagicales bacterium | reverse complement strand
CGTGGGGAAATCGACAAGAGTGACAGCGACTACGACCGTGAGAAGTTGCAAGAGCGTTTGGCGAAACTTGCCGGCGGCGTTGCAGTCATCAAGGTTGGCGCAGCCACCGAAGTTGAACTCAAAGAGCGCAAGCACCGTATCGAAGATGCAGTTCGTAACGCAAAGGCTGCAGTCGAAGAAGGCATCGTGGCTGGCGGTGGCGTTGCACTGATTCAGGCAATGAAACTTGCCGGTAGCAAGATTGACGCACTCGGCCTTACCGGAGAGCAAGCAGTGGGCGCAAACATTGTTCGCGTTGCTGTCAACGCTCCGCTGAAGCAGATTGCTGAGAACGCTGGACTCGAAGGTGGAGTTGTCGTGGAGAAAGTCCGCGAACTACCTGCGGGTCAGGGCCTCAACGCTGAAACCGGCGAATATGTCGACATGATCGCGGCCGGAATTATTGATCCTGCCAAGGTCACCCGTTCAGCACTACAGAACGCTGCATCCATTGCAGCACTGTTCCTAACAACCGAGGTTGTTATTGCTGAGAAGCCAGAGAAGTCTGCACCTGCAATGCCAGGTGGCGACATGGGCGGCATGGACTTCTAGTCCTGGTAAAAACCCACTTGAATCCCTGAAGGGGAACGGCTCGAATTTCGAGCGGTTCCCCTTCAGCTTTGTTCGGGTCTATTGAGCGGCGCCAGGGGGAAAGGGCAGCTAACTTTCATAACGAAATGGTAGCGATCGTCACATTTTCAGTATATTTTATGTCATTTTCCAGACAGGTTAACTTCTTGGTCGCCATACTTTCCCTTAGCCGAGCTCACTTCGGGGCCAGCTCGTTTTGGAAGGAAGATATATGAATAGACGACTTATGACATCTGTTGTTGCAATCGCATCCCTTGGACTCGTCCTCTCAGGGTGCGCCGGTGGATCGGACTCAACGAGTTCTGAAACAACCGACGCTGCTACATCTGAAGAGACTGCCGCAGAAACCTCCACCGAGGAATCAGCGTTGATCTGCGAGGGTGCGATTGCAGTAATGGCACCTCTCACAGGTGGGGCCGCATCTATTGGCCAAGAACAATTGAATTTCGCCAAACTGGCTGTGGAAGACTTCAATGCAGCTAATGGCAGTTCCTACACTCTCGTGGAAAGCGATACTCAACTTGATGCGGGACAGGCAAGTACTCAGTCGACATCCATCATTTCGGATTCTTCGATAATTGGCGTGGTTGGACCAGCAGGTTCTCAGGAAGTTTCAGCTGTTGGCCCGGCGTTCTCTGATGCTTCACTTGCATCCGTTTCGGCATCAGCAACGAGTCCGGACTTGACCAATGGAGATAATCCAACCTTCTTCCGGGTCATTCCCACAGATGCAGTCCAAGGACCAACGGTTGCTGACTACATTGTTAACGAGCTAGGTGCTGACAATGTTGTGATCCTTCAAGAGAAGACCGACTACGGTGTTGGCCTTGCCCAGTCGGTATCCGACGCACTTGCGGCTTCAGGCGTCACCGCAGAAGTGATTGCTGTACCTGAAGAGAAAAAGAGTTACGACGACATCGTTTCTAAAATCGGAGAAGATGTTGACGTGGTTTTTGTGACCTTCCAGATTGCTGCAAAGTCGGAGCAGGTCGCTCAATCGCTCATCAAGGCCGGCAAGAATGCGGTTGTGTTTGGCTCGGATGGCTCTTTCTCAGCTGACTTCAAGACCCCAGGGTCTTATGTGGCAGCGTTCGCACCTGACGTGAACGCGGTCCCAGCAGCAGCAGACGTTGCCGCACGGTTCACTGAGCAATACGGTGAATTTGGTACGTATGGTCCACCGAATTATGTTGCAACGCAGGCAATTATGCAGGCAGCACAGTTCGCCTGCGACGCAGGATCACTTGATCGTGCTGGTTTGTTGGCTCAGATGCCGAATGTGCTCATCGAGGATTCGATTCTCGGCGGGAACATTGCATTTACGGCTGATGGAAACGTCGACGGTGCGCGGTTCTACATCTTCACAATTGATGAGACTGGCAGCCCGAATCTCGTTCAGTAATTAACAATGAAGGGGGCACATTTCCAACTGTGCCCCCTTCATTGCTGGGTGCCGGCTCTAATTCAAGACGAAGGACACTGTGGATTACTTCATTGAGCAACTTACTAACGGACTCATAGTTGGAGGGATTTATGCACTAATTGCGCTCGGTTACACCTTGATCTACGGGGTCCTTCAATTCCTAAACTTGGCCCACGGTGAGTTTTACATGATGGGTTCATTTTTCGGGTTTTTCACCATGGTCGCTCTCGGCGGACCAGCTACGGCAGTAGTCCCGATTTGGCTCATGATCATTTTGATGTTTGTGATTGCAATGGGTGGAGGCGCACTACTCGGAGTCGCTGTTGAAAGATTCGCATACCGCCCACTGCGCAAATCTAGAAGACTCGCAGCACTCATCTCTGCGTTGGGCGTGTCACTCTTTTTGCAGAGTGCCGCACTGTTGCTCTTTGGAGCAAAAATCCGGCTTTACGACACAGGGATGTTTATTAATCTTCGGACGGGTTTCAATATTGGAACTGCGCGAATCGATATTACCGAAGTTTTAGTAGTTCTTTTATCAATAACTCTCATGATCGCACTGTGGATTATGGTCAATCGAAGCCAGTTCGGTCGCGCTATGCGCGCCGTTGCGGTTGATCAAGATGCGGCCGTCATGAATGGAATCGACGTTGATCGAATCGTCGTTATTACTTTTGCACTTGCCAGTGGCCTGGCCGGGGCAGCCGGTGTGATGGCCGGTCTCCTACTTTTTCCCGTTGATCAGTATATGGGAATATTTGCAGGACTAAAAGGTTTCACCGCTGCGGTACTTGGCGGTATTGGTTCAATACCGGGAGCGATGCTGGGCGGGTTCATTCTTGGCGTGGTGGAAGCTATGGTGACGGGTTACCTTAATCCCACCTACGCAGACTTTGTCGCTTTTGTCATTCTCATCATGGTTCTACTCATTCGACCTCGAGGCTTACTAGGCCAACGACTAGTTGGAAAGGTGTAGTCATGGGCGAAAGCGATAATCAAGATGCTGTTTCTCGTGGGATTGGCACAGATGAATGGGTGGCCCAGCACGAGGCCCGAATTGCCCAACCCACTACCGCGCTGGGGAAGTTAGCTGATCGCTGGGCATTGCTGCCCGTCCCCGTTCAGTGGGGGCTTCCATTAATAGTTGTCTTGCTTATCCCCTTTACCACCACGAGTGACTACGTCCTTCGGATCGGGGTAAACCTCGGTCTGTTTATCATGCTTGTCATCGGGCTCAATCTCACCGTGGGATACGCAGGTCTCCTTGACCTCGGGTTTGTTGCTTTTTATGGTTTCGGTGCCTACTTTTATGCATTTGTTTCTAGTCCCCAGTTTGGGATTTATTGGCCGTCATGGATTGCGCTGCCCTTTGTCGTTGTAGTAACTGCAATTATTGGGCTGGCGCTGGGTACTCCCTCGCGCAGACTTTCGGGGGATTACCTCGCAATTGCAACCCTGTTCTTTGGACAGATGTTCCTAGCCTTGGCAGTTTCCTCTGATGCGGTTCAGTTCCCTTGGATGGATGAACCGATTGATATCACGGGTGGACCAAATGGAATCCCCAATGTTGATCAGATTTCCTTCTTTGGATTCGTCTTCACCTCAACAATTTCCTACTATTTCCTCCTCCTGGGTATCGTCGTATTAGGAATCATTGCCACTCGACGCATTCACAACTCCAGGCAAGGATTGGCTTGGCGGAGTATGGGTGAAGACCAATTAGCAGCGCAACACATGACGGTGCCAGTAGTGCGCATGAAACTGCTTGCGTTCACAGTTGGTGCTTCCGTGGCTGGACTCGCGGGCGCGTTCTTTGCATCCGTTCAAATGGGTGTTTACCCGAGTACTTTCAAACTCCCACTTCTCATCATGCTCTATGCCGCGTTGATACTTGGTGGCCTTGGCAGTGTTCCGGGACTCCTGATTGGCGCGGTGGTCATGGTTGTTTTACCTGAGATTTTGCGCTTTCCTGACTACAGCAACTACCTGTTTTTAGTGACATTAATTATTGGTTCGGTCGCCATGATTAAGTCGTGGAAACTGGTAGTTGCGATATTTGCTGCAACAATTGCTGTTGGTTTTGTGGCGAATGCGATTTTCTTGGCCGCGGGCGTGGCTTATTTGCCAATCGACGAATGGATTGACGGCTGGCTTGCTCCAATCCTAGGTATTTGGATTTTCATGCCTGAGGAACGATTGCTTTTTGGGAATATTGCTTTTATCCTTTTGATTGTCCTCATTGCTTGGATGACAACGCGCTCGCGACGCACCAGACTCATTGCCTTTCCGTTTGTTCTTTGGCTAGCGGTTTTCACGTGGGAGGTGAGGCTTCTCATGGAGCCAAGCATCACCAGGCAGTTACTAATTGGTGCTCTCCTTGTCGTTCTCATGGCGGCCAGACCCCAAGGCCTGTTCGGTAAGCCGAGAGTCGAGGTGCTATGAATCTCGCACTACAACTTTCGGGGGTCACGAAACGCTTTGGTGGACTCACCAGCTTGAGTGAATTGAGCATTGAAGTGCCACAGGGCGAAATTCTTAGCATTATTGGGCCTAACGGTGCTGGTAAGACAACGCTTTTTAACATTATTACTGGCGTCTACACACCCGATGAAGGCGATGTTCTGGTAAATGGCAAGTCGGTGGCCGGTCTCACTCCTGATCGGGTCGCCCGCAATGGTGTTGCGCGGACATTTCAAAATGTTCGACTATTTCTCAATCTCTCAGTCGAAGAGAATTTAATGGCAGCAATGTACGGGCGGACCCGCTCGAATTTTTTCGATTCAGTGATGCAAACCTCGCGCGCGCGACGTGAAGATAAAGAGAAACGTGAATTAGCTTTAGAGGTTTTGAGCTTCTTCGGTACCCGTTTGACAGGTTACCGACTCCAACAGCCTGCTTACTCGTTGTCTTACGCTAATCGGCGCCGATTGGAAATTGCACGCGCAATGGCGACGGGTGCCCACACGCTATTGCTTGACGAGCCAGCCGCGGGAATGAATCCAGCGGAAACCCAAGAAATCGCTCAGGTAATTAGTCGACTGGGGAGTGAGCGCAATTACACCATCATCGTAATTGAACACGACATGCACGTTGTTGAAGGAATTAGTGATCGAGTGATTGCCTTAGATCACGGTGAAGAAATTGCTCAGGGAAGCTTTGATCATGTAGCTACGGATCCAAATGTGATTGAGGCTTATCTGGGACGTGGATCGGCGGCCACAAAATGACGCAACCCTTGCTTGAATTGCGAAATGTTGACACCTTTTATGGACCGATTCATATTTTGCAGAAGGTTAATTTGCATGTTAATCAAGGCGAGTTTGTTGCACTCCTTGGCGGAAATGCTTGTGGGAAATCAACGACGCTGAAAACAGCATTAGGTTTGGTAGTCCCCAGATCAGGTGAGGTTTTTTTCAAAGGCGTCAATGTCACGAATTTGAAAGTTGCTGAACGAATCAAATTGGGGCTTGCGGTAGTTCCAGAAAATCGGCGCCTATTCGGGCCCCTTACGGTGATGGAAAATTTGCAGCTTGGTGCCTACACGAATAGGGCATCCAGTAAAGAAAACTTCATAAAGGTCTTTGAGCTTTTCCCTCGAGTGGCGGAAAGGCGCAACCAATTGGCCGGAACACTTTCCGGTGGTGAGCAACAGATGGTTGCTGTTGCTCGAGCACTAATGTCTAACCCGGAACTTCTCCTCATGGACGAACCGTCCATGGGACTAGCCCCAAAACTCGTTGAGCAGTCTTTTGAAATGATCTCTGAGTTGCACAGCGGAGGCGTTTCCATGCTTGTCGTTGAACAGAATGCAAATATGGCACTCACGGTTGCCGACCGGGGTTATGTACTCCAGACTGGACGCATTGTGCTTGAAGGACCCGCTAAAGAACTATCCGAAGATGAAGAACTCAGGAGGGCATACCTTGGACGCTAATCAGACACAGGCCATTAAGCGTGATCACTTTAAAGTGTTCGAAAGTCGCGCATATCTCAATTCGTGCTCCCAGGGGGCACTGGCAGGCGAAGTGCGAGCGGCCTACGAGCATTATCTTGATCAACTTGAAGAATTCGGTTCACTCTGGGAAACGTGGGTTGGTATTCAAGAAGATGTCCGTGGTCAACTCGCTCGAGTGTTCGCAACTCAAACCGATCAAGTGGCTGTGACAACGAGTGCCTCAGCAGCCGTGAATGCTGTCGCAAGTTGCTTTGATTTCCGGACTGGTCCAAGCAAGGTACTAACTACTTCACTTGAGTTCCCAACCATTGGTCAAATATGGCACGCTCAAGAGCGCAATGGTGCAGAAGTAGTTCACATTCCTGCGGATTCTGATAACCGGTTACCTGCTGAGCGCATCGAGGCAGCAATAGATGCCGATACGGCGATCGTTTCGGTGACACACGTGTGTTATCGAAATGGTGCTATGAATGATATTAAGGCGATAGTAGAAGCGGCGCACGATCGAGGGGTTCCCGTTCTCGTCGATGCCTATCAATCAACTGGTGCAGTGCCGATTGACTTTGAAGATCTCGGCGCAGATTTTCTGGTAGGCGGGGTTCTCAAGTACATGTTGAGCAGTCCAGGTGTCGGTTTTGCCTTAGTAAATAACAAGACCGTTGCGGATTTCATCCCAACTACAACAGGTTGGTTTGCCGCACGTGATGTTTTCTCAATGGACATCTACGAATTTGATCCAGCGAAAGATGCCAGGCGATTTGAGGCTGGAACTCCGTCCGTGCCCAGTTTGTATGCGGCTCAAGCCGGATTGAAATTCCTACTTGACGTTGGAGTGGAAAATGCATGGGGAGTATCAAGTCAGTTGCATGATCAGCTTCGCGCAGGTGTGCGGGAAATCGGCGGGATTTGTGCGACACCGGATGCGCCGGGTGAGCACGGACCGATGTTAGCCATAGCGACAAATGACGAGCACGCCCTTGTCGAAGCGATGGCCAAAGACAATGTTGTTGTTTCTTCTCGCGACGGAAATGTTCGGATCAGCCCCCACTTCTATAACAACAGTGAAGACATTGAGGCGGCACTCAGATCATTGGCCAAAAACAAACATCTGCTCGCCACGTGGTAGTGAGCAGATGTTTGGCTTAAATAGCTAACTTGGCGTCCAGGGTGATATTCGCTGACGCGTAGAGTAATGAAACTGGGCAAGTGGCCTTAGCCTGTTGGGCTAGTTGCACAAAAGTCTCCATTGCCATGCCTTCAACGGCTCCAGTAGTGGTCAGATCAACTTGGGTGATGCGAAAACCCTCGTCGGTTTGAGCCAATGTCACAACGGCTGTGGTATTGATTTCAACACCGTCCATTGATTGCCCAGTTTCTTCAATTAGGTTTGCAACTGACATGGAAAAGCAGCCAGCCAAAGCTGCTCCGATCATTTGCTCCGGATTTGTGCCCATCTCTTCCTCAACACGAGCCTTGAGATTGAAGGGGACGTTCGGCCCGGTTTTGCCCAATTGCATGCTGCCGGTTCCTGTGGGAACTGGACCTGTCCATCTTGCTTTTGCGTGGTGTTTACTCATCCCGACAGTATATATTTGGTTCCATGAATGCGGGCCACGTTGTGATTCCAGCCGACTGTGATCCCAAGGCTACTGAAAGTGGTTTGCGAGTTCGGGAAATGATTCACCCTAAGTTTTATGCCGAACCAATGATTCTTCGCCACTTGGAATTGGATGAAGGCTCAACACCTTTTACGAGTTCGTCCGATCATGACGAACTGCTCTATGTTCTTGATGGTGATTGCGTGATTGAAATTTCTCAGGGCGGCGAAACAAATTGCTACGCTGTTGCTGCCGGATCGGCAATTCAGGTGCTTTGTGAATCGAAGTGGCGCTTTATGTCAGCCGAAAAAACGACGGTTTTATCCTTTCTCGTGCCTGCGCCAACCACCCCATGGGCGCAAGTGCTAGCAAAGCCAACGCAATCGGTTGTAGACGTCGCCAAGTTAGGTGCGCAGGCGGCCGAGAGTGCAACTTCGGATCGACAATTCGAAGTCTTGTTTAATGCGGAAAGGGGAAGTCGAGGGGCGACAATGTTTGTTGGTTTTATCCCAACGTCGGGTGCACCCGAGCACTATCACCTATACGACGAAATATGCGTAATTGTTCGAGGTTCCGGTGCAGTTCACACTCTGGAGAGAAAACAGGAACTTGGTGTTGGCAGTGCATTTCATGTGGCTCCTCGCCTCTTACATGCGATTGAGAACCCCAATCCTGAAGACTTGTGGTTGCTTGGCGTATTCCGACCTGAGGGCTCTGCGGCTGCCGCTTATTATCCAGATGGTCGACCGGCCCCGAATAATGAAGACTAATCTGTACAGGGACTGGCAGGAGCATCACTGAACTGTAGGTTATGGGGATGGAATTGCTGGGCTCATTCGCGTTCTTGGCAATTGATGGAGCCGAAGTGCGACTCAAGAGCGGCAGCTCGGGAATCATGAAAGTGGAAATCAAGGCTCCGGTGCGTTCGGGAACACTCCATATTGTTGATTCGATTGCAACCATGAATTTGGTATTGGCTCTAGACAAACTCAAGACCGGGAATTTTCTCACCGAAGCTGCAGCCCGAACTTTCATCGCTGGCTACAACGCCCATGACCTAGTCTTTCAGGGTTCTGGTCCGCATAATGGCAGTGCATATGACGTCTCCGGTAATGCGCAAGCAGGGGAACTTGACGTCGAGATCTCAATCATGGTTACCGCCGTGTTGAATTCGGCGCATCCTGAAGTTGAACTGGTGGGTTCAGCAGCTTTTGGCACGGTTCATATCCCATTGCCCGGTATTGGATCGGTGGAAAATATGACTATCAATATTGATGCGAAATTGGCCATTAGTCAAGTCTGATTACACCTGAGGAATTCCCACGTTTTACCCTGTGATTTTTTATTGATGACACTTCGATGGATCGATCCGCCAGCCAACCCGCATGCCACTGCCCGTCATTGCTCAACCCCCCGTAATTTCGACCTTCTGACCGATCCCCATATTGGATGGATCCCAGTATTGGACGGATCTCCCTGATTGGATGGGTCGGATCCCTCATGGATGTCAAATGTCAGACCCCTGTTATAGGTTCAGGATATGGAATTCGAGGGAGATCGCAGTGCTGATCAGGGTGCCGATCACGGTGCTGATGTGCGTGTGTTTGATGGTTTGGGTTTTGATCCTTTCACGGATTCACCGAGTGTGATTTTGGACCGGGTGTGTGATCTGGAGCCAGGATTATTCGTGCAGTCAGTATTGGAGATGCTGGACCCCGCAGCGTTGAGTCCACGTGATGCGGTGCGGTATTTACAGGTCCATGACCGGGTCACGTCGTGGTGGGCGAGCCGCCAGTGCGCGGCGTTAATTGCTGCCGCTGGCGCGAGACCGACGGTGGAACAGTTCGTGGTATTAGATCGACTCAGTGACACCGAACGGGAGGTTCGGATTACTGAATTAGCCCGCGACGAGGTCGCGGCCGCCCTGCGGTGGGGACCGGTGTCCACCCAGTCACGTATTGACCAGGCCCGCCTCCTCGCTGGTCCACTCGCCGCAACGCAGGTAGCTCTTTCGTTGGGGGAGATCACGGCGGTGCATGTCCGCCTGATCACCGAGGCCGCGCAGCGTTTATCCACCTGGGATGCGTTAGAACAGGCAACCCATAACGCCGCACGCACCGACACCCCAGCGAACCTACGCGCCCTGACCCAAGCCCGGTTCGTGTTTGACGCGGATTGTGT
>JBDNFH010000170.1:0-29663 GCA_041689915.1 Candidatus Nanopelagicales bacterium | reverse complement strand
TCAAGGAGATGGTGGACTAGTGGCAGTTTCGGCCCACGACGATTCACCAAAGCATGATTCCGAAGATCTAGCAGTGGTGCGCGAGAGCAAGAAGAAAAAGAATTCATTTTCTCGAGGAATCGTTGAATTTGTAGTTGTGGTAGCGATTGCACTCGCTCTTGCAACGGGCATTCGAACTTTCATCGTGCAGCCCTTTTTCGTTCCTAGTGGCTCCATGGAGCAAACCCTTCAAATTGATGACCGCGTTATTGCATCAAAAATCACGACTGCAATTTCCGGGGTTAAACGAGGTGAAATCATGGTGTTTAAAGACCCAGGAAATTGGTTGCCACCGGTTCAACAAACGAGTGATGGTTGGCGTTCGGTAGTAGCTAAAGCATTTACATTCGTAGGCCTGCTACCCAGCGACTCAGGTGATGACTTAGTCAAACGTGTGATTGGCATTGAGGGCGACCAAGTGGCATGTTGCAATGAAGGCGGTCAGATTGTTCTCAACGGAGTAGCCCTAGACGAAACTTCGTATATAGATGGACCAACGGACCAAATACTTTTCGAAGTCACGGTATCCAAAGACAGCATGTTTGTCATGGGGGACAATCGCGGCAACTCAGCTGACTCGCGTTTCCACCTTGATCAAAATGACGGTGCAGTGCCTACCGACAATGCTGTTGGTAGAGTGTTTACAGTTGTCTGGCCGTTATCTCGAATGACCATTGAGACCATTCCAGAGATTTTTGGAAATCCAGCGATTGCGGCTGGCAATGAATTCCGAAAGTGATGAGCGTTAAAACAACTTCCCCACCAAGTTTGCGCGTAGAACGGACCCTACTTCGGGCGGGCCACATAATGGTGGGCGGAATAGATGAAGTTGGACGTGGCCCATTGGCTGGCCCGATTTGCATAGGGCTTGTGGTGATTTCAGTGGATACACCAACTGCACCCCACGGAGTGCGTGATTCAAAGGTGACTAAGCCAGCGGAGCGCGCCAAACTTGCCCGCTTGGTCAAAGAATGGGCGTGGTCAACTACAGCAAGTGTGGATGCACAGTTCATTGATCGGTTCGGATTGACACAGGCCCTTCGGGAATGCGTCAATATTGCATTGAGCAATGCGCGTAAATCGGGAATGGCGCCAAGTGCATTGATTCTCGATGGAACTTTTAATTATTGCGATCCGAAGCTGCCCGTAACGGTGGTGACACGCAAAAAAGCCGACCAGAGCGCTTCAAGTGTCGCTGCCGCAAGCATTGTTGCAAAGGTCGAACGTGATGGATTCATGCGTGCTCGAGCTTTAGAGTTTCCTGGTTACGGTTGGGAGAGAAATAGTGGATATGGAACCCGTGAGCATCAAGAAGCAATCAGAAGTCTGGGTCTTACTCAATTCCACCGCAAAAGTTTTTGTCATTGACTCGTTATCCACAGAAAAGAATTTAGGTCTTCCATTAGTCGCTTGACTCGGTGAGGGTAAGCGCATGAAACCAAAAGATGCCCTCGGCAAATACGGTGAGGAACTAGCTGCGCGCTATCTGTCGAAAAACGGAATCGTAATTCTTGAACGGAATTGGCGCTGTGATCTTGGCGAGATCGACGTGATCGCCCGGGAAAAAGATGACCTCGTTATCTGTGAAGTAAAAACCCGTCGAACCGTAGCTTTTGGCGAACCAATTGAATCCGTCACGCCAAGAAAAGTCAGGCGGATGCGTGGGCTTGCCCTTCGCTGGCTTGACACAAGATCGGTGAGCCCGCGAGACATTCGCTTCGACGTTATTGGCATTCATGCACCCGTTGTCGGACCACCAACAATTACCCACATTCGGGGGGTCTGACATGGCGTTGGCCCGTTCCCTGGGCGCGGTTGTCTCGGGGGTGTCCGGTCACCTCGTGCGAGTTGAAGTGGATCATTCGCAAGGACTCCCCACCGTGGGCCTGGTGGGTCTGCCGGATGCCTCGGTCATCGAATCAAAGCACCGGGCCAAGACCGCGATTGTGAACTCTGGTTTGCGTTGGCCAAAGGGAAGGGTGACCATTAGTTTGTCGCCGGCAGAGCTGCGTAAACACGGGGCGGGCCTGGATCTAGCAATCGCTATGGGCATTTTGGGTGCTACTGGACAAATTGCGATTGAACATATTGCCAATACCGTGTTTGTCGGGGAATTAGGACTTGATGGCTCTCTGCGAAGCGTGCCGGGAGCATTGCCCTGTGTGATCGCAGCGGCACAAGCCGGAATTACCTCAGTGGTAGTGTCCTACGGAAACCTTGCTCAATGTCGCATTGTTCCCGCTGCTTGCGCGGTTGCATGCTCAGACCTCAATCACGTGATTTCCTATCTTCGAGGTGAAGGGGAGCCACTTGCGTTGGGTGTCGCTGCAGAACCAGAAGTCGCGGAGTTAATTGATTTATCTGATGTATTGGGCCAAGAAGAAGCGCGCTGGGCGCTTGAGGTGGCGGCGGTTGGTCGCCACAACATGTCCATGATCGGTTCACCTGGAGTGGGGAAAACTTTACTTGCCCAGCGCATCTCGGGAATTTTGCCACCTTTAACGGAGGATGAAACCTTACAAGCGACGGCGATCCATGCGGTTGCCAGCACCCTGACGCGTAATCGCCCGATTACCCATCCACCATTTGAAGCACCACACCATTCAGCCACCATGGCAGCGCTCGTGGGTAGTGTTCATGGACACCGGGTCACCCCAGGGGCGCTGACACGCGCCCACCACGGTGTTCTATTTCTTGACGAAGCACCCGAGTTTTCACGCAATGCACTTGAAGCTTTGCGCCAACCACTTGAGTCTGGGCACATTGCATTGAGTCGTTCCTCTTGGACCGGTCTGCTTCCTGCCAGATTTCAGCTTCTCTTAGCGGCAAATCCGTGCCCATGCGGAAATGCGTTGACCGACACACCAAAGGTGTGTAAATGCACATCTATGGCCCTACGCAAATACACAATGCAAGTCTCAGGTCCCCTACGTGATCGAATTGACATAAATGTTTTGATCCCCAACATTCGCGGGGCTAGTGTGGGTGAGTCAAGTGCCATCGTGCGCGAGCGGGTTATCGCGGCACGTCAACTTTCCAGCATAAGGTTCGCTGATTTTCCGTGGACCACGAATTCAGAAATATCGCCGGCATCCCTTCGAGCGGACTTCCACCCCGAATCAGCGGGAATCGATTTGTTGAATTCCTATGTCGGAAGTACCGGCGGCTTGAGGGGGAGTCACCGGGCACTTCGGGTGGCTTGGAGTCTTGCAGACCTAGCAGGTCACCGGCGACCAACAAGGGATGACGTCGCACTTGCTGTCTACCTTCGCAATTCCGAAACTGCAATGGCCGCCTAATGGAATTCACGTCAGAGTCAGATGCATTTATTGCACTTGCACATTTATGTGAGCCAGGTGATGAGACAATCAACAAAAGGCTGGCATCGGGTTTCTCGCCAAATGAAGTGTTGGATATGTTGCTCACAACAGGTTTTCCAATGCGTGATCATGTCGCATTTGGACGCAAATTCGAACATTTCAATCTGGAAGCCGAGCTGGAATTCGCGCAGAAAATCGGGGCAAGGGTTCTTACCCGTGACCAAGAAGGTTGGCCAACCCAGCTGCGTGCTCTGGGTATTGCACAGCCGTGGGCCTTGTGGGCGATTGGATCTATTGACTTCCGCGTGATTGCTTTGTCGTCGGTCACAATTGTCGGGACGCGAGCGTGTACCCCCTACGGCGCTGGCATTGGAACCCAGTGGGCAGCCGACCTTGGTACCTGGGGAACAAGCGTCTTTTCCGGAGGTGCAATTGGAATTGACTCGTATGCACACCGGGGTGCGCTTTCCGTTGGTGCTCCAACCGTGTCGGTCCTCGCGAGTGGAGTCCATGCCAGATACCCAGCAAGCCACGAACACCTTTTCGGGCAAATTATGGAAAATGGTGCAATTGTGAGTGAATCACCACCGCGAGAGCCCGCCCACAAGAGACGCTTCCTCGCTCGCAATCGAATACTCGCTGGGTTAACCAAGGCAACATGCGTAATCGAAGCGACAGATCGAAGTGGTACGAGTTCAACCGTGCGAGAGGCATTGAACATGAATCGAATTGTCGCTGGGGTCCCTGGTTCCATTCATTCACCGACGTCACTTGGCGTAAATTCACTGCTCAAACATAAAGATGTACATGTTGTCACTAGCAGCGCAGATCTTCAGGAACTCGTGAGCGGTTTTAATCCTCGTGAAAAGCCTGAGGCGCGCAATGCAGCACGTGGTCAACAAGATGCTAAAGAGAAAAATTGGCGCGCACTTAGTGAGTCTGACTATGAAATATGGGAGTTGCTGCCCAAACGTGGTGGGATCGGCATTGACAATCTGTGTCAAAAGACTGGTCGATCTCGACTCGATCTCCTTGCACGGCTCAGCGAATTGCGACTCACTGGATTTGTTTGTAGCGCCGAAGGCGCCTGGCGCAAGTCCACCTAACCGGTATTGAGAAATTTTAAAGTTTTTTCTTCGCAGTAACCGCGAGCCGTAACCTGAATTAGTAAGGCATATTCATCATCATGGTGTAGTGGACCGTGTTGTAGGTGAGCGTCATGCCGAAATTGAGGCGTTTTTAGATTTACTCAGTGGCGCTCGAGGGCGCAGTGCCAATACCGTGCGCGCTTATCGAAATGACCTAACGCAGCTTTTTAATTCAATGCCAGATATTACGTCAGTGCAGCAGTTGACCTTGGTTGATCTGCGTGCTTGGCTTGCAGATCTGCACCGGACCGGGTGCGCACGAGCCACCATTGCACGCAAAGCAGCAGCAGCACGGGCGTTTATGTCGTGGGCATTACAGCGGGGAATTATTGAAGTCGATCCAGCACTTCGCTTGGCAAGTCCGTCAGTACCCAAAACCCTTCCAGTGATTTTGACGCAAGCACAAACTTCCGCATTGCTAGACCGGGAGATCGATTCCACTGATCCGATTGACGTTAGGAACCAAGCCATTTTGGAATTGCTTTACGCAACCGGTATTCGTGTCGCTGAGTTGTGTAGCGCCGACCTTGGCGATCTTGATTCAGGGCGCAGGGTTGTCCGAGTTGTTGGTAAAGGTAATAAGGAACGAATGGTGCCTTATGGGATTCCCGCCCAAAATGCACTGGATAGATGGTTTGTATTTCGCGGACAGCTTGCTGTAGGCACGCAGTCGTTATTCGTGGGCGCGCGAGGAGCGCGGATTGATCAAAGAGTTGTTCGCACGATTGTGAATCAATCAACTAGCGCGGTTACGGGACTCAGACTCTCGCCCCATGCGCTTCGACATACGGCGGCCACTCACGTCCTGGAGGGAGGAGCAGACATGAGGGTGGTACAAGAACTCCTCGGGCATGCTTCGATGGCAACGACTCGGCGCTACACCCACGTCAGCGTTGAAAGACTGCGAAAGACTTTTGAAATTGCCCACCCTCGCTCAGGCTTCGATACCGAACCGAACTCGGATAAAGGGATGCAATCGAACGCCAAAGATTCCGCGGGCTGAGGTAGCGAGTCACTGGCTCTCCCACCACTTTAAGTCCAAAGTGCAGGCAGGTGTGCAGGCAGTGACCGCTGTTAACACTGGCAAAGTCAATGTAACCAATTACCATCCCGGCTGTAACGAAATTTCCGGTGCTCACCAGCGGAGTTACCGGTTCATAGGTACTCCTAACTCGAGTTTCTAAGCCGTCAACCGAAGTGGATAATTCAATGGAAACCACGGGCTTACCCGCGATGGAACCGGCAAATGAAACGATCCCAGAGCCGACAGCGATCACCCGTTGACCTTGGGTAGCCGGGAAATCAACCCCGCGGTGTCCAGATCCAAATTGTGACGTGGGCGGGGTGAACTCGGAAATGATTGCCCCTGGTGAAACTCCAGGGAGCGGTAGGTCCCAGCGGGACTGCGCTGGTGCGGCGCTGCTGGAAGGCGAGGCCAGCAGCGTGAAAGCCGAGAACACCGCGATCATGGCGGTCAACGAGGGAAATTTCATACGCTGAGCCTCGCCCCAATGTAAGGGGTGCACCAGAGACCACTTGGGATTGTGACTTGTGGGGCACTTGATTGCCTCCCTGTGGATGCCCGTACACTCTGGGAGCACCTTTAATGAATAATTTTTCGTGCAAATTCACGTGACTTAATCCGGTTGTCCGGCCGCGCCTTGAACGGTCCACAGTTCGCTGTGGTTGCAAGGGCGAAGTCACCAGGGGAGTTACATAAGTAATTCCACACAACCGTGAGCGGCGGAAGTCGCATTATGGGCGCATTGCGCCTGCAAGGAGTACCACCATGGCAACAGTCACAATGCGCCAGTTACTTGACAGTGGGGTTCACTTCGGGCACCAGACCCGTCGTTGGAACCCCAAAATGAAGCGCTTCATTTTTACTGAGCGCAATGGCATTTACATCATCGATTTGCAGCAGTCACTGTCCTACATTGACAACGCCTACGAATTTGTCAAGCAAACGGTCGCCCACGGTGGCAGCGTTATGTTCATTGGCACAAAGAAACAAGCGCAGGAAGCAATAGCTGACCAGGCCACGCGCGTGGGAATGCCCTACGTGAATCACCGTTGGCTCGGTGGAATGCTCACGAATTTTCAAACCGTGCACATGCGCCTTCAGCGCCTCAAGGAACTTGAAGTAATTGATTTTGATGACGTGGCGGGATCAAACTTGACCAAGAAGGAGCTCCTCGTTCTTCGTCGTGAAAAAGTCAAATTAGAACACGTTCTTGGTGGCATCCGGGACATGGTGAAGACGCCAAGTGCAGTCTGGATTGTCGACACGAACAAAGAGCATATTGCTGTTGGTGAGGCCCACAAGCTCAAGATCCCCGTCATTGCGATGCTGGATACCAACTGTGATCCCGACGTTGTTGACTACCCGATCCCAGGGAATGACGACGCAATCCGCGCGGTTGCACTCCTGACTCGGGTAATCGCCGATGCTGTTGCTGAGGGTCTCATGATTCGTGCTGGTGGAGCTAGTTCTGAAGTTGTTGAGCCATTGGCCGAATGGGAACGTGAGTTACTTGCAGGCTCAGAGGCTGCCGTGGCCGTTGAAGCTGCCGTTGAAGTAGCGGATGTAGTCGAAGTGAACGTAGTCGAAGTGCCCGAAGCCGAAGTAGTCACCCCGACAACCGAAAACTAAATTTCCCGCGTGGGCGAAATGTGCTCACAAGTTTATTGAGAAAAGGACACCCGAGAACATGTCAAGTATTAGCGCTGCCGAGGTTAAGCGCTTGCGCGAAGCAACTTCCGCAGGAATGATGGAATGCAAGAAAGCACTTGTTGAGGCTGACGGCGATTTCGATAAGGCCGTTGAAGCATTGCGAATTTCCGGTGTAGCAAAGGCTGCTAAACGTGGGGCGGAGCGCACCACGTCAAATGGAATAGTTGCCGCTGACGGAAATGCACTGATCGAACTATTGTGCGAGACCGACTTTGTTGCAAAGAGTGCGGACTTCTTAATACTCGCAGATCAGCTAGCCGCAGCTGCCAACGCCAACCAGGTAGCAGATGCCCAAAGCCTTTTGGCCGTGGAACTGGCAAATGGTGACTCCGCGGAGACGGCCATTAATAATCTTGCCGGAGTCATTGGTGAAAAGGTTGAGCTGGGCCGTGTGAGTGTGCTGGAGACACCTATTGCACTCTATTTGCACAAGCGCGCCTCTGACCTACCGCCACAGGTTGGTGTACTTGTTGCCTACCAAGGCGACGAGGCCGCAGCTCGTGGTGTCGCAATGCAAATCGCCGCCATGCGCCCGCTCTACCTTAATCGTGAAGAAGTTCCGGTTGTCACGGTCGAAAATGAACGACGCATTGCCTCAGAGACCGCAAAAGAAGAGGGTAAGCCTGAGGCAGCTATGTCAAAAATTGTTGAGGGTCGGGTTAACGCCTACTACAAGGACGTTGTTCTCCTTGAGCAGCCAAGTGTGACCGACAATAAAAAGTCGGTAGCGCAAGTTCTTGCTGATACAGGAACCACCGTTACCGGCTTCGCCCGATTTGAGCCAGGCCAGTAATACACCGATCGGAAATAAAGGAGACTGAGCGTGAAAGAGCCTTCGGCGTCAGTTCAGTCAACCCTTGAAGGCACGATTGACTTGTGGCCTACGGCACCTGAGGGTGGCTGGAAGCGGGTGCTTCTCAAGCTCAGTGGAGAAGCATTCGCCGGCAAAGGTTCCCTTGGTGTCGACCCTGACGTAGTTGGTTCAATTGCCCGTCAAATTGCAGTTGTTGTAGCTTCCGGTGTTGAAGTTGCGGTCGTGATCGGTGGGGGTAACTACTTCCGTGGTGCGGAGCTTTCTGAACGCGGAATGGAACGTGCCCGGGCTGATTACATGGGCATGCTCGGTACCGTTATGAATTGTCTGGCATTGCAAGACTTCTGTGAAAAAGCTGGGATTGATACCAGGGTTCAGACTGCAATTACTATGGGTCAGGAGGCCGAGCCCTATGTTCCCAGGCGCGCGATACGGCATCTTGAAAAAGGGCGGGTTGTGATCTTTGGGGCTGGACTTGGTCAACCCTACTTTTCCACCGACACCACTGCGGCCCAACGCGCACTTGAAATCGGTGCCGAAGTTGTTCTCATGGCAAAAGGGGTTGACGGTGTCTACGACAGCGACCCTCGAACGAACCCAGAAGCCGTCAAGTTTGACGAACTTACACCCGCTCAAGTCTTAGCCCAGGGGCTGAAGGTGGCCGACGCCACTGCAATTAGTTTGTGTCAAGACAATGATCTTCCAATCGTCGTATTTAATCTATTACAAGAGGGGAATATTGCTCGCGCCGTGCGCGGTGAAGCAATTGGAACACTTATTAGCAACTGAGTTAGTGCACTCTCGAAGGGAATTAAAATGAGCGAAGATATCGACGTAGTTTTACTAGAGGCGACTGAGAAAATGGACAAGGCTATTTCTGTGGCACGAGAAGACTTCAGCACGATTCGAACTGGGCGAGCAACCCCTGCCATGTTCAATAAAATCAATGTTGATTACTACGGAACTTATACGCCACTGAATCAATTAGCGTCTTTCCTCACTCCGGAAGCTCGCATGATCCTGATTACCCCCTATGACAAGGGCGCTGCTGCTGGAATTGAAAAGGCACTACGCGAGAGTGATCTTGGGATCAATCCATCGACCGACGGCAACGTAATTCGAGTTGTCCTTCCACAATTGACCGAAGAGCGCCGCAAGGAGTACATCAAGTCGGCTCGCACCAAGGGTGAGGACGCGAAGATTGCAATTCGTAATATCCGTCGCGGTGCTAAAGACTCCTTGGAGGCAATGCAAAAAGATGGCACAGCAGGCGAGGACGAAGTTCGCCGAGCTGAAAAGAGCCTCGATGACGCGACGCACCAGCACACGGAACACATTGATGAAATTCTTAAGAACAAAGAAGCAGAACTGCTCGAGGTTTAATCTATGAGTGACAACCCCAGGATTAAGGCAGGTCGCAATCTCCCTGCCGCTATTGCGTCTGGGGTGGTGCTTGCCATTCTGGCGATCGTGTCACTCTTCACCATAAAGTGGTTGTTTGGCATTCTTGTCATCGTCGCGCTATTGGTTGCGGTTCATGAATTCGTATCCGTACTGCGATCAAAAGGTATCCATGTAGCTCGCACTCCGGTTTACCTTGCAACGGCAGTAATTCCTAGCGTTGCCTACATCTGGGGTTTTGAAGCCCAACTTGCGACTACCGGGATTGCCATCTTGGCGGTGATGATCTGGAGACTTCGAAAGGGTTCCGAAGGTTTTGCCGCAGACATCAGCGTGTCGGTGATGCTCGTTGCTTATCTGCCATTCCTTGCGGCATTCTTAATGTTGACTCTCGCAGCGGATAACGGACCTTGGCGTGTTTTCGTTTTCATTGCGCTCACCGTCTCCAACGACATTGGTGGCTACGCCGTCGGCGTACTATTCGGCAAGCATCCGATCTCACCGCAGATCAGTCCTAAGAAATCTTGGGAGGGATTGGCAGGTTCAGTTGTGCTGCAGTCGATCGTGGGAATTCTTTCGTTTATTTTCATTTTCGAGTCCCCTTGGTGGCAAGGCTTAATCGCAGGACTCGTCATGACGATCGGTGCCACCGGAGGAGACTTTATTGAAAGTGCCATCAAACGAGATCTTGGGGTAAAAGACATGGGGACAATCGTTCCTGGTCACGGTGGAATTATGGATAGATTGGACTCGCTCATTCCGAATGCATTCGTTTCATGGGTATTATTTAGCATCTTTCTAGGGTCAGGTATCTGATGACAGTACCAGGTGAATTAGTTTTTGTGTCACCCAAAAAGGGTAAGCCTCCCGTGCACTTTCTTGACCTCAGCGTGCCCGAGCGTAAGGAAGCCATTACTGCCATGGGTTTGCCGGGTTTTCGTGCCGACCAAATTTCGCGCCATGTCTTCGAGCATTTGGAAACGGATATTGCGGACTGGAGTGACATTCCCGAGTCCGCGAAGCCACACATCCAGAGCAAACTCTTCCCCAATCTACTTGATCCCATCCGCTGCGTTGAGTGCGATAACGGTGAGACCGTCAAAACCCTGTGGCGCCTACATGACGCTTCACTCGTGGAGAGCGTCCTCATGCGTTATCCATCGCGGGTGACTATTTGCATTTCCTCACAGGCTGGTTGTGGGATGAATTGTCCGTTCTGCGCAACCGGTCAAGCGGGCCTGACCCGGAATCTGTCAACGGCTGAAATCTTTGGTCAAGTACTGGCCGGTGCACAATCACTGGCACGTAATGAAATTGCCGGTGGACCTGGTCGCATTTCTAATATTGTGTTTATGGGCATGGGTGAACCTATGGCTAACTACAAGGCGGTCATGGGGGCCATTCACCGAATAGTTGATCCCAGCCCTTCCGGTTTAGGCATCAGTGCGCGCGGGGTGACGGTCTCAACTGTTGGGTTGGTTCCACGGATTAGGCAGTTGGCCACTGAAGGATTACCCCTGACCTTGGCGGTGTCATTGCACGCACCCGACAACGAGTTGCGGAACACATTAGTGCCGATCAACACCCGTTGGTCGGTTGAGGAAGTTCTTGATGCGGCATGGGAATACGCCGATATTACCAAGCGGCGGGTAAGTATTGAATACGCAATGATTAAGGACATCAACGACCAGGCAGAACGCGCCAAGCTTCTGGCCCAACGGCTTCAAGGTCAATTGGTGCACGTGAATCTCATTCCACTCAACCCAACACCCGGATCGAAGTGGACGGCCTCTCGCCCCGAAGATGAACGTGCTTTCGTTCGAATCCTTAAAGATGCAGGTATTTCGGTAACGGTGCGAGACACGAGGGGCAGTGAAATTGACGGAGCATGCGGGCAGCTAGCCGCATTGAACTAGAAGGGTAGTGAAGCACGCATGACGTTAAACTCGCAGATCCCGGCACAGGGGACGTCGAATAGAAATTCGCTATTACGAGAGCTTATTGCCGTGATATTTCGAACCGTGATCTTAATTGTTTTGGTCGTGTTTATGCTGAGCTGGTTGCCGAAGGATCAGAATTTTCGTGCAATCGGTGTCATAGTGGGCTTGCTCGTTCTGACTGCGATTTACATCATCTTTTTCGTGCGACAGTTGCGCGCAGTCCAAAAATCAAATTTCCCAAATATCCGAGCAGCTGAAGCGATGCTAACTACCGGAATTTTACTGCTGGCAATTTTCGCAAGTATCTATGCGGGGATTTCCCTGGCAGATCCTGGAGCCTTCACCGAGGTACTTACACCATTTAACTCAATGTATTTCGCACTGACCATTTTGGCGACCGTTGGCTTTGGAGATATCGCGCCAAATACGGTCCCGGCACGTGGGGCAACTATGATGCAAATGGCTTTAAACTTGGTATTTATCGGAGTCCTCGTGCGAGTCTTTGCTAGTGCGGCCAAGCGATCTCTTTCGAATAAGAAGAGTCCGCAGGAAAGTGTGGACTAGTCGTCCAACCCAAATTGTGCAACCACTTCATTTGTCGAAGATCCTAGGTCTGGCGGAACCAATCGATATTCGACCGGAGTTCGACTGAAGTTGACCGGGTTGGCAATCATGCCTTCGTGTACGGGTTCAAGTCCAAGTTGCTTGGCTAATTCAAATGCTTGAGGGATTGAGTTGATCGGACCACAGGGTACGCCGCGTTCATTGAGTTGGGAGTACCAATCGTCTGCCGTGGCAGTGGCAAGTACTTTATTTAATTCGATTCGAAGATGCTCTCGGTGTGCAACACGGTTTGTATTTGTTGCGAACTTGGTGTCATTGGCTAATTGGGAAATGCCGAGTACAGAACATAGATGCGCGAATTGGGTGTCATTCCCAACCGCGATCACGAGTGATCTATCAGAACAATCAAAGACTTCATAGGGAGCAATACTGGGGTGCGCATTGCCCAGGAGTCCTGGAGTAACCCCACCCAGAACGTAGGCGCTACTTTGATTGACCATTGAGGAAAGCAACACGGAGAGTAAATTCACTTCCAGCTGTTGGCCAATTCCTGAATTTACTCGTTCAATGATTGCCGCCATAATCGCATTGCTCGCATGCAAGCCGGTCAGTACATCAATCAATGCAACGCCAACTTTGGTTGGCTCATCAATCCCGGTGACGCTCATGAGTCCACCCATGGCTTGAATCAATAAGTCGTATCCGGGTAAGTTTTTCCCTTCCTTGCTGCCGAATCCGCTAATCGAGCAATACACAACTGTGGGATTGGATGTATTAACGCTCTGATAGTCCAAGGCAAATTTGTCCAGCGTACCAACCCGGAAGTTCTCGATAACAACGTCGGCCAAAGCGGCGAGCTTGTGTGCGCGGCGTAAGTCATTGGAGTTTCGAAGATTCAGTGCTATAGAGCGTTTATTCCTATTCACTGATTCGAAATAGGTTGCCTTTCCCTCGGCCGTAAACGGAGGTCCCCATTGCCGGGTGTCATCACCATGTTCTGGGTGTTCAACTTTGATAACGGTTGCACCAAAGTCCGCCAGCAACATGCTCGCATACGGCCCCGCGAGGATTCGTGAGAAGTCAGCGACAACTATTCCCTCAAGGGCGCCAGGCATCGTGTTATTTGAACGCTGCTAGGCCGGTAAGTGCGTGTCCAATCACAAGGGTGTGCATTTCATTTGTACCTTCGTAGGTGACTACCGACTCCAGATTGTTCATGTGTCGAATAATGGGATATTCGAGCGTGATCCCGTTGCCTCCGAGGATGCTCCGGCACTCACGCGCGATCTTCAGTGATTCGCGCGCGTTGTTCAGTTTGCCCAACGAAATTTGTTCGGAGGAAACTCCCACAGTGTCTTTGAGGTGTCCCAGGTGCAGGGCAAGAAGCATTCCTTTGCCGAGCTCTAGTGTCATGTCGGCTAGTTTTTTCTGAGTGAGCTGGTAACCAGCAATGGGTCGGTCAAACTGAACCCGATTGACGGAATAGTCAATTGCGGTTTCAAGGCAGTCGCGAGCAGCACCCAATGAGCCAAATGCAATTCCGAACCGAGCTTCATTTAGGCAACTAAGCGGCCCGCGTAGTCCTTTAACGCCAGGAAGAATTGAGTCTGCTGGGAGGCGTACGTCAGTGAATACCAGTTCACTTGTTACCGAGGCGCGTAGTGACATCTTTTTGTGGATTGTGTTTGCCACGAACCCTGGTGAATTTGTTGGAACAATGAAACCGCGAATTCCGTCATCAGTTTGGGCCCACACAACGGCAACGTCAGCCACGCTACCGTTGGTGATCCACATCTTTGAACCATTGAGAATCCAGTCTGTTCCATCACGTTTGGCATTTGTGAGCATGCCTTGTGGGTTTGAACCAAAGTCAGCTTCGGTGAGCCCGAAACACCCAACGATTTCACCGCTCGCCATGCCGGGGAGCCAGGCCTGCTTTTGTTCTTCGGTGCCAAATTCATGAATGGCAAACATGGCCAAGGACCCTTGGACACTGACAAGTGAGCGAATCCCCGAATCGCCGGCTTCAAGTTCAAGGGCGGCGAGGCCGTAGGCCGTTGCACTGGTACCAGCACACCCGTAACCTTCCAGGTGCATGCCAAGCACTCCGAGGGAGCCGAAGTCGCGGGCTAGTTCCCGGGCCGGGATGTCACCTTTTTCGAACCAATCAGCAACATGGGGCTTGATATTAGTGTCGACATACTCTTTAACGACGGCTGCGATTGCCCGGTCTTCTTCACTAGAGTGATGATCTAGGGCAAATAGTTCCAGGGGTCCGGTAGGCATGAAAGCACAATACCATGAATGTATCCAATATTTTAAATTGTATCCAATCTAAGATGGGACTGGCGGCTAGGCTTTCGTCGTGTCTGAATCAAGTGCGCTCAAAGTTGGTCAATGGACCATGCTGTTGCTCGCATTTTTGGGTTTCGGGGCTTACTACTTCTCGGCGGCCGCGGCGCTCTCTGTTGATTCTGCTTATTCTCTCATAAACTTCGCCAGTGCAATCGTTGCTCGTAAGGTTATGGTGGCCTCTCGCTCGGCTCCGGACTATGAACACCCCTACGGCAAGGGAGCCCTAGAAAATACCTATGTCTTGATTCGCTCGTCGATCATCGTTGGAGTGATTGGCCTAGCATTTGTGGGAGCTGTGATTTCACTTATTGACTACTTCCTACATGGTGACACGACTGAAGTGCACCTTGGGATTGCCGGTGCCTACGGCGTGATTGCGGCCGTGATTTTGCTTCTACTTTCGCGCAACTACTCCCGGGCAGAGACGAAGGCTCCTTCGGGTGTCCTGACGGCGGAAAGAAAAGCGACACGCCTAGACGCCATTATGAGCGCGGCAACAGGCGTCACATTTATCGCAGTCGCCCTTATTCCAAGCGGAACCGCAATCACAAGTGAATCATTTGATATCAGGAAAATCGCAGACTCTCTTTTGGTGATTGTTTTGGTGCTCCTGCTGATTTCTGAGCCATGGCGCACTATCAAGGCGGAATTCGGTCGCATCACGGGCACGCGTGAGGACCGAGCTTTTGAGATACGGATCAGGGAGTTGCTCGCAGATCAGGTCGAAACTGTCACTGATGTTTACGCGGTAAATCGGGGCTCACTGATCGAAATCGACGTTCGACTTTCCTATTCCGGAGTTAAGTCTATTCCCGAGCTCGATGCGATCAGAGGGAATATCAATGCATTACTTGCACGAGAGTTGGGGAAGACTCGAATTCACGTGGCCTTCACCAATAGGGAAATTGCTAACTTCAATTAGTGCCCAAGCATTCGGCTCATGTAGGACGCACTCCGAGAAACTTTGCCGGTTTTTTGCTCATAAGAGTCGGCCCTTTGCATAACGTGCAATCCAAGATTGGCACCAATCCACCGCAGTGGTTCGGGTTCCCATTTGCGTGACCTGTGGTTAACCCAGGGCAAGGTAGTGAGTTCAGATTTCGTTTGGGTAATGAGATGAGCCAAGGTCTTGCCACCTAGATGTGCAGTGCCAACACCGTCACCCACGTACCCGCCGCTTGAACCAAGTCCAGTTTGTGGGTCGTAATTGCAGCTTGCCCACCAGTCACGTGCGATACCGAGTGGGCCACCCCATGCGTGGGTGAACTCAATCCCGTGCAGTACAGGGAACATTTGGGTGAGCGTTGCCCGAAGTTCGGTGTGAACCCTGGCGTTGGTGTCCTGATGTGGGGAAATCTTGGAATTGAAGTGATACGGCGCACCGCGACCACCGAATGCGATCCTGTTGTCGGCCGTCCGTTGTCCATAAATAATCAAATTACGGTAATCCGAGAAAGTCTCGCGTTCACTTAGCCCAATTTCATCCCAGATACTCGCTGGGAGTGGCACTGTAGCTACCATGAGTGAATACACGGGTGCGATCGAACGTTTCTCACCATGCAAGGCCTTTGTGTAACCCTCGGTTGCCCTAATGATATGTGGTGCATGCACCGTCCTACGGGAAGTTTCGACGAGACCAGGAGCAATGCGTAGAGCTCTAGTTCCCTGGAAAATTGAGACACCGCGTCCGTGTAAGTAATTGCTGAGTTCCTGAACTAATTTATAGGGATCTATTGCTGCACAATGGGGAGTAAATGTTCCGCCCACAATGTCGGTTGCGTTAATTCGATCCTGGGTTTGACGTGCGGTGAGGTACGTCAGATCCTCTGGAAAGCCCCAGTCCGCAAATTCCTGCGCGTCGTCCCGCGCCCGGTCATTTTGTAGGTTGCTTCGGGCGGCAATGACGTTTCCACCATGTGCCCAATCAATATTCCAACTGTGTGAGGCTGCCACTTGGCCAAGGTCAGCGATGTTGGTAACCATTGCCTGGTGCATTTGGCGAGCGGCATCACGTGACGTTGCACGGGCGAGGGAAGAAAAATGTGCCGGGAACAGGGCAGATACCCAGCCACCATTGCGACCACTCGCACCAAATCCCACAAACTCTGATTCCAGGATTGCAATGCTCAGGTTGGGATCAAGTTGATTCGCGTAGTAGGCGGTCCATAGCCCGGTGAAGCCTCCACCGACAATCGCCAGATCAACGTTGAGATCAGAGTCAAGTGGCCCGTCAAAAACTGACACGGGGGTGGATGCCTGCTCACACCAAAGGCTGGTATTCATTGTTCTAGCGAGACCAAGTGGTTACGTAATCAGGAATCGAGGTTCCCTGTGGGACAAACTGGTCTGGGATTGGTACACCGAGCTGTTCAAAGATCGGAATGTGCCCGGCCCAGATTGTCTTGCCCGCATCACTTGCTAGGTCTTCATCGAGGTCCTCGGGTGGCCCCTCGCTGATTTTGAGTGAACACTCATCAAGTGGGAGTGAAAGCGTCATGGTTGCCTTGAGTTCTTTAGCAGCCGGTTGTCGAGCGTCATCCCAGCGACCAGGCATCAAATGCTCGGTGATTACTTGCAAGGCATTCACTTCGGCTTGACCACTTAGCCGGGTAGCAGTTCCAAACACCATTGCGCAACGGTAATTCATACTTGACTCAAACAAGCTGCGCGCTAGGACGAGCCCGTCGAGCAAGGTCACCGTGACACATGCTGGTGAACCTGAATCCAATAGTTTGAACATTCGTGAAGCTGATGAGCCGTGAATCAGTAATGTGTCGCGGTCACGGGCGTAACCCATTGGGATAACAATGGGTTGCCCGTGATCCACGACGCCTACATGTGCGACGAGACCTGCATCCAGGACCGCGTGCAGAGTTTGCGTGTCTGTGCATGCTTTTTCCGGCAGGCGCTTCACTTTCGTTTTGGGGCTGTCGCCGAAATCGGTCACGTCATTACCGTTACAGGACTTCGAGTGCTTGGGTCAACACTGTTCGTAGGGTGCTCTCAATTTCGTCGAATTCTTTTTGTCCGATTGTTAGTGGGGGAGCAAGCTGGATTACGGGGTCTCCGCGATCGTCGGCACGACAGTAAAGACCGTTAGCAAAGAGGGCTTTTGACAGGAACCCGCGCAAGAGTCGCTCGCACTCGTCGTCATTGAATGTCTCACGGGTTTTCTTGTCTTTGACAAGTTCTATTCCGTAGAAGTAACCGGCACCACGTACGTCGCCGACAATGGGAAGGTCGGTCAGTTTTTCCAGGGTGCGACGGAAGTTGCCTTCATTATCCAGCACATTTTGATTGAGGCCTTCGCGCTCGAAAATATCAAGGTTTGCCATTGCAACGGCAGCCGAAACGGGGTGACCGCCCCAGGTGTAACCGTGCAGGAATGAAGTCGTTCCGTGTTTAAACGGTTCAAAGAGTCGATCGCTTGCGATCATGGCACCCAATGGTGAGTAACCAGAAGTCATTCCCTTGGCACACGTAATGATGTCTGGTGTGACACCGAAGCGGTTCATAGCGAAATAGTCACCAATTCGACCGAAAGCGGTGATGGTTTCGTCCGCGACCATGAGTACGTCGTATTCGTCGCAAATCTCGCGAACTCGTTCCAGGTAACCGGGGGGAGGAGGGAAGCAACCACCGGAGTTTTGGACCGGTTCAACGAACACGGCAGCGACACTGTCCGCGCCTTCAAATTCAATTGCTTCAGCAATGCGATTGGCAGCCCAAAGCCCAAAAGCTTTTTCGTCCCCTCGGTATTCTTCCGGCGCGCGGTAAAAGTTAGTGTTAGGAACTTTCACGCCACCGGGTACCAGCGGCTCGAATGGAATCTTGGCTTCGGGGATGCCGGTAATGCTCAAGGCTCCCTGCGGCGTGCCGTGGTAGGCGACCGCGCGGCTAATTACCTTGGTTTTGCTGGGTTTTCCGGTCAACTTGAAGTATTGCTTGGCAAGTTTCCAGGCGCTTTCAACCGCTTCGCCGCCGCCTGTCGTGAAGAACACGCGGTTCAAATCACCCGGTGCCAAGTGCGCCAGACGTTCGGCTAGCAGAATCGCATTGGGATGGGCATAGGACCAAATAGGGAAAAAGGCGAGCTCCTCGGCTTGCTTCGCCGCCGCCTGTGCCAGTTCTCTACGCCCGTGACCTGCTTGCACTACGAACAGTCCGGAAAGGCCATCAAAGTATTTATTTCCTTGATCATCCCAGATGTAGGCTCCTTCACCTTTGGTAATGATCGGAACATGACCACCGTCATCGTAGGTCGAGTGCCGGGTGAAATGCATCCAGAGATGATCCCGTGCCTTATCGGCGAGTTGATCTGGTCCTGATTCGGATACGTATTGCGGTGTCGTTGTCATTTTGTTCCCCAACTGTAGGTTTGTTTGCGAAGGCCGAGATAAACGAAAGTTTCGGTTGAAACAACTCCCGGGATATTTCTAATCTGAGAATTTGTGACCTTAAGAAGATGATCGTCGTCTTCGGCTACGCATTCAGCCAAGAGGTCGTACTTACCAGTCACCAGTACCAGATAGGAAATCTCCGGTAGCGCTTCGATTTGCTTGGATACCGCCTCCACATCGCCGTGAACTTTAATTGCGATCATTGCCGAACGTAAAAAACCCACTTGGGCGGGATCAGTGACCGCCACGATTTGCATAACACCTTGGTCATGTAATTTTTGAACCCGTTGACGAACCGCGGCTTCGGACAGGCCCACAGCTTTGCCGATCGTTGCATAAGGCCGGCGACCATCTTGCTGAAGTTGTTCAATAATGCCACGCGATGCGTCATCAAGGGGAGCAGATTTACGAGCCATGTGGTCATCTTGCCCGTAAGCTCATCGAAAATCAAGCCTTTTCGTATCTTTTTATGAATTAAACAACGAAAACCGCATGTGAAGTTGTAAAAATCTAGTGAAAGCGAGCGATTTACGCTACGGTGTGGGTAGGCCCTACTTGGAGGAATACATGACTAAAGAACTAAAGAACTTCGTGGGTGGAGAATTCGTTGACACCCAAAACGGAGCCGTAAGTGAACTCGTTAACCCTTCTACCGGTGAAGTCTTTGCAACAGCGCCAATTTCTGGTGCCGCTGACATTGATCGCGCCTATGCAGTGGCTGCGACTGCCTTTGAGTCATGGAAGAACTCCACGCCATCGGAGCGTCAACAGGCCCTTTTAACAATTGCGAATACCTTTGAGGCACACGCCGAGGAGCTCGTTGCAGTTGAAAGCGAAAACACCGGCAAGCCAATCCCGGTCACCATGGCTGAGGAAATTCCGCCAATGATTGACCAAATCAAATTCTTCGCGGGTGCAGCCCGAGTCCTAGAAGGTAAAGCGGCCGGCGAATACATGACCGGATTTACTTCAATGGTCCGCCGGGAGCCGATTGGAGTTATTGGTCAAGTAACTCCGTGGAACTACCCCATGATGATGGCTACCTGGAAGTTTTTCCCTGCTATTGCTGCGGGAAATACAGTTGTGCTCAAGCCCAGTGACACCACACCAGCATCAACACTGAAAATGGCAGAACTCATTGCTCAATCCGGTGCGCTCCCTGACGGTGTGTTCAACGTGGTTTGTGGTGATCGCACTACAGGCAAGGAACTGGTCGAGCACAAGACACCGAAAATGGTGTCCATCACGGGTTCGGTGCGAGCGGGTATGCAGGTAGCCGCTTCCGCCGCAATGGATGTCAAGCGAGTCCACCTCGAACTTGGTGGCAAAGCTCCAGTTGTCGTTTTTGACGACGCTGACATTGAGGCGGCTGCAGAGTGGTTGGCTGTCGCGGGATTCTTCAATGCAGGCCAGGACTGCACCGCGGCAACTCGCATGCTCGTAGCGCCCAAAATCTACGACGACTTCGTTGCTGCGATGGCAGAACAGGCTGCGGCAACTTCAACGACATTTGAAGAAGGACCGATGGGAGCGGGGCTCGTTCCTCCAGTGAATAACGCCGGTCACATGGAACGGGTGCTCGGCTTTATTGAGCGTGCACCCAAGCATGCGAAGGTAGTTGCCGGCGGCGCTCGCCAGGGTGATCGCGGCTTCTACATTCCACCGACGGTTGTGGCAGGGCTTAAGCAAGATGACGAAATGATCCAAAATGAAATTTTCGGTCCCGTTGTCACTATCCAAAAATTTGATGACGAAGCGCAAGCGTTGGCCTACGCCAATGGTGTGAATTACGGTCTCGCATCCTCCGTCTGGACTAAAGACTTTGGCCGCGCAATGCGTATGGCCAAAGGCCTCGATTTCGGTTGCGTGTGGATTAACACGCACATTCCACTTGTCGCTGAAATGCCGCACGGTGGATTCAAACACTCAGGCTATGGCAAGGATTTGTCGATGTATGGCTTCGAGGACTACACCCGAATCAAGCACGTGATGGCTAATTTAGAGAGTTAAAAATTTTAAGTATTCTTGCCGGAATACACATAAGTGAGGGGCAGGAGCAATATCGCTCCTGCCCCTCACTGCATTACGCAGTGTTACTTACCAGCCTCATTGAGAGTTACTTCAATGGGAGCGTACGCATCTCCGGTGGTATTCAAACCTTCAGCGGTGAGCGCGGCATTCGCAGCTTCCGCGTACTGATTCGTGTATGCCTCCGCTGGTGGCTCGGCGGTGATAATCGTTGCCCCTTCAAGGTTCTTGGTGTTCAGGGAAACGTTAACGGTCTGGGCCCACAGTTCTGGCTCAATGACACCGATACCCATGGGTGAAGGCCAGACCAACTTATTGATCTCGTTCATCATCCATAGTTGGTGGCTGGCGCCAAGCTTGGAGCCGTTTGCCGTAATGATGTCAGCGCACTCTTGTGCGTTGTCGCGGCATTGAATCCAGCCTTTGAGTGACGCTGTGACAAAACGCTGAGTGATGTCTTGGTAGGTCGCATCACTGAGGCGTTCTTCGGATGCCCAAATTGCGTCCTGGTACATCGCGGTGCCTTCGTTATTCCAATTGATGACATTCAAGTCACTTGGCTGGTACAACTCACCTGTATCTGGATTTACTGCCTCCAAAACTTGGGCGTATTCGTTGTAGGTCATGGCCTGAGCTGCATCAATCTCGCGATTGAGTAGCGCCTGCATATCAAACTGCTGCCCGATCAGTTCAACGTCCTTGGCTGGGTCTAGCCCTGCCTTAGTGATTCCAGCAAATAGTTCGTATTCGTTTCCGAATCCCCAGTTGCCAACCTTCTTCCCTTTTAGATCGGCCGCGGTGGTGATATTGGAATCTGCCCACGAGACCTGCAACGTTCCCGAGGTGCGAAATACTTGACCTACGTCAACGATCCCGGCGCCTTGTTCACGAGAGGCAAGTGCTTTCGGCACCCATGAGATGGCGAAGTCGGCGCCGCCTTGGGCAAGGACAGTTTGGGGAGCGATGTCAAGGCCACCTTCTAGAATGGTTACATCAAGGCATTGTTCCTCATAGTAGCCCAAGTCTTTTGCGGCGTAATAGCCACCAAACTGGGCTTGTACGAACCACTGAAGTTGCAGTGACACTGGAGTGAGTTCGGTGCAGGCACCTTCATCAGTCGCAGTTTCTTCAGTTGTTGCGGCGTCTACTGACTCACTTGCCGTGTCAGTTGCCGTGTCATCGCCACTGCTACATGCAGATAGCACCAGAAGACCCGTGGCAGCCACGGCTGCCACGCGAATCCAGTTTTTTCCTTTATTCACTATTCCTCCTTATTTGATTAATCGACGAAAGATTTAAGCTTTTGTGAGCTCATTTGCACTTCGAGGTGTCACGAGTCGCTCGATGGCAATGATCACCAAGTAGAAGATCAAGCCCGTGATGATTGCGGCCAAAACATAAGCCCAGGCGCGACCGTAGGCGGTATTTGCCGCTGCGCTTGCAATACGGCTACCGAGCCCTTCCTGTGGACCACCGAAGTACTCGGCGACTAAGGCTGCAATGACCGCGAGGGGTGCCGCGATTTTGAGGCCGATGAAAAAGAATGGAATTGCGTTAGGAATTCGAAGGACACGAAGAGTCGTTCGAGGCGCCGCGTTGAGTGAGCGCATGAGTTCAAGTTGAACCGGGTTTACGTTAATTAGGCCACGAGTTACATTTACAAAGATCGGGAACAGCACAATGATTGCTGTTACCAGTACCCGTGGAGTCCTGCTCGTTATGTTGAACATATTGTTCAAGATCGGTGTCAAAGCAATGATGGGTACGGTGGCGAGTCCTGCAGCGAGTGGAGTAACCAACTTGTCGACAGTAATGAATCTTTGGGCGAGCAGAGCCATGAACAATCCGGCGACGGTCCCAAAGAGCAATCCGAGAAAAGCTGTCGTGCCCGTGTATACGGCGGCACTCCACAGCAAGGTCGCGCCGTTAGCGAATTCTGAGGCGATCAGGCTCGGAGCAGGCAGAAGGAAAGGCTTTAGATCTTGAACTACAACGAGTAGTTGCCACGCACCGAGAAATATAGCGGCAACCAATATCGGAGGCCACACGTAACTCAGTTTCGAATGCATCAGATTTCTCCCCGATGTGATGACGTGTTGGATCCCGAAGTGTCATGCAGTCGTAGGGCTTCGCGTACCGCGGTTACCGAATGGAAGAATTGATCCGACTCTCTAGTCATTTCGTTGCGGTCGCCAAGGTCCACGGTGATTTCTGCAGTGATGCGACCGGGGCGTGGTGACATTACGACGACTCGGTCAGAAAGATACACAGCCTCAGGGATTGAGTGGGTAACAAAAATAATTGTTTTGCCCGTTTCTAAACGGATTCTCAAGAGCTCATTTTGCATACGTTCCCGGGTCATTTCATCAAGTGCGCCAAATGGTTCATCCATGAGAAGTATCGGTGGGTCAACGGCTAGGGAACGAGCAATTGCAACACGTTGCTGCATTCCACCCGAAAGTTCCCAAGGGCGATGGGTACCGAATTCGGAAAGTTGCACCATGTCCAAAAGTTCAGCCGATCGCACTTCGCGCTTGTGCTTGTCCCAACCGGCGAGTTCAAGCGGGAGCTCAATATTTTTGCTAACGGTTCGCCAATCAAAGAGGGCAGCCTGTTGGAATGCAATCCCGTAGAGACGTTCCTTGCGAGCGTCTTCAGGTGACTTTCCTGAAACCTGGACGCTTCCCGAATCAAATTCGGTGAGGTCACCGATAACTCGTAATAGCGTACTTTTCCCACAGCCCGAAGGCCCAATGAGTGAAATGAATTCACCGGTGTGGACATCGAGGTTGACATCAGAGAGTGCCGTGACTTCATTAGTGTTGCCTTTATTAAAGACTTTTGAGACTCCAGAAATCGCGAGTGCACTTCCGGTGTTTTGGTGGATCAATGTCATGCGAGCCCTTTCTTGGGAAGATTCCGGGTAAGTAACACATCAACCGCGGTAATTGCTGCGGCAACCGCGAGGCCCAATGCAATCGCACCAAAAACGGCAACGTAAACCTTTGCTGGCTGCGATGTAGTTTCTCGCGCGTATTCGACCATGAGTCGTCCGATCCCACCGCGAACACCAGTCGAAATTTCAGCAACGACAGTACCGACGACAGCCGCCGCGGCCGAGACTTTAAGGGCTGGCACAAGATAAGGGATACTGGAGGGGAAGCGCAGTTTCCAGAGCACTTTGTTATTAGAGGCTGCATAGGATCGCATGAGTTCTAGGGAGGTAGCACTGGGTGCTTGTAGTCCACGAAGCGCCCCAATGGAGAGTGGGAAGAAGGCAAGATAGGCGGCAATGAACATTACGGAATATGTTGTTGACCATTGAATTGGACCAAAACTGATTTGGTTTCCGATTCCTACAATCAATGGCGCAAGCGCAATCAGCGGAACCGTTTGTGAGGCAATGACAAAAGGTAGGAGTCCTCGCTCAAAAAATAAGAAGCGTTGCATGATAATTGCGAGAAGTAGTCCAACAGTAACGCCGATCACAAATCCACCAAGCGCCAACATGAGCGAGTAACTCGCCGCTGCAACGACAGCCTGGAAGACTGTGGTGTCTGATCCTCTGACTTCAGGGAGGGTGATACCCGAAAGCATGGTCCACAAATGTGGCATTGCTTGATCCGAGGTATTAAAAGGTAGTTCTATCAGCGTTCCCAGGATCTTTGTGAACTCCCACATGATTGCGATGAGTGCAATGCCGGCAAGGGCCCACAGTAGGGAAATACTTCCATTTGAGATCCGCTCACGTGTGGTCGACATGACTAGTCTTTCGCTCGCCGCTTCTCTACAACAGCAGGGATCACCTTTTCGCCATACTGCGCCAAAGTGTGGTCTTTGTCGTCATGTTGTAGGTACAGTGCGAACTGATCAACGCCAAGCTCCTTGAGTTCCTGCAGTCTTCGAATTTGTTCCTCTGGCGGTCCAATAATGCAAAAGCGGTCAATGATTTCATCAGGGACGAAATCAGTATGTGTATTCCCAGCTTGACCGTGATCGTTGTAGTCGTAGCCCTTGCGTTCTTTGATGTAGTCGGTGAGGGCTTGTGGAACTACGCCGCCGCCCTCTCCGTAGCGGTTCACTATGTCGGCCACGTGATTTCCCACCATGCCACCGAACCAGCGGAGCTGGTCGCGAGCATGGGCAACATCTTCGGTGACGTAGGCAGGAGCGGCGACACAGATCTTTACGTCATCGGGGTTTCGCCCGGCAGCTTTGGCGGCATCTTTAACCGCCTTGATGGTCCACTCGACGATTGAAGGGTCGGCGAGTTGGAGAATGAATCCATCACCTACCTCGCCGGCTAAGGCCAGCATCTTTGGGCCGTAGGCGGCGACCCAAACAGGAGTGCGACTTTCTGATGCCCAGGGAAGGCGAAGGTCATTGCCTTTGTAATCGATGGACTCACCATTTACCAAGCCTTTAAGATTAATAACAGCTTCTCGAAGGTCAGCGACGGTTACGGGTTTACCATTTGTCACCCGAACAGCTGAATCACCTCGCCCAATTCCAATTACGGTTCGGTTGCCGTACATTTCATTCAATGTTGCAAATACGGATGCGGTGACCGTGATGTCTCGGGTTGCGGGATTGGTAACCATCGGTCCAATGGTGATATTGCGCGTTTCATTGAGAATCTTGCTATAAATGACGTACGGCTCCTCCCACAAAATGTGTGAGTCGAAGGTCCACACGTACTTGAAGCCGTACGTCTCAGCCTTGCGAGCCAGATCAACAACCCGGACGGCCGGGGGAGTGCACTGCAAAACGACACCGATATCCATAACGCCAACCTTTCGTGAGTGGGTATTATTTTCTCAATAATTAGCGGGTCTGAGGGAAACCTAAGTCAACTGAACTCGTTGCAGGATCCGGCCAGCGTGAAGTTACGGTCTTGGTGCGTGTGTAGAACTCAACCCCTGCAGGTCCATATATATTTGAATTGCCAAAGAGGGATGACTTCCAGCCGCCGAAACTGTAGTAGGCAACCGGAACGGGTATCGGCACATTGATACCGACCATGCCGATCTGAATATCAAATTGGAATTGGCGGGCAGCCCCACCATCACGGGTGAATATTGCGGTGCCGTTTCCATATTGGTTGTTGTTAATCAAATCAACGGCTTCTTCATAAGTGTCGACGCGAATTACCGAAAGGACCGGTCCAAATATTTCATCGTCGTAGACCTTCATGCCTGGGCGAATGTGGTCAATTAGTGAAGGATTGAGAAAATAGCCTTTTTCTGGGAGTGAGCCTTCGCGACCATCAACCACAACAGTGGCTCCCTCGCCAGCAGCACCAGCGATATAGGAGACAACTTTGTCGCGATGTTCACCCGTAATGAGCGGTCCCATTTCATTAACCGGGTCGGTTCCTGGGCCAACTTTGAGTGCAGGGAGGCGCGCAGCAATGGCCTCAATGAGTGGGTCAGCCACATTACCCACGGCAACAACAACGGCGATTGCCATGCAGCGTTCACCGGCTGAACCGAAGCCAGCACTGACTGATGCGTCGGCAGCCATATTGATGTCAGCGTCCGGCAACACAACCATGTGGTTCTTGGCTCCACCGAGTGCCTGAACCCGCTTACCGTTCGCCGTTCCCGTTGAATAAATGTATTTCGCAATCGGGGTTGAGCCGACAAAACTTACGGCCGCGATATCTGGATGATTCAAAATGGCGTCTACCGCAACTTTGTCTCCGTGGACAACATTTAAAACGCCATCAGGCAACCCTGCCTCTTTGAGCAACCGAGCCATGAGCACAGTAACGGAAGGATCTTTCTCACTTGGCTTGAGAATAAATGTATTACCGGTGGCAATGGCGTTGGTGAGCATCCAGAGCGGAACCATGGCTGGGAAGTTGAACGGAGTGATTCCTGCGACCACTCCGAGTGGTTGCTTGATCGAATAGACATCAATACCACCGGAGACTTGTTCGCTGAATCCACCCTTCATGTGTGAGGGGATCCCACAGGCAAACTCAATAGTCTCAATTCCACGGGCCAACTCACCTGCGGCGTCGCTGGGCACTTTGCCGTGTTCGATCGAGACTAGGTTGGCAATTTCATCACGATGGGCCACCACGAGCTCACGGAAACGGAACATGATCTCCGATGTTTTGGAGAGGGAAGTTGAGCGCCAGGCCGGGAAAGCGGCTTTCGCCGTGGCGATTGCTGCATCCATTTCAGCGACGCTGGCAAGACCCACCTGCGCCTGCTGTTCCCCCGTTGCCGGATTGAAAACCGGGCCAAAATTCCCCGAAGTGGGTGCTACTTCTTGGCCGTTAATCCAGTGGGGGATAGTGCGCATTTATTTCTCCTTGATAGTTATTTACCGGGTAAATCCGTAGTGAAACTGTGAGATGTGAATGAAACATTGAACTGGGTTAGATCAAGTATTGACTCAAACCGCGCTTGAGGAACTTACCGTGTCCCATGTGGCCAAGGTACGTGTTGTCGTCTACCACGACTTTGCCTCGTGAAATGACCGTGTCAACATGGCCATCTACATTAAAACCTTCCCATGCAGAGTGATCCATATTCATGTGGTGGGTCTTGTGGTAACCGATTTCCGTACGACCAGCCGGGTTGTAAATAACAATATCGGCGTCGGAGCCGGGCGCAATCACACCCTTTTGTGGGTAGAGTCCAAACATGCGGGCTGGGGTTGTCGAGCAGATTTCAACCCACCGAGCGAGTGAGATTTTCCCGTCCGCTACACCCTGGTAGAGCAAGTCCATGCGGTGCTCAACAGAACCAATTCCATTAGGGATTGCCGAGAAGTTGCCGAGGCCCAATTCTTTTTGTTCCTTGAAACAGAATGGGCAATGATCGGTACTGACAATAGAGAGATCATTGGTGCGAAGGTATTTCCATAATTCTTCTTGGTGGCCCTCAGCCTTTGAACGTAGGGGAGTGGAACAGACCCATTTGGCCCCTTCAAAGCCAGGCTGTGAAAGTTGCTCTTCAAGTGAGAGGTAAAGGTACTGCGGGCAGGTTTCTCCGAAGACGTTCAATGCTTCGTCTTTTGCCGCCTGCAGGACCTGCACGGCCTGCTTAGCTGACATGTGCACGATATACAGCGGTGCTCCAGTCATTCGCGCGAGCATGATTGCTCGATTTGTCGCCTCCGCCTCGGTTTCCCAAGGCCGGGTGAGTGAGTGGTATTTGGGGTCAGTCTTGCCCGCGGCTAAGGCTTGTGAGACCAAGACATCAATTGCCGTACCGTTTTCAGCGTGCGTCATGATCATGCTGCCGTTTTCGGCTGCAGTCTGCATAGCGCGCAAGATCTGTCCGTCATCACTGTAGAAGACACCGGGGTAGGCCATGAATAACTTGAAACTGGTAATACCTTCATTGACGAGCTCGTCCATGGCCTTAAGGGAGTCGTCGTCAACGCCACCAATGATCTGGTGGAATGCGTAGTCAATATGGGTGTTACCACGGGCCTTTTCATGCCATGCGGCCAAGCCGTCTTGGACCCGCTCACCGAATTTTTGTACGGCAAAGTCAATGATGGTTGTTGTTCCACCCCAAGCGGCAGCACGTGTCCCGGTGTCGAATGTGTCTGATGCGAATGTGCCACCAAAAGGTAGCTCCATGTGAGTGTGAGCATCGATACCGCCAGGAATCACGTACTTGTCGGCAGCGTCAATCACTAGGTCAGCGGTTGACGTTAACTCATTGCCCAGTGAAGTATCCCCGGGAGTAAGGACGGCCACGATCTTTTCTCCGTCAATCAATACGTCTGATGCGATGGCGCCCTGTGGGGAAACAACGAGGCCATTCTTAATCAAAGTGGTCATGTGGGCTCCCGGCGCTATGGGCGAATGAGATCTTGATAGGCATCTGGGCGGCGATCGCGATAAAACTGCCAGCGGGTGCGCACAGTGTTGATCAGATTCAAATCGAGGTCGCGAATAATGAGCTCCGACTTGTAGGCGTCACCTTTTTCTCCTACGTAACTGCCCTCTGGATCAATAAAATATGACTGACCGTAGAAGTCGTCGTCGCCAAGATCTTCGATTCCTACCCGATTAATTGCGCCGACATAGTATTCATTGGCTACTGCTGCCGCTGGTTGCTCAATACTCCACAAGTACTGGGAGAGGCCTCGGGAAGTGGCTGAAGGATTGAAAACAATTTGAGCCCCATTAAGGCCGAGGGCTCTCCAGCCCTCTGGGAAGTGTCTGTCGTAACAAATGTAGACGCCAATCTTGCCAACGGCCGTGTCAAAAACCGGATAACCACCATTGCCGGGGCGGAAGTAGAATTTTTCCCAGAAACCTTCGACATGGGGGATGTGTTGCTTTCGGTACTTCCCTAGGTAACTTCCATCGGCATCAATGACCGCGGCGGTGTTGTAGAGAAAACCAGGACCAGCGTCTTCATACATTGGCAAAACCATGACCATCTCAAGTTCACGAGCTAGCGCCTGAAAACGCTCCGTTGTCGGCCCCGGGATGGCCTCGGCATAAGAGTAAAACTCGGCGTCTTGAACCTGACAGAAATACGGACCGTAGAAAAGTTCTTGGAAACAAATAACCTTGACCCCCGCGGCTGCAGCTTCTCGGGCATATTCTTCGTGTTTGAGGATCATTGACTCTTTGTCGCCCGTCCAGTCTGTCTGAACTAATGCCGCACGCACAACGCTCATATACAACTCCAATTCAAGTAAATAGAGGGTTCCGGAAGTTGTTTCATTTCGAAACAACTAAGAGTCTAGAATTTTGTTCAGGGTTATGTATGACGGTAGCATATTTCTTTATGAAAATGTAAAAGGGCTATCCATTTGAGTGCCCCGATTCATTGACTATTTAGCCCTCTACTTCACGCCAGGGGCGGTCTACGGCCGGTATTGCCAGTGTTCGCGGCATCACCTTCGGCCCTGTCCTGCCCAATGGTTTTACTTTTTTTGG
>JBDNFH010000169.1:0-49595 GCA_041689915.1 Candidatus Nanopelagicales bacterium | reverse complement strand
GTTGTTGAGGTCAGGTATCCGGCCGCTTCCAAACCGGGGACGGGCGGGACCCAGGGGGCCGTGCCGGTAGCGATCAGAAAGTGTGTGGCCTCCAGGTGGAGATCCTTGCCACCTTCGGTACCGGTGACGTGCAGGGTCGGCCCGGTGGTGAAGGACGCCGTGCCCGGCACGATCTGCCATCCGTAATCGCGGGCGAGGTGAGTGTATTTATCTGACTGTAACTGCCGCACCAGGGCGTTCTTGCCCTCGATGAGGGCCGGGAAATCCACCTCTGCGCTGTTGGCGGTGATCCCAGGGAAGCGGCTGGCAGCGTGGGCGCCGTGGCGGGCCTCGGCAGCAGCCAGCAGCGCTTTGGAGGGCACACAACCCACGTTGACGCAAGTGCCACCAATCACACCGCGCTCGACCATGACCACCGTTTTGCCCTTGGTCCGTGCCGCGATCGCAGCGGCGAACGCCGCTGAACCCGAGCCGATGATTGCCAAGTCGTATCCCGCAGTGATCTGTGCCATCTGGTCTCGTCTCCTTGTTCGCCCCCGGGAAGGACACTCTTCAATTCGGATTGCCGAATAGTCCCAGAGGTGATAGTATTCGCGTAAGCAAATAGTGTCAAGTATTGGAGGTCCATCATGCCCCAACCCGCCACCACCGTGTTAGCCGCAGGCAACCCGTTAACGTGTTCGCATTCGGACACTGTCGCGCGGTTCTTCCGAGCCCTGTCAGACCCCACCCGATTTCGGTTGCTGGAGTTCATCTTAGGCGGTGAACGCACCACCGCCGACTGCGTTGAGCACGCCGAAATCTCCCAACCCCGCGTGTCCGTTCACCTCTCATGCCTAGTCGATTGTGGTTACGTGAGCGCCCGCCGAGACGGGCACAAACTGCAGTACTCCATTGGCGACCCCCGCATCAAAGATCTGATCATGCTCGCCCGGTCCCTGGCCGCAGACAACACAACCACACTGGACTGCTGCCCCCGCATCCCGGCCGCAACGCCGACCCAGACTCGTGACGCGCGATGAACAATAAGAAGAAGCAACCCGCCGGCACTGGCCCCATGCTCGCAGTCCTCGGCGGCGGGCTACTCCTAGCGCTATGCTGCGCCGTCCTCCCCATCGTGATTGCCGGAGGTACCCTCGGCGTCTTAGGTAGTGCCCTAGGAAATCCGTGGCTCATCGGTGCCGGCATGACCCTCATGCTCGCGGCAGGCATCTTCGCCATACGCCGAGCAGCTAGGCGCCGCACTATTGCTAAAAAGCCCGACTGCTGCGTCGACCCTGGCAGTGCAACCACCGAAGAAGACCCCACGGTCAGCACCAACACACCCATGAGACGCACCTGAAATGGCCCACCACGCAACCGCCACATCAACACTTCGATCCCACCCCTTGACCCACGACTGAGGATCGTAGGCTTGCGGTCCGCTTTTCGGTCACCCTGAGCCACCCATCCAAACTCCATCACATTGGAATTCGCATCGAACAGGCGGGAACACACATCCGCATTCTCATCAAAACCCAAGCCGGCGAAATTCTGTGAGAATCCCAACCCGACCCATCTAAGGACCACCTGCCACGCAGAATCAAACCAGGACCTAGATAAGGCAAACCACGGCATCTTCGGCTCAACGTTCGGCGTGCGCTAGCCTTCTCAGTTGCACGGACAGTTGCACGCCGACCCTCGGAAATGAGAAAAACCCTTGATTATCAAGAATTTTTTGAGTGGGCGATACAGGAATCGAACCTGTGACCTCTTCCATGTCAAGGAAGCGCGCTAACCCCTGCGCCAATCGCCCTTAGGTTATCTATTTAATTGTTAAGAGGTGGAGACGGGATTTGAACCCGTGTACACGGCTTTGCAGGCCGTTGCCTCGCCTCTCGGCCACTCCACCAGATGGGCTTTTAGATACTTAATAACCCTTCGAGCGGACGCCGGGATTCGAACCCGCGACCCTCACCTTGGCAAGGTGATGCGCTACCACTGCGCTACGTCCGCACGCTCACAGACGCACGTCCGTCAAGCGAGGTCAAACACTATCTGACCGCGAATACTAGACCCAAAGCGGAGGGCTCTAGGGGACCCCGGGCAGGCTATCATCATGGATGAGCCGGGTGGGCCACGATTAAGTGCAAGTTCGATACCGATGGCTCGGTTCGGTAACGAATACGCCTATGACCTGGCAGATCTGAGCCGCAGCATTGATTCGGTTGAAGCCGGTGGTCGTTGGGCGGTGATGATTCCATTCTCTGGTCAACCAGTGTTTGCGCGTTTTGCATCCTGGGAAAGTGAGCCGCGGGAATCAACAATCGGTGCTTGGGTGGGAGTTGATAGTTCAACGTGGACCAGTTCCATGAATAGCGAGATGTATGAGCAGGCGGTTGAGAGCACTCGGAGCGCCATTTCGGTAGGGAACGTGTACCAGGCAAATATTTGTCGGATTCGATCGAATGAGTTTGACCCAGATGCCGACATCATGGCCCTTGATGCGCTCCTTGCACTCGGCAATCCTGCCCCTCATGCAGGTGCACTGCGCATTCCCGGTGAAGGAATTCGGATTGCGTGCGCAAGTCCGGAGCTGTATCTCTCCCGGGAAGGCTCACAGTTAACCTCCAAGCCGATTAAAGGAACTGCTTCCACCCCAAGCGGACTATTAGAGAAGGATCGGGCCGAGAACATCATGATCGTTGACTTAGTGCGCAACGACCTTTCGCGATGTTGCGTTGTTGGCAGCGTGAAGGCTGTTGACTTACTTGAGATTCAGATACATCCGGGCCTGGTGCACCTGGTGTCAACCGTGCAGGGGGACATCTCCTCGAAGTGTAGGTGGACTGAAATTATTGAGGCAACATTTCCGCCGGGTTCAATTACTGGTGCACCAAAAATTGCAGCGTGTGAAATTATTGAATCACTTGAGCCGGAACAACGAGGTCCCTACTGCGGCGCATTCGGTTGGATTGACACTGATACACAGACTGCAAGTCTGGCTGTTGCGATTCGAACTTTTTGGGTTGACGGTGACCAGCTCAAATTCGGTACGGGTGCTGGGATCACCTGGGGTTCGGATCCACACAAGGAATGGGAAGAGACGCAGTTAAAAGCGCGGCATCTTGCAAAAATTGCGGAGGAAACGTGGAATCAACCATGAAGACGATTCAGTGGCTAAATGGAAATTGGGAAGCGTCAATTGCAATTGGGACAACACACGAAGTATTAACAGGGCAGGGAGTGTTCGAGACCATTTTGGTCAGAGATCAGGTGCCAGAATTTCTCAACCTACACCTTGCCCGGTTAGACAATTCATGTAACATTCTTGGACTGCGCTCACCTGAAGTCAATGTGATTCATGCAGGTATTGAACAACTGATTGCTATTCATCAAACAAAACTTGGCCGTTTGCGAATCACGTTCTTTGGTGGAGTTTTCAAGCCAATATTGCTAGCGTCAATAGTTGATGTCGATCCGTGGCCAATGAGTGCACGTGTGATCATTTCTCCGTGGACGCGCAATGAAAAATCGTCGATCACTGGAGCGAAGACGGTTTCATACGCTGAGAATGCGGTCGCATTGAAATGGGCAAAGGATCGTGGTTACGCAGAAACATTGTTGTTCAATAATGCAGGCCACTTGGCTGAAGCCGCAACGAGCAATATTGTGATTGTGGTGGACGACAAGGTATTAACTCCTGCGCTGAGTTCTGGGTGTTTGCCAGGCATTACTCGTGCTGTACTTCTTGAACTTGGTGTTGTGAACGAAGCAGACATTGATGCCGACCTGTTAGACCGGGCAAGTTCAGCGGCGCTGCTGTCGAGTACGCGAGGAGTTCAAACTATTGCGGTACTGGGTGAGCGCGAACTTGATGTTTCTTGCCATCAGCTGCGGCGGCTTGCGGATTCATATCTTAATCGAGTCGAACGGGACAAGGAAAACTGGGCGAGACTCCCGAAGGAATCCCGCCCAGTCTGAGTTGTCCAGGTTTGCTTAGCGACCTGTGTAGTTGCGAGCAGTCTTAAATGGCTGCCATTGACCTGAAATTCCGGGTGCCTTGCCAATTACGGTGCAGGTTCCCTTGTTCTTCATTCGCAAGGTCACTGCTCCAGTGTTGGGATACAGCAGGGTGCAATACTTCTTTCCACCCTTTTTAATCTTCCAGTCGATGTTCTGGCCTGCATTGGTGTCGACCACATTCGGTGATTCAAGGACGAGAACCCGGCCTACTTTGAATCGACCTGATGGGGGCGCGGAGATCTTGGCGGTCTGAATTCCTGGTACCAAGTTGATATTGTAGCCGTAGGTCACGCCTGCATAGCCGTTTCCACCGGGTGAGGAAGCCTTCATGTTGCAGTTACCAGAACCTGAATTCACCGACAGGGTGAGTCCAGAAATTTGGCATGGACCCGTTTCGGTCAGGCTTACGGGAGCACCTGACAAGGTACTTGCTTGGAATGCGAAGTTTGAGCCGTTGCCCATGTTGTAACTGCCACCATTGGCCCAAGCCCCCCAACCCGGCTGAACAAGTGTGATGACGTCGGTCGCGGTAGGTGCGCTCACGGTGACTACCTCAGACGTTGAGCCTGAACCACCAATGTTGGTCGTATAACTCGCACCTAGTGTGATCTTTCCACCAACATTAGGTGTCCAAGTAAACGCAGCGCTACCGTTACTTATCGGGATCGAAGCGCTGATGGGTGAACCGTTGACCGTGAAGCCAACGGAGCCTTGAACATTAGATGGATAAACGGTTGCAATCAACGTGACCGGTGTTCCCAAACTCAAGGTCGGTGGTGCCGAAATTGAAATTGTATTCCCACTGGGGGTGGCGATCAGGGAGTCTTGAATGGAAGTTGACCCTGTTGCCAAGCTTCCAGCAGATGGAACGTAGGTAGCAATAAATAAATAGGTCCCGGCAGTTTTTGGGGTCCATCGGAAATAGGCAAATGACTGACCGGAACCTGGGCCATTGGTCAGACCCATTGTGGTGATGGTTGCGTTGTTTGCATCAGTGATGCGCACCTGTCCTGGTGGGTTGTATTGACTCCCGCCAGCACTGGTGACGGTCGCAGTGATGGTGATTGATTGTCCCAGGGTGGCGGTGTTTGGGGCGCTAATGGTCGTGGTTGTTGCCACTACTCCGCCAATGGTCAAATTCACAGAGTTAGAGAGGACTGCTCCACTATTTTGATCTGCAATAAAAAGTGTCAAGTTTTGAGCGTTCAAGGATGTGACGAATGTGAAGTAGGCATTTGGATCACCAAACCCGGCAGTCTGGTAGGCGTAGTTCTGACCATTTGTGTCTTCGAGTACGAGGTTGCCAGCGGGTGGAGACGAAAAGGTGTACGTAACCTGCTGCGAGACATTGGCACTGGTGGGTCCACTTAGGGAGCTTGCTGCATGTGCTGCAGGGCTAGCAATCGCGATCGCGCCAGTAGCGAGGGTGAGGCTGGCCAGCACACCAACGGTGCGGCGCAGTCGGGTGGAAAATTTCATGGAATTGCTCCTTAAAGGTGTTTGTTGGTCATACATAGTGGGGTGTGCATGTCGCTGCATAAAGGTAAACCCAAAGTGTAGAAAAACCTTGGATTTGAGGGCCCAACAGGCCGAGATCCCCGTTGAACACGCTGCGCGAAGCCGGATCAGGGACCCTAGTAGTACGGTGGGGCGCAGTTTCGGGCGATTGGCTCAGTGGTAGAGCACTCGCTTCACACGCGAGGGGTCACTGGTTCGAACCCAGTATCGCCCACCGAAATTCGATCGGTTAACCGCGCCATTTTTTAGAGGAGTCCAGTGCAGGTCACAGTGCTAGAAGGTCAAGATTCTCGCGTGAGTGACCAAGAAACCGGCTCAACCGCTTTGAACCTGTTCCCTAAGCAGTCGGGGATGGTTGCCGCGAGCATTAATGGAGTCGTGTTCGATCTTGCCACCGAGTTAGCCGAAGGTGATCAGGTTTCTGGTGTGCACATTTCTTCGCCCGAAGGTCTGTCGATCCTTCGACACTCGGCCGCGCACGTGGCAGCGCAAGCAACCCAGAAACTGATCCCGAGCGCAAAGTTGGGAATCGGGCCGCCAATCACTGACGGTTTCTATTACGAATTTGATTTACCCGAATCGCTTAAGCCTGAAGATTTAGAGGCGATTGAGAAAGAGATGCAGAGCATCATTAAAAGTCGCCAGAGGTTTAGTCGTCGGGTGGTAACGCGAGAAGAAGCCGTCGCCGAATTAGCGAATGAACCCTACAAATTGCGTCTGATTGGTGCCAATGCTGGGGCTGAAGTACTTGACCCGGACGTCATGGAGGTGGGCGGAGCCGAACTCACCATCTATGACAATATTGATGCAAAGTCGGGTGAGACCTATTGGAGTGATCTGTGTCGTGGTCCGCATGTCCCAGACACGTCTTACATCCCGCAAAATGCTATCAAGGTGATGCGCTCCTCGGCTGCTTACTGGTTGGGTGATCAAAAGCAAGAGTCATTGCAGAGACTTTATGGAACGGCATGGCCAAGTAAGGAAGAATTACGCGCTTACTTGGAATTCTTAGCCGAAGCAGAGAAGCGCGATCACCGCAAACTTGGTTCTGAACTGGATCTGTTCTCATTCCCAGAAGAAGTGGGTTCGGGCCTTGCGGTTTTCCACCCCAAGGGCGGAATCGTTCGCCGGGTCATGGAGGACTACTCCCGCAAGCGGCATGAAGAAGCAGGCTACGAATTCGTGAACTCACCGCATATCACCAAGGGTGCATTGTTTGAAAAGTCTGGCCACCTTGACTGGTATGCCGACGGCATGTATCCGCCGATGCACTTGGATGCGGAATATCACCCTGATGGTCAAGTCAAGCGTCAAGGTGCTGACTACTACCTAAAGCCCATGAACTGCCCTATGCACAACTTGATTTTCTCGGCACGTGGGCGTTCCTACCGTGAGCTTCCGCTGCGATTTTTTGAATTTGGCACGGTATATCGGTATGAAAAATCCGGAGTGGTGCATGGACTCACGCGTGCCCGAGGGTTTACTCAAGATGATGCACATATTTATTGCACGTTAGAACAACTCCCACAAGAGTTGGACTCGCTCTTAGACTTTGTTCTTGGTTTACTGCGTGACTACGGCCTGACCGACTTCTATTTGGAACTTTCAACCAAGAATCCAGAGAAGTGCGTGGGAACCGACGAGGAATGGGCAGAGGCCACCGAGTTTCTCAGGTTGGCTGCCCAGAAGCAGAATCTCGAGCTGGTACTTGATGAGGGTGGCGCAGCTTTCTACGGTCCCAAGATTTCCGTTCAGGCGAAAGATGCAATTGGTCGCACCTGGCAAATGTCCACGATCCAGGTCGACTTCCAGTTACCGCAGAGATTCGACCTTGAGTATCAAGGCTCTGATGGAACCAAGCAGCGCCCGATCATGGTCCACCGGGCACTTTTTGGATCAATTGAGCGTTTCTTCGCTGTGCTGCTAGAACACTACACAGGGGCTTTCCCTCCCTGGTTGGCTCCGCTTCAAGTCATGGGAATTCCGATCTCTGATGCCCATGTTGACTACCTTGATGGTGTGGCCGCTCACATGCGGGCGCGAGGCCTTCGCATTGAAGTGGATTCCTCTGATGACCGCATGCAGAAAAAGATTCGTAATGCGCAAAAGCAGAAGGTGCCCTACATGCTGATTGCAGGAGATGAGGACGTCGCTGCCGGTGCGGTCTCATTCCGGTATCGCGATGGAACTCAAAAAAATGGTGTTCCGATTGCTGCGGCAATTGAAGAGATCGCTCAAGCCGTAAGCGATCGAGTGCAGGTGTGATGTGACGAAGTCGTGGGATCGGATCTACACCCCGCATCGGTTGGAATATCTGCGTGATGGCAATAAAAGTGATGCATGTCCATTTTGTGTTGCCCCCGAACTTGATGGAAGCGACGAACTTGATCTCGTTGCCCACCGAGGGGCCTTGGCCTACGTTGTGTTAAATCTCTACCCCTATAACGCGGGGCACCTATTGATTTGCCCGTATCGTCATGTGGCCGACTACACGGATTTAACTGATGTCGAGCGTGATGAAATCGCTTTGCTCACCCAAGAGTCAATGAAGACGCTGCGTACCGTTTCGGGCGCCCAAGGTTTCAACCTTGGCATGAATCAAGGATCAATTTCCGGGGCGGGAATCGCAGCCCACCTGCATCAACATGTCGTGCCTCGTTGGGGTGGGGATGCTAACTTCATGCCAATCATTGGTGAAACAAAAGTACTACCGCAATTACTCACTCAAACACGTGATCTATTACAAGAGGGCTGGATCTCACGGCACTGATCGTGCATCCCGCAACTATTTCTAGATCCGTGTCAATCTTTAAGATTTCACCGCTTTGGGCAACCGCTTTGGCTTTTCCATCACGTCCGTGAATGCGCAAGATTTCACATTCAGTGTCATCCGCAAAATATTTCCCGATCCTGAGCTCACCCTGCCAAATGCGGACTTGGTTGTTGCCAATCGCAGTACTCAGGAGGGTGCCCAATTGTGCGTGTATTGGCGTCCAAGGTTCGACGTCTAACTCACACGCAAAATCAGCGAGTTCGGTTGCTCCGATGGAGCCTTGAATTGCAAAAACAGGGATGAGTTCTCGACGAGCAGTCGCACTAAGGAGTTCTTCGCGCAACTGATCAACTGACTCAAAACCGTGTTCAAGTACCGAGTGAATCAAATCCTCATCCGTGCTAGTAACGACTAAGGCATTGGTGAGTGCGTTTAAGTGTGATTCGATCAAGTCGTAATGGGCTGGTTCAAGTGCATGTGTTGCTGTAGCGCCTTCTGAGTTGTGAATTTTGATTTCCAAGTCCACTAAGTCAAGGATGCCGTTAACTAACGGCTCTTCGCCTGGTTCAGATTCCTGATGCACGGGCAAGGTGACGGCTACCACGTGGAGCCCCTGATCCACTACGCGAGAAATTACTGCTAGCGTTTCATCAAAATTTGCCCCTGGGGCGTTTAGTCCGGTCACGGCAACCAAAAGTGGGTGGTGCTGGGAGACCTCTTGCCCACGTTGAATAGTCTCTGCATCAAGTCCAACGGAACAGTCGACTACAAGTAATGCAGTGTCCGCGCCCCAACCTAAAAAGGAGCCCAACTGGGGTGGGTCAAAGTGACCGGGCTTCACCGGGAGGGCGCTTAGACTGATGCTTTCCCCAAAAGTGATCGACTGATCAACTTCGTTGCCCCTGACTTTGGCTGGGACGCTAAAGCGCTGGTGACCGCTGATCTGCTGGGCGACTGCCTCAGCGAGAGCGGAATCAGTCGCCAGCACGGCAATAGATGCATTGATTGGCACGGTCCAACGGTAGCATCAAGTCAATGCTGAACAATCCTAAAGCACGCAGGGCGGTTAGTGGAATCCTTGATCCGCCCGCAAAGTTATTGCTGCGTCTACACGTCTCACCAGATGCTGTCACAGTGGTGGGCACTCTTGGCGCAGTGTTATGCGCCGTGCTGTTCATAGCTCGCGGGAGTTTTGTGATTGGTGTTCTTGGCGTGATTGTTTTCGCAGTCGCTGACCTACTTGACGGCGCTATGGCCCGCATGAACGGTTCAAGCGGGCCGTGGGGGAATTTTCTGGACGCATCTTTGGATCGCGTCGCTGACGGAGCCATCTTTGGATCGGTTGCATTCTGGGCGGCGATTAACGGTGAAATGTGGCTTGCGGCGGGAACCTTGATCGCGCTGGTGGCCGGGCAGGTTACGAGTTACACGAAAGCACGGGCTGAAGCGGTCGGTGCTGAGGCAAATGTTGGTCTCGTTGAAAGAGCCGAACGACTCATGGCAATTCTCGCTGCCCTCTTCCTCGCCGGTGTTGGAGTTCCGTGGGTTCTCGACATTGTGGTTTGGGCTCTCGCGGTACTTGGTGTACTTACGGTCATTCAGCGGGTAATTCACGTGCGCAAGCAGCTCAAGCCTCGTTCTGAAAATTCATCGGACTAGCAATCATGGTGGATAGACGAACCATTACCGATTCGGCAACGAATTGGGCATATACCGCGGGTTGGGCAGCGACGAAACGGTTGCCTGAACGAGTGGCACAACAAGTGTTTCGAACCGCGGCCGACACATTGTGGTGGCAGGACGCGGGTGGAGTGGAACAACTGTCAAAAAACTTAGCCCGGGTTTGCCCAGATCTTGATTCACGTGAATTGAACAAGCTCACTCGAGCGGGAATGCGCAGTTACATGCGGTATTGGTGTGAGGCATTTCGGCTACCGAAAATGAATCCAGAGCACTTTCATACTCGGTTCGAATTGCGCGGCGTCGAACTACTTGACCAAGCCATGGATGCAGGAACCGGAGTGTTGATGATCCCCGGCCACATGGCGAATTGGGATTTAGCGGGAGCTTGGGGAGCTCAGCGGTACGGGCGCGTAACTACCGTTGTCGAACGACTCAAACCCGAAAAGCTCTTCGATCAGTTTCTGCAATATCGAGAATCCCTCGGCATGGAAGTGCTGCCCATGGGTGATTCCGAAATCGTGCGCAACCTTATCCAGAGATTGCGATCAGGTGGGCTGGTGGCGCTTTTGGGGGACCGTGACATTTCAGGCAATGGAGTAACTGTTGACTTCTTTGGTAAACCGGCCGGATTCCCAGTCGGCCCCGCGACTTTGGCGCTACTGACCGGTGCACCGATGTACCCGGTGACAATGCATTACGAGGGTCCGCTAGCTGTTGGGGTAATGCACGATCGTGTTGAAGTCCCTGAATGGCTCCCTAAAGGTGAGCGGGTCGCGCACATGACCCAGCAAATTGCTCGAGCCTTTGAAGTGGGTATCTCAGAACACCCGGAGGATTGGCACATGTTGCAGAAAGTGTGGATGGCGGATCGGAAGGCGCGGTGAGTGAACCCATGGTGGTGAATAGTTCGAGTGTGAAGCGCGTGGGAATCGTCTGCCCCTACTCCTGGGACGTGCCCGGTGGCGTGCGAAGCCACGTTGCTGACCTAGCGCTAACCCTGATGGCGAGGGGGTTTGACGTAAGTGTGCTCGCACCTGTCGACGATCCTGACACCTTGCCCGACTACGTATTCGACGGTGGTCGACCCACTGCGGTTTCTTACAACGGGTCTGTCGCGCGGTTAAGTTTCGGAGTGCGGGCAACACGACGGGTGCGCCAATGGATCCGTGAAGGTAACTTTGATGTCGTGCATATTCATGAACCGGTTGCACCCAGTTTGTCGTTACTCACATGTTGGGCAGCCCGCGGCCCATTAGTTGCTACGTGGCATTCATCACATGAGCGCTCTCGCATGCTTTCAGCCGGGTACTACTTAGCCCAAACCGCAATGGAGAAAATTCGTGGCCGAATTGCGGTAAGTGAGGCGGCTCGGGAAACCCTCGTTCGCCATATTGGTGGCGACGCAGTGTTAATTCCCAATGGAGTTCGCGTTGCTGACTTTCGGGATCAGGAAAGTGTCGCACTCGAAGGGACCCAGAGGATCCTGTTCCTCGGGCGGATTGACGAACCGCGCAAAGGTCTTGAAGTACTCCTCCGGGCATTGCCTCAAGTCTTTTCCGAACTTGATCGTTGTGAAGTTATTGTGGCTGGCCCAGGTGACCCACAAGAATATGAAGGGTTCCTCGATCCACGTTGGCGTGATCGAGTTCGTTTCGCGGGTGCAATTTCCGATGAAGAAAAACGCCGCACCTTGCGCCAAGTGGACCTTTACGTTGCCCCGCATATTGGCGGAGAATCTTTCGGGATTGTTCTCGCTGAAGCTATGGCAGCAGGAACTGCCGTGGTTGCATCAGATTTGCCCGCATTTGATCAGGTACTGCAATCGGGAAAGTCTGGAAAGCTCTTCCCTGTTGGTGACGCCGAGGCATTAAGTGTCGCGATTGTCGAGTTATTGACCGACAGGGAGCAACGGCGATCACTCGTTGAAGCGGGAAATGCTCGCGTGATGGACTTCGACTGGGATCATGTCGTTGAAGATGTGATTGCTGTCTACGAAGCTGTGCATGTATCCGGTGAAAAAGTCGAAGAGGATTTGCGGGGTCAACTTGTCGGCCGGTTCGCGGGCAGGTCAGTCCGTGAGAGTGAGGAAAGCAGATGACCTTGTGGATTGTTTTTACCTCAATCGTTGTGTTGCTATTAGCGTTTTTTATCCTCTATTTAGGCATGACGGCTGGGAGAATCGATCGCCTTCACAGGCGCATTGATGTAGCCCTTATTTCACTGGATTCACACCTCTTGCGACGCTCCGGGGTGACCTTGGAGTTGGCGTCAAGTGGCTTTCTCGATCCGGCCTCTTCGGTACTGATCTCCGAGGCCGCCCATGCGGCGCGATTGTCAACCGACCTGTCCTCAACCCAGCGTGATCGGGCCGAGTCAGAACTTACCGCTGCGCTCAATGCTGTCCTTGACATTGAGGAGATTGAACTGATTGAAGGTGAAATTGGTGGCCCCGAGATCTTGGAAGAGTGCAAGGCTTCTTCCCGAAGGGTTGAGCTCTCAAGGCGTTTTCTTAACGATGCCGTCCGGGCCTGCGTGCAATTGCGCCAGCAACGCTCAGCTCGATGGTTTCACCTTGCCGGGCATACGTCACTTCCACACACTCGTGAGATCCATGACCATGTGGAGATTTCCGCACGTGCCTAGATGTCGCGTTGGTCAAAACGGATCAGCGTGGGTGCAAATGCTAATATAGGCAGTGTTCCCCTATCGTTGCGCTGTTTGTGTAGTGAACTTTTTAGTGAAAATCAATCTGTGAGGACGGCCATCATGTCAACTGAGATCAGCACCGGTACCAGCCGAGTTAAGCGGGGAATGGCCGAAATGCTTAAGGGAGGCGTGATCATGGATGTGGTCAACGTTGAGCAGGCAAAGATTGCTGAAGACGCAGGTGCGGTAGCGGTTATGGCACTTGAGCGCGTCCCCGCAGACATTCGCGCAGAGGGCGGCGTCAGCCGCATGTCAGACCCAGACATGATTGACGCAATCATTGCTGCGGTGAGCATTCCCGTCATGGCAAAAGCTCGGATCGGTCACTTCGCGGAAGCCCAGATCTTGGAATCCCTCGGTGTTGACTACATCGACGAATCTGAAGTTTTGTCTCCTGCTGATTACGCAAACCATATTGATAAGTGGAAGTTCACGGTTCCTTTCGTGTGTGGAGCTACCAACCTGGGTGAAGCACTGCGTCGCCTGACCGAAGGTGCGGCAATGATTCGCTCAAAAGGCGAGGCCGGTACCGGAGATATTTCCAACGCAGTCACGCACATGCGCAAAATTCGCTCTGAAGTGTCGCGCCTGTCATCCATGTCACCGGACGAACTCTATGTAGCCGCCAAGGAACTGCAAGCTCCCTACGATCTCGTAGCCGAAGTTGCTCGCACCGGTTCACTGCCAACGGTTCTCTTCACTGCCGGTGGTATTGCGACTCCAGCCGATGCCGCTCTGATGATGCAGCTCGGTGCTGATGGTGTATTTGTCGGTAGTGGAATCTTTAAGTCGGGTAATCCAGCGGCGCGTGCCAACGCGGTAGTACAAGCGACCATGCATTTTGATAATCCCGACGTAGTTGCCAAGGTGAGCCGCGGCTTGGGCGAAGCGATGGTGGGTATTAACGTGGCAGACATCCCGGTTCACCACCGGCTTGAAGATCGTGGCTGGTAAGTCTTAATGCGGTCAGTTCCCGTAATTGGGGTGCTGGCCCTTCAAGGTGGAGTACATGAGCACCTTGTCGCGCTTGAGAGATCGGGTGCACAGTCCCGGCCCGTGAAGACCCTTGAACAACTCAGTTCCGTGGATGCACTCGTAATTCCTGGTGGCGAGTCGAGCACTATGGACAAATTGGCACGCAAGTTCGAGTTATTGGAACCCCTAAGGGATGCCCGGGTAGGTGGCATGCCGATGTTTGGTTCATGCGCCGGCATGATCATGCTGGCTGACCGCATTGTGGGGGCCATTGAGGGTCAAGAGTCAATTGGTGGCCTGGACATCACCGTGGAGCGGAACGCTTTTGGCCGACAGACAGAGTCTTTTGAAACCGGAATTGGCATTGTGGGGATTCGTGATCCGGAGCGAGAATTTGAGGGCGTATTCATTCGAGCCCCGTGGGTAATTGCGGCGGGGGAGTCCTGCGAAGTAATTGCGAGGATAAGTTCGGGTCCGCACGAGGGTAGGATCGTGGGCGTGCGAGGTGACACTTTGATGGCAACGTCATTTCACCCAGAGTTAACCGCGGACCCTCGGGTTCATGAGTTGTTTGTAGAGATGGTGAGGAAATCATGAGCGGGCATTCAAAGTGGGCAACCACGAAACACAAAAAAGCGATCGTTGATGCCCGGCGTGGAAAACTTTTCGCCAAGCTCATTAAAAATATTGAGGTTGCTGCCCGACAAGGTGGCGGAGATCTTGAAGGCAATCCGACACTTTTTGACGCAATACAAAAAGCTCGAAAGAACTCGGTTCCCTTGGACAATATCGAGCGTGCGGTCAAGCGAGGTTCGGGTGTCGAAACTGGTGGTGCCGATTGGCAGACCATCATGTATGAAGGTTATGGGCCAGGTGGTGTGGCGGTTCTTGTTGAGTGTTTGACCGATAATCGCAATCGTGCGGCATCTGAAGTCCGCATCGCCATGACGCGCAATGGTGGATCAATGGCCGAGCCCGGAAGTGTCTCTTATCTCTTTGGCCGTAAGGGTGTTGTAATAGTTAGTAAAGTCTCTGAAGGTCAAGAAGTCTCCGAGGACCAAATCCTTGAGGCGGTCCTGGAACCCGGCGCGCAAGAAGTCAATGATCACGGTGAGTCATTTGAGATCGTTTCTGAGGCGACCGACGTTGTTGCCGTGCGCATGGCGTTGCAGGGAGCGGGAATCGATTACGAATCTGCTGAAGCCACATTTCTGCCTAGCATGACCGTGCCAATGGATGAAGAGGGTGCTACACAACTCTTTCGCATGCTTGAGGCACTCGAAGATAGCGACGACGTTCAAAACGTGTACGCGAACTTTGATGTGTCCGACGAAATAATGGATGCGGTCGGTTAATCATGGCGGCGGAATCTGTCGGCAAGCAACTTCGAGGCTGGGACGCTGCAACGTTTCGCACTGCCAGTGGCGATCCAACAATGCGCTCAACCGTTGTCGCTATGGCGATCTTGGAATCGGCCCCCGATTGGAATCGACTTCGAGCCAGACTGGAACGACTCACGCTTTTTGTCCCAGAACTTCGCATGCGACCACTCTACGGAGTAGTCGGATTCTCAGCCCCCCGGATGAGCGTTGATCCCGACTTTGATCTGGACTTTCATGTGCGCCGCTACCGACTACCAGAAGGTGGCAGTTGGAGTGACCTATTAGCAGACGCCCGCCGTCTTAGTCTGAGCGACTTCGACCACAACCGACCCCTTTGGGAAGCGACTTTGGTTGAGGAGTTGCCCAACGGTCACAGCGCATTTCTGCTCAAGTTGCATCATTCGATCGCCGATGGCGCTGCGACCGTATTGATTGCATTAACGCTCTTTGAATTTGGCTCAGATACGAATCCCGATGAACCAGTGCCACCGGTTGCCCCCGTCGGCGAAGATGTCAGCTGGCAGGACTTGTTCCGGGCAAACTCAATGGACAATGTTGCTTGGGTGGCCAGCGGCGCAAAAGAACTTCTGGGGACTGCGCTTCGACTGGCTAAGGCCTCCTTAACTGACCCCGCACTGGCACTTGAAAAAACGGTGGAGACGATTGGATCGATTACCCGAGCGACAACGGTTTATGACGCACCACTGTCACCCCTACTGACAGCGCGTGGAACAACTTATACTTTTGGAACATTGGAATTCCCATTCGAGGAGATCCGTCAGGCGGCCAAGTCTCGCAGGTTAAGCGTCAATGATGCGTTTATGGCTGCGGTCATGACAGGTATGCAGGGGTATCACTCCCGCCATGGAAGTACCGCCGAGTCATTGCGGGTAAACGTTCCCATTTCACTACGCGGTGACGCCGGTGACCGCAGTGGGCGGGTGTCCAATGCGGTAGCAATTGCCCGGTTCCCGATGCAGGTTGCCGGTCAATCAACTGATGAACTTATGCAGCAGGCCCATGAGTTGGTGGCCAAGTGGCGAAGGGAGCCTGCGATGCGCCTGGCTGATCCACTTGCTGACGTAAGTTGGTTTGTCCCTGTGCCCATGCTGGCTTCGGTTGCTCGAGCTTCCGACATTACGACCAGCAATGTTCCTGGGCCACCGATTCCCATTTATCTCGCAGGTAGCCGCATGATCGCCGTGTATCCACTGGTCGCCACAATTGGGGCTGCGGTCAATGTCACCATGGTGACATACGATTCGAAAGCGTTTATCGGAGTTTCGACCGACGACCGTGCAATCGGTGATCACACGGATTTTATGCACGATCTGCGCGCGGGCTTCCATGTGGTAACCCTCGCGGGCGATACTCTCTAGGCGCACAAAGATCAGCGAAGTTGGTTACACCTTCGCTAAGGCCAAAGAGTGAAAGAGGAATCATGCGCGTGCTGGGAATTGATCCAGGACTCACCCGTTGTGGTGTGGCTGTGATTGACGGCATGCCCGGTCGCCCGGTTCAAGCCCACTTCATTGGGGTGATCACAACGTCAGCGGAAAGTGAACTCGCAGATCGTTTGACCACATTGCACGCTGAACTCACGGTGATCATCGATAAATATTCGCCTGAAGTTATTGCTATCGAGCGCGTTTTTAGTCAACAGAATGTCCGTTCGGCCATGGCGACGGCTCAGGCTGCTGGAATAGGATTGCTGCTTGCAGGGCAACGTGGAATCCGGGTCGGGATGCACACGCCGACCGAAGTAAAGGCCGCAGTGACCGGTAACGGAAGAGCCGATAAAAGTCAGGTAGCCTTGATGGTTACTAAAATTGCGCAACTCAAAACGGCACCTAAACCGGCCGACGCATCATATGCCCTCTCAATCGCCATCACTCAAGCCTGGCGTGGCAGTGTTGCAGCGAAATACGAAGCCGCTCTCAAGGCGCTGGCAAAGTGATCACATTCATTCGTGGTGAAGTCTGGAAGTCTGGACCTGATTTCGTTGTCGTTGATACCGGGAATCAGGGCTTAAAAGTTCTTTGCCCCCCGGCCACGGCACTAAGTTTGCGCGTGGGTGATCCAGTTTTTCTACACACTGCGCTCATCGTTCGGGAGGATTCATGGACTCTCTATGGATTCGCTGATGAAGATCAATGCTCAATGTTTGACCTGGTGCAGACGGTTACGGGAATCGGACCACGTATTGCCCTGGGTGTGGTTGCGACCCTGTCACCTGCCGATTTTGCTCACGCCATCAGTTTTGAGAATTTAGATGCGTTAACGGCAATTTCGGGAATTGGTAAAAAAGGTGCTTCCCGGATGGTTCTTGAACTTAAAGACAAAGTGGTGGCATCGGGCGCTCCGAGTCCTTTGGGTTCGCGAGCGCGGCGGGCACAGGGCTGGCGCATCTCTGTTGGGGCCGGACTTGCATCCCTGGGCTGGACTACCCGAGAAGCCGAGGCCGCGATGGATTCCGTTGCGGCGAATTATCCGGACTTAATCACTCAAATGGAACCTGATGTTGGCGAGTTACTCAAAGCGGCCCTTCGATCATTGGATCGCTCATGAGTGAGTCACTGATTTTTGCGCAATCAAATGGCGACGACCTCGAAGTAGAGGGCGCACTGCGTCCCACCAGTTTGGGTGAATTCATTGGACAAGACCGGGTTAAATCTCAATTGGGTTTGGTCCTTGAGGCCGCGAATCGGCGTGGAGGTGTGTGTGATCACGTGCTACTCAGTGGCCCACCTGGTCTAGGTAAAACCACACTGGCCACAATTATTGCCACTGAACTTGGTGCACCGGTTCGTTTGACTTCGGGACCTGCACTGCAACATGCAGGTGATGTCGCAGCTGTCCTATCAAGTTTGCGGCCGGGGGAGGTCCTTTTTCTTGATGAAATTCACCGAACTGCACGTGCGGCTGAAGAAATGCTCTATTTGGCCATGGAGGACTTCCGCGTTGACGTGATAGTGGGTAAGGGCCCTGGGGCAACAGCCATTCCGATTGATATCGCGCCATTCACCTTGGTTGGGGCAACAACACGCGCGGGGCTGCTGCCACCTCCGTTGCGAGATCGATTCGGGTTCACCGCGCACCTAGACTTTTATGAAAGTGCTGACCTAGCCACCATTATTGACCGAAGCGCAAGACTGCTTGGTGTGGAACTCACCCCTGAAGGTGCTGTTGAATTGGCCGGTCGTTGCCGTGGAACTCCCCGAATCGCGAACCGACTCCTGCGTAGGGTCCGCGATTGGGCCCAGGTGCATGGCACCGGAGTGGTTGATCTTGATGCTGCGCGACACGCCCTAGAACTCTACGAAGTTGACACCTTGGGCTTAGACCGGATTGACCGGGCGATACTTGACGTGCTGATCAATCGTTTCGACGGTGGACCCGTGGGATTGTCAACCCTGGCTGTTGCCGTAGCTGAGGAACCCGAAACCGTTGAATCGGTGTGTGAACCGTTCCTAGTTCGGCTGGGACTACTGGCGCGCACACCGCGGGGCCGTGTTGCCACGGCCGCTGCCTGGAAACACCTAGGAGTGGTCGGCGCACCGAAAGATGTTATGGGCCAAGAGAGTTTTGAATTGCCCCTGTAAAAGGAGGAGCATTGAGCAACAGGTAGCCTTCTACGACACATGAAGGTTCTTGGCCCGTCAATCGAGAACGTCACATCAAATAAAATAGGAGATTTATGGACATTTTGAGCCTTGCCCCCATCCTTTTGCTCGTCGTTGCCTTTTATTTCCTACTCATCCGACCGCAAAAGAATCGTCAAAAGAAGCATGCGCAAATGGTCAATGCCGTTGCTCCAGGAACCGAAGTCATGACGACTGCTGGAATTTTCGGCACGGTCCGTGCGGCAAATGATGAAGAACTCAGCCTTGAGATAGCCCCCGGAATCGTAATTCGGATCCTCCCTGCTGCAGTTTCGAAGGTTATCTACCCGACTTTGCCACCGATGGATGACGCAGAGTAGATTTCGGATCTCGTGCGGAGGTGATCCTGCGCTCAGATCTAGGCTTTAACGCACCGATACCGGGTGCATCGATAAAGGAGCTACGTGGCAACATTAGCGAAAACGCGTCCTTGGCGCCTGCTAACACTTTTAGCCATCGTTCTTATTGGTTTCAGTGTCTGGGCGTTCTTTCCCGGTACCGGTAACTCGATTCGTTTGGGGCTGGACCTGCAGGGTGGAACGCAGGTAATCCTTCTCCCCAAGGCGGTCAATGAAGGCGCCGAGATCACGGACGAGCAACTCGCTCAAACAGTGGAGATTCTTCGCGCACGCGTAAACGGCTTAGGTGTTGCCGAGGCTGAGGTGACCACACAGGGTTCAGGCAATGGGGCTGCAATCGTGGTGTCGGTTCCCGGGCTGAATCAGGACCGCATTGTTGAGCTGGTTCAGCGAACCGCGCTCCTTGACTTTCGGCCCGTGTGGAATATTTATGGCCCTACACCAGCGCCCCCAACTGATGGCGCGACTGCTGCCACCCCGATTCTCCCAGTGCAGGCAACCGAAAATTCACCAGAGTTTCAAGCTGAACTCGCAGCACTGGACTGCACTGATCCCACGGTTACTGCGGGTGGAACACCCGACGATCCAGAGAAGTGGCTCGCGACGTGTGAGCAGACCGGAGCCACGAAATACTCGTTGCAACCGGCTTTCATTAAAGGCACGAACGTCACCAATGCAACGGCCCAGATTCCACAGAGCGGTGTCACTTGGGTTGTCAGCCTTGAATTCGATTCTGAAGGTGCCTCAGCCTTGGCGAGTGCATCAACGCAACTGAGCGCCTTACCTGAGTGTGGTACGGGCGCTGAGCCCTGTAATGCATTTGCCATTGTGCTCGACGGCGTTGTCGTCTCAGCCCCCCGATTCAACGAATCGATTCTCGGTGGGCAGGCACAAATTGAAGGCAACTTCACCGCCCAGGAAGCGAATGATCTGGCAAGTGTGCTCAAATTTGGGGCACTTCCCATGACATTGGAACCTGTTGATGTGACCACCATTTCAGCCACGGTTGGGAAAGATCAACTTCAAGCCGGATTGATCGCAGGCGGCATCGGGCTTCTGCTGGTCATGCTGTATTTGCTGTTCTATTACCGACTGTTAGGAATCGTGGCCGGGCTCTCACTCGTTGTCGCCGGCGGGTTGGTCTACTCAATCTTCGTAGTTCTGAGCAAGACCATTGAACTGACATTGACCCTTGCCGGAGTCGCGGGGGCGATCGTGGCAATTGGTATCACCGCTGACTCTTTCATTGTCTATTTTGAACGTATTCGTGATGAAATCCGCGATGGTAAATCACTACGGCAAGCATGTGATTCTGGCTGGATCCGAGCCAGGCGCACTCTGCTAGCGGCGGACTTTGTCTCGTTTCTTGCAGCCGTCGTTCTTTACCTAGTTTCGGTAGGCAGTGTTCGGGGATTCGCATTTGTATTGGGACTCATCACTGTGATTGACGTTGTGGTCGCTTTCTGGTTTACCCATCCGGTGACGGTCCTTTTGGGGAGCGCAAAGTTCATGCAAAAGGGCTCACGTTGGACCGGACTTGATCCAAGCCGCCTTGGTGGAGTGAGCGTGGCCGATGCACTCGCGGGTCAATCCCGCCGCAAGCGAAGGGATGCTTCAGCATGAGCAAATTGACGGCCATGGGACAACGCCTCTATCGGGGTGACGTGTCAATCAACTTCATTGGACGTTGGAAGACTTGGTATGTCGTCAGTGGAATCATTTTGCTGATCAGCGTAGGTGCCTTGGTCGGCCGTGGACTCAACCTGGGGATCGAGTTCAAAGGTGGAGCTGATTTCTCACTTCCAGCTGCAACCTGCACCGTCGAAGAAGCACGAGCAGTTTCACAAACCGAAACGGGTGCCCAAACCATTGTCACCCTTACCGGATCGGGCACAGTTCGGGTGCAAACTGAAACACTGACCCCGGCAGAGTCATCAGTACTCGCAGGTCAACTAGCCCAAGCCTGTGGAATTGCAAAAGACGACATTAAATACCAGGTGGTTGGCCCTACTTGGGGTGCTGAGATCTCGGCCAAAGCATTGCAGGGCCTTATCGTGTTCCTGCTCCTCGTGTCCCTGTTTTTGACTCTGTATTTTGAGTGGCGCATGGCGGTCAGTGCACTCATAGCATTGGCCCATGACCTGCTCATCACAATTGGTATCTACGCCCTGATCGGACTTGAAGTCACACCGGCGACGGTGATTGGCCTATTAACCATTTTGGGCTACTCGCTTTATGACACGGTCGTGGTCTTTGACAAGGTCAAGGAAAATACTAGGGGACTCACCGGTCAGTCGGTACTCACCTACAACGAGGCCGCAAACCTTGCTGTCAATCAGACGTTGATCCGGTCAATAAATACGTCCATCGTCGCACTGCTGCCGGTAGTATCCATTATTTTCGTTGGGGCATTCTTGCTCGGGGCGGGAACACTGCTTGACCTGGCTGTTGTCCTTGCTATCGGCATGACCGCCGGTACCTTCTCATCCATCTTTATTGCAACACCAGTTTTGGCGCAACTCAAGTCAGCAACTCCAGAAATGAAGGCACTCTCAACGCGGGTTCACGCCAGGCGCGCTCAAGCGCAGAGTAAGAATAGCAAGAGTGCTGAATCTGGGAGAGAAGCTCCCGCCGGAGACCTTTTAGCCCCCTCGCGAAAACAGGACCCCGTTGAACGAGCCCAGCCACGAAAGGTACCGCGCTCCAAGCGCAAATGAGTCTAGGATTCGGCGCCCGCCAGGAAGCGCGCGTAGACTGGGTGAATTCGGTGCGTTGATTGGGAGGGCATATGTCTGAAGACGTAGTTACCTCGACAGCCTCAACGTCTGGGTCAGGCCCAGTGTCAGTAAATTCGGAAAGTGGCATCCGCTCCCGTTTATCGCGATTTGGCTCAAGCCGCTCAGGTTCATCGGAAATCGAACCGTTACTCAAGACCCTGCGTAAGTATCACCCAAAGTCTGACACCAAAGTTGTCGAGCGGGCCTATGAAATGGCCCATTACCTCCACCGAGATCAAAAACGCCGATCGGGTGAGGACTACATCACCCACCCGGTCGCGGTTGCCGAAATTCTGGCCGATCTCGGTATGACTTCGTCAACGCTGGCCGCCGCACTACTGCATGACACGGTTGAAGACTGCGGTTACTCGCTCGATGCGTTACGCGAAGACTTCGGAGACGAAATTGCGTTACTGGTCGACGGAGTTACCAAACTCGACAAGGTCACTTACGGCGATGCAACCGCTGCTGAAACAGTCCGCAAAATGGTGGTCGCCATGGCTCGCGACATTCGAGTGCTGGTCATTAAACTGACAGATCGACTTCACAACATGCGTACGCTTCGGTATCTACCCGATGCAAAACAGGAGAAAAAAGCACGCGAAACCCTAGAGATTTATGCGCCGCTTGCGCACCGACTCGGCATGAACGCGATTAAGTGGGAATTGGAAGACTTGGCCTTTGGCACATTGCATCCGAAAATGTTCGCTGAAATTGACTCATTGGTTGAGCAGCGTGCGCCTTCACGGGAACGTAATTTGAATCTCATCATTACTCAATTGTATGAGGATTTGCGTAGCAGTAAAATTAAAGGTCAGGTGACTGGGCGACCGAAACACTATTACTCGATTTACCAAAAGATGATTGTGCGTGGCCGTGACTTCAATGATATTTACGACCTAATCGGTGTGCGAATTCTGGTGGATTCGATTCGTGACTGTTACGCGACCCTAGGAACGATCCATGCACAGTGGAGTCCGGTTCCAGGTCGTTTCAAGGACTTCATTGCTATGCCAAAGTTCAACATGTACCAATCACTTCACACGACGGTGATTGGTCCTGACGGTAAACCCGTTGAAGTGCAAATCCGAACCCACGAAATGCACCGGGCCTCAGAGTACGGGGTCGCGGCGCATTGGCGATACAAGCAGGGCGCTGAAATCAAGACCGACGACTTTGCGTGGTTACGGCAACTCGTTGATTGGCAGCGTGAGACTGCTGACCCAAGTGAGTTCATGGACTCACTGCGATATGACCTTGGAACCGCCGAGGTGTACATCTTCACACCTAAAGGTGATGTGTTCTCACTCCCTATTGCCTCTACACCCGTGGACTTTGCCTATTCGGTGCACACGGAAGTTGGGCATCGGTGCGTGGGAGCACGTGTCAACGGAAAACTCGTGCCACTTGAGTCGGTGCTCAAAAACGGTGATGTTGTTGAGATTTTTACATCCAAGTCCGACGGATCAGGACCCAGCCGAGACTGGCTAAATTTTGTAGTGTCGGCGCGTGCCAAGAGCAAAATTAAAGCCTGGTTCTCAAAAGAGCGACGCGAAGAAGCCGTGGACAATGGCAAGGATCAAATTGTGCGGGCCGTTCGCAAACAAGGTCTGCCATTACAGCGCATGATGACAAACCAGGCATTGACAAGTATTGCCGCGGGCCTGAATCAAGCCGACGTAACTGCGCTGTACGCATCCGTTGGGGAAGGACGGATTTCGGCTCAAACGATTGTGGCTCGACTCATTGACGTATCCGGTGGCGTCGACGGAGCAGCCGACGACACGGCGGAGGCCATCCGACCAACATTTGGTACCCCGACAAAGTCGCGTAATCACGATGTCGGTGTCTTGGTCAATGGTGCTGATGACGTCTGGGTCAAACTAGCCCGTTGTTGCACGCCTGTTCCGGGTGATTCGATCTTTGGATTTGTCACTCGCGGTTCAGGGGTTTCAGTGCACCGTGGTGACTGTGTCAATGTTGATTCACTCAAGGCTCAACCGGAACGATTAGTCGAAGTGTCGTGGGCTCCGACGCCCAACAGCATGTTCTTGGTCAATATTGCGGTTGAAGCTCTCGATCGATCCCGTTTGCTCGCTGATGTCACAAAAGCGCTCTCGGATACGCATGTCAATATTTTGAGTGCCTCGGTTTCCACCACCCGGGATCGAATTGCGACATCACGATTTACGTTTGAAATGGCAGATCCCAAACACCTTGGATCAGTGATTAAAGCGGTGCGGGGAGTCGAGGGGGTCTTTGACGCCTACCGGGTGTAGATCAAGACTCACATGGCTCATGGCGAATGTTAGGGCTTGAGATCTGCCGCAGTGCTTTCCACCGCACCGAGCAATGCCCGCAGATTCTTAATTGACTCTTCAAGTTTCGCGGCAGTTTTGGTATCGCCCTGTGCTTGTGCTTGTTCGAGTTGACGTTCGTATTTGAACAGACCACCGGCAAATGCATTGGCTGTTTCCTCTGCCCGGGCGAGTGCCTCGGGATTTGACCGGGTCCATTTGGTTTCTTCGATCGCACGGAAAGCGTCTTCGACTTTCTTTACCCGTGAATCCAGTCGCGCGCGATCTTTCTTGGGCAGTTCGCCAACTTTCTCCCAGGCAACTTGCAGTTCCCGTAGTTGGGATTTTTGGCTCTTAAGGTTTTTCATATCAACTGGGAGCAGAGCCTCAACTTTCACAGCGAGTTCCTCTTTCAGGGGTACGTTGGGAAGAAGTTTCTCTTCCTCGGCAGCCTCACCAGCTTTGAGTTTGTCGAAGAACTCGTCCTGAGCGGCTTTAAAACGCTTCCACAGTTTGTCCTCGTCCGCCCGGCTGCCACGAGGAGCCTGCTTCCATGCTTCCATGAGGTCTTTGAACTTCTTGATACCCGCTTTGGGGTCTGCGGTGCCGGTAGCAGCCTGAGCTCGAGTGATCAGATCACGCTTTGCGCTGAGGGCGTCTTTGCGCACCGAGTCAAGTTCATGGAAATGGGTTCGACGCCTTTTATCAAATGCGGTGCGCGCGTTACTCAATCGCTTCCAGAGTTCCTGCTCGGCATTGCGATCCACTCGGGGCAGGGTTTTCCATTCTTCGACTATTGCCGTGTACCGCTCAGTAGTTGACTTCCAGGACCCGGAATCTGACATTTTCTCGGCTTCCGTGGCGAGTGCCAGCCGTGCTGCGCGAGCACTCTCTTTGAGGGCTGCCTTACGGGCCCGTTCCGTGACCCTTTTCTCCTCAATCAACACATCTACTTCAACGCATCGAGTTTCAAGGGATGCAATGTCTCCAACAAATGTGCGCCCGGCCAGAGCGTCGCGTACCTTTTTGACCACTTGGGCAGCCGAGTCCGGTGAGGTCTTACCCTCTTTGATCCGAGTCTGGATCACATCAATTTCGACCACCAGGTCGTCGTATTTACGAGCGTAAAAGGTCAATCCCTCATGGGGCGTTCCCGCTGAATACTGGCCTACTTCAACTTCTCCCTCGGGGGCCTTGAGGAATACCGTGCCATCTTCGCTGACGCGTCCCCACTCTGACGCCTGTGAAATCGCTGGACGAACTGGCGGTTTGAGAGATGCAGGTGTCGGGATTGCCGGCGTGAGAGTTGCAGGCGTCGGAACTTCGGTCATGGCGGGCCTTTCGCGGGAACCTGGTCGGTCGGCTACAAAGGTTGCAGCACTGTATTTGAATGTGAATCAGATGCGTGTGAATCGGTGATAAGACTACTTTCCTACATTTTGAGGGTTTTGCCACGGGTTAAGCCGTAATGTTAGGAAACTGTTGCAGTATTGATAAATATCGGTTGGACCGGAGGACCATCCGTGAGTCCACCCTCAACCCCAGTTGAGGCCACTTCCTGCACTATGTCAAGACCGCTCACGATATTGCCCCAAATCGAATAGCCAGCGGGCAGTGTTGTGTCTGCATAGACAATGAAGAACTGGGAGCCGCTGGTTCCAGGACCGGCATTTGCCATTGCAATCGTTCCGGCGGGGTAGTTCGCTTCTCCGTCTGCCGGCAAGTTTTCGTCGGGTACGGAATATCCAGGACCGCCAGAGCCATCTCCGGCCGGATCACCACATTGCAGAACAAAAATTCCTTCGATGGTGAGTCGATGGCACGAGGTGTTGTTGTAGAAACCGCTATCTGCCAGGAACGCCTCGGAATCAACAGTTTGCTGGGCATTTGAGTTCAGCGCAATCACAATTGGCCCACAATTGGTATCCAGGGTGAGAGTTGTTGGTGCAGTTGTCAGAGGTTGCGGACCATCGGGATACGTGATGTCGTTTGCGCGGGGAGTACCCGCAGGGGCGCAATCCAAGGGCGCGGCTTCCGCTGCGGTGTCCGTGGCTGTTGGATCGAGGGGAGCCTGGGTGTCAGTAGACGCTGTTTGAGAATCGTTGTTGGTCGCTGTGTAAATGGCGAAGCCGACACTGGCCACAACCAGAGCAATGACAACAACGACTGCGGTGATCCGTTGATTGCGTTTGGCATTTTGGGCTCGCTCCGAACGTTTTGCCTGCTGTCGCTCGTATTTGGCTCGGGCAAGTCCGCGCTCACGCTTTTGACTAGACATGTAGTGGCTCTCCATCGGTTCATTAACTTTGTGGTGGTATTGCGCTTCTTTGAGTTCTGGATCAACGAGGGGTCTAAGACTACCCATGGCTAGGCTGGCATCCTTATGTTGATCAAGGGTTTCCCAGCTGGCTCGTGGGCCACGAACGCATACGTTGTTGCAGCGGGTCCGGGTGAGCCGGCGATCATTATTGATCCAGGTCAGGATTCTATTGCGGGAATTAGGGAAATTGTCCGCGAAAACCGACTCACGCCCGCCGCCGTGATCTTGACCCATGGACATATCGACCATATTTGGAGCGTCGCACCGGTCAGTGTCGAGTTCGCAATCCCAGCGTTAATCCATGTTGACGACCGTTATCGTCTCGCAGATCCAGCGGGAAGTAGTTTTGCCGCTGCTCGTGAACAGTTGTTAGCGATGACCAAAGGCGAATTGGAGTTGACCGAACCGAGTGACGTTGAAGTAATCGAAGCGAACAAGTCACTCAATATCGCGGGCCTAGATTGGGAGTTCATGCACGCCCCAGGGCACACGGAAGGCTCAATGGTGATCAGAACTGATCGAAATGGTGACCCGATCGCGTTCACCGGGGATGTTCTGTTTGCCGGTTCGATCGGACGGACTGACCTGCCGGGGGGAGATTCACAGGCGATGCAGTATTCACTTGATAGCGTCATTTTACCAATGCCCGATCACACCTTGGTGTATCCCGGCCATGGATCCGAAACAACCATTGGCATCGAGCGCGCATCTAATCCATTTCTGTCTACCGGAAAGGGGTTGTAAACCGTGGGTGCGATTAACGCACCAAAGGGTGTTCCCGACTATGTACCACCCCGGAGTCGGGATTTTTATTTCGTACAAGAGCGCTTGAGCGCTTCGGCTCGCCTCAGTGGTTACGAATACATTGAATTACCTGTTTTTGAGGCGACCGAACTTTTTGAACGGGGTGTAGGCACAAGCACCGATGTTGTTCAAAAGGAGATGTACACCTTTACTGACCGCGGTGATCGCTCCATCACATTGCGACCGGAAGGTACTGCCGGAGTGATGCGCGCGGTAATTGAGAACCGATTAGATAAAGGTTCACTACCGGTAAAACTGTGGTATCGCGGACCGTTCTTTCGGGCAGAACGCCCTCAACATGGTCGTTACCGTCAATTGCAACAGGTCGGGGTTGAAGCAATCGGCTCAGTTGATTCAATCATTGACGCTGAGGTTATTGCACTTGCCGACCAGGCCTACCGTTCACTGGGGTTGACCAACTTCCATCTTGATCTGACGTCATTGGGTTGTGCGCGGTGCCGGCCCGCTTACCGGCTCAAACTCCAAGAATTCCTCTCAACATGTGATCTTGATCAGGACACGCGGGAGAGAGCAGAGGTCAATCCATTGCGCGTTCTTGACGACAAACGCGAGATTGTTGCAGCTCAATTAATCAATGCACCTCTCATGATCGACTCGCTTTGCGAGCCGTGTCAGCAGCATTACGACCAGGTGCGCGAATTACTTCATATCTTTGGTGTCCGGTGGAATGAAGCGCCACGCATGGTTCGTGGGCTTGATTACTACACGCGGACAACATTCGAATTCGTGCATCCTGATCTCGGGGCCCAATCGGGTATCGGTGGTGGTGGTCGTTACGACGGACTTATGGCCGAACTCGGCGGCAGTGAACTTTCGGGGATCGGTTTTGGGCTCGGGGTTGATCGAACTCTTCTGGCATGTGAAGCCGAAGGACTAACCCCATTCAGCAGCCGGATCATCGACGTGTTCGTTATTCCTCTCGGTGTCGAGAGTCGCGAGCCGTGTATTTCATTACTTGTTCACCTTAGAGCTGCTGGGATTGCGGCTGACATCTGTGTCGACAACCGCAGCATTAAGAGCGCGATGAAAGCAGCCAACAACACGAATGCGCCACTAGTCCTTATCCTTGGGCCGGACGAACGTGCTTCCCGTAGCGTTGTTATCAAGAACATGGCTAGCGGTGAACAGCAATCCCTCTCCAATGAACCGAGAACTCTGATCGCTGCAGTGCAGGAAAACCTAGACACTATAAACCGAGACACTAAGAAAGAGGAACAATCGTGATTCGCACGGCTCAAGCAGGTGCGCTCACCCGCGCAGATATTGGACGCGAAGTAACGCTGGCAGGCTGGATTGCCAGTCGCCGAGATCATGGCGGGGTTGCCTTCCTTGACCTTCGTGACTCCACCGGCATCACCCAAGTAGTTGTCCGCGACACATCAATGGCCCACGACCTGCGCGACGAATACTGCATCGCCGTTACGGGCACGGTTGAAGAGCGACCAGAAGGTAATGCGAATCCAGATTTGACGTCCGGTGAAATTGAAGTAATCACAACCAAGCTTGAGGTGCTCTCAAAGTCTGCGCCGCTACCATTCCCAATTGACGACCGCACAACTGTCAGTGACGAGGTTCGATTGCGTCACCGCTATCTCGATCTCCGCCGCAAAAGTGCGGGAGACATTTTGCGCATGCGTTCAAAGGTGAGCCATATTGCACGCAGTGTCTTGATTGACGAAGACTTCATTGAGATTGAAACCCCGACACTTACTCGTTCAACCCCGGAAGGGGCGCGCGACTTTTTGGTCCCCGTGCGCCTGCAGCCAGGTAATTGGTATGCCTTACCTCAGTCACCCCAACTTTTCAAGCAGTTACTCATGGTGGCCGGTATGGAAAAATATTTCCAGATTGCCCGCTGCTATCGCGATGAAGATTTCCGGGCCGATCGTCAACCTGAGTTCACCCAACTTGATATTGAGATGAGCTTCGTTGACCAAGACGACGTCATGGCTGTCGGTGAGCGGGTAATTCGCTCACTGTGGCAGGGAATCTTGAACTACAAGATCGGTGATATTCCACAAATGACCTATCACGAGGCAATGCGTCGGTTTGGAAGTGACAAACCCGATCTACGTTTTGATCTTGAACTCGTTGATCTCACCGCATATTTCGCGAATACCCCATTCCGGGTGTTCCAAGCTGACTACGTAGGCGCGGTAGTCATGCCCGGTGGTGCCGATCAACCACGGAGAACATTTGATGCCTGGCAAGAATGGGCGAAGCAACGTGGCGCAAAAGGATTGGCTTACGTCACCGTCACAGATGAAGGCCTGGGTGGGCCGGTAGCTAAGAATCTCAGCGATCAAGAACGTGATGGCTTGGTCGCCGCAAGCGGTGCCCAGGTTGGGGATTGCATCTTTTTCGCAGCAGGCCGCACATCTGATTCACGTGCACTACTTGGTGCCGTGCGAGATGAAGTTGCCGAACGTCTTCAGCTCATAGATAAAAGTGTGTGGAGTTTCGTCTGGATCGTTGATGCGCCAATGTTTGAGCAGGTCCAGGATGATTCCGGTAATTGGGTGTGGACTGCGGTACATCATCCGTTTACTTCACCAAATGGTGAATGGCTCAATAAATTCACCGAGTCACCCGGGGAAGCGCTTGCCTGGGCCTATGACCTTGTGTGCAATGGCAATGAAATAGGTGGCGGCTCAATTCGGATCCACCAAAGCGACATTCAAAGCCAAGTGTTTCGAATTTTGGGACTTGACGAGCAAGAGGCCAATGACAAATTTGGTTTCCTCCTCGAAGCATTTGCCTATGGACCCCCACCCCACGGCGGGATTGCCTTCGGCTGGGACCGAATTTGCATGTTGCTCGCTGGCGCAAATTCATTGCGTGATGTGATCGCTTTTCCCAAAACAGGTGGTGGGCAAGATCCACTTACCGGCGCCCCGACCCAGATCACGGTTGCTCAACGCAGGGAAGCCGGTATTGATGCACAGCCAAAAAAAGGTGAGCCGGAAGAAGTGGCTGCATCACAGGCCTAGGCAATCGATGCTAAGCCTTATGGTTAACGGGTGAGTTTGTTTGAACAACGTGCGATTGGACCCTTGGCCGTTCGCATGCGACCACAAGGCTTTGAGGACTTGGTGGGTCAAGAGCGAGCACTCACACTGGGAAGTCCGTTGCAATTACTACTCACGGGCGCTGGGTCGGTCTCGGTAATTTTGTGGGGGCCACCTGGGACAGGAAAAACCACTATTGCCACGTTGATTTCTGCGCAAACCGGGCGTAGGTTCCGCGAACTCTCTGCAGTGAGCGCTGGAGTGCGTGATGTACGCGAAGTAATTGAAAAAGCTCGGGAGGTTTCAAGCCTGTACGGAACCGAAACGGTGCTCTTCATTGACGAGGTGCATCGATTCAACAAAGCACAACAAGATGCATTACTCCCAGCGGTTGAAAACGGATGGGTAACCCTCGTAGCAGCCACTACCGAGAACCCAAGTTTTTCCGTGGTCTCCCCGCTACTTTCGCGCAGTGTGGTTGTCAAATTGGAACTACTTAATCAGGTCTCGCTTCGCACGGTGCTCATCCGGGCTATGAAAAGCGATCGTGGCCTCGGCGGCAGTGTTACCGCGAGTGATGAAGCAATGGATGCGCTCATTGACGCAAGTAGTGGCGATGCACGCAGAGCCTTGACATCTCTTGAGTCAGCAGCAAACACTGCGGTAGCGCGTTTCAGTCAAGTAATCACGGTTGCAGATGTGGAAAACGCAATAAATATTGTGGCGATTAACTATGACAAAGATGGCGATACCCACTACGACGTCATCAGCGCGTTTATTAAGAGCATTCGGGGGAGTGACCCCGATGCAGCCCTGCACTACCTTGCCCGAATGTTGCATGCGGGTGAAGACCCGAGATTTATTGCCAGAAGACTCATGATTCTGGCCAGTGAAGATATTGGGTTAGCGGCATCTCAGGTACTACTTACCGCTGTAGCGGCCGCCCAATCCGTTGCCTTGGTCGGAATGCCTGAGGCGCAGATTATTTTGGCGCACGCGACATTAGAGGCCGCACTGGCGCCTAAGTCCAATAGTGTCGTGGCTGCAATAGGCGCCGCGATGGCAGACGTTCAACGCGGGCGGGTAGGCAGCGTCCCCATTCACCTGCGTGATTCCCACTATCCCGGTGCATCCCAGCTCGGACACGGTGCGAATTACATCTATCCCCATAACGAAATAAGTGGGGTGGCACAGCAGAAGTATTTGCCCGAGGAATTGCAGGATTCGCATTATTTCCAGCCCACTCATCACGGTGCTGAGGAACGCCTGGGTGCCGTGGCAGATCGGCTTCGCAAACTCCGATCCGGTGAATCACTAGACTGAACTATGCGCAGAATGGTTTGGGTCTCTTTGGGTGCGGTGGGCGGAATTCTGGCCTACCGCAAACTCCAAGAACTCGCAAATGACTCAATGGACAAAGGCTTAGTGCTGACCGTGATGGATGCAGGAACTTCTGCCAAAGCGTTCGCCACGGGCGTGGGAGAGCAAGTCGCCAAAATGCGCAACGCGACATCGCTCACAAAGCACAACCCACAGAATAACCCCAAGACTTCCTAACCCGACCAATACGTAATCGCACGCAAGGAGTAGACACGATGGATTCCGCGCAAATTCGGACTCGATTTCTCACGTTTTTCGCGCAGCGTGGACATGAAATAGTTCCGTCGGCATCCCTGCTCCTTGACGACCCAACACTGCTCTTTGTTAACGCCGGCATGGTGCCGTTTAAGCCCTATTTCCTGGGTGAAGCACCAGCTCCGTATCCGCGAGCGACAAGTGTTCAAAAAGTGGTTCGCACGCTCGACATCGAAGAAGTCGGCAAGACGACGCGTCACGCGTCATTTTTCCAGATGGCAGGCAATTTCTCATTTGGTGACTATTTCAAGGAAGAAGCCATCCCACTTGCCTGGGAACTGCTCACTACGTCAATTGATAACGGTGGCTACGGCTTTGATCCCGAGCGGTTGTGGGTAACGGTGTATCAGGATGACGACGAAGGTGAAGCTATCTGGCGAGATGTCGTCGGTATTCCGGCTGATCGCATCCAACGCCGTGGCATGGAAGACAACTACTGGTCTATGGGTGTGCCAGGTCCATGTGGACCTTGCTCGGAGATCTATTACGACCGTGGACCCGAATTTGGGGTTGAAGGTGGTCCCATTGCCGACGAAAATCGATACTTAGAAGTCTGGAACTTGGTATTTATGCAATTTGAGCGAGGTGAGGGTTCGGGTAAAGACAACTTCCCAATTCTAGGCGCGTTGCCCGCCGCAAATATTGATACGGGTATGGGCCTTGAACGCATGGCCGCAATTCTGCAAGGGGTTGACAATATTTATGAAATTGACACGACGCGCGGAATCTTGGAAACAGCGTCTGTCCTGTCTCATACGGCCTATGGGACAAGTGAGAAAGACGACATTGCCCTCCGAGTTGTGGCCGACCACTCACGAACCTGCATTTTTTTGATCTCCGACGGAGTGATTCCTGGCAATGAAGGACGCGGATACGTCTTGCGTCGACTTATGCGCCGGGTGATTCGAAATATGCGACTTCTCGGCGCTACCGAGCCCACCCTTCGAACACTGTGTGGATCAGCCATTGAATTAATGGCTCCCCAGTACCCGGAACTCAACGATTCACGCGAGCGAATTCTCAGTATTGCATCGGGTGAAGAAAATGCTTTCGCTCAAACTTTGATTACCGGAAATATCCTCTTTGATACGGCAGCAATTGAAACCAAGAACTCTGGTAGCTCAACTATTTCTGGCGAAAAAGCGTTTGCACTTCATGACACCTATGGCTTTCCCATTGATTTGACGATGGAGATGGCGGCTGAGGCCGGACTCAATGTGGACCGCGAGCATTTTACCGTACTCATGAAAGAGCAACGCGATCGCGCGAAGGCAGATTCAATTGCACGCAAGAGCGACTTTGCGGCAACGACCGCTTACAAAGAAATATTGACGGTCGGTGGAAGTACTGAGTTCACGGGCTATGTCGAAAGTGTCACCGAAGCGCAAATAATTGGTCTCGTGCTTGACGGAACGTCAGTTCCGGCTGCACGAGTCGGAGATAGCGTCGAAGTCATTCTGACTCGCACCCCGTTTTATGCCGAGTCTGGTGGTCAGCTGGGGGATCACGGTGTGATCACGTCTGTTTCAGGGCAGGCGCGTATTGAGGTCTACGACGTGCAAACCCCGGTCCCGGGACTTTTCTTGCACCGAGGTCGGGTGGTTGAAGGTGAATTTCAGGTCGGGGAATCGGTAATCGGCTCGGTTGATATTCAACGGCGGAAAGCAATTTCTCGGGCTCATACCGCAACGCACATGGTGCACCGGGCTTTTCGCGAGAGGCTAGGGGAGACCGCGACCCAAATGGGGTCTGAGAATTCACCGGGTCGGTTCCGATTTGACTTCCCCAGTCCAGAAGCGGTTTCACCGGCTGTTTTGCGTGATGTGGAGCAGTACGTCAATGCAATGCTCATTGAAGACCTCACCGTCAGTGCACACTTGATGTCCCAGCAGGAAGCACTGGGCATGGGCGCTATGGCACTCTTCGGTGAAAAATATGGCAATGAAGTCCGCGTGGTTTCTGTTGGTGACTGGGCCCATGAACTGTGTGGCGGAACCCATGCACAGCGCACCGGCGCACTTGGCCTGGTGTACTTCGTGGGAGAAGGTTCCGTTGGCGCTGGTGTGCGGCGCGTTGAGGCCCTTGTCGGCTCTGACGCCTACCAGTTCGCGGCCAATGAACACGTGCTGGTCAACAAACTCACCACAATGTTCAAGGTTCCTGCAGATCAACTAGCGGATCGACTTGAATCAACCGTTCGCGCACTCAAAGTTGCTGAAAAGGAAATCTCGGACTTCAAGCGCGCACATCTACTTAAAAATGCAAGCAGCATTGTGGGAGATCCGGTACGCCACGGTGATTTTGATCTCTGGGTTTTTGCAGCCCCTGCAGGGACTGATGCAAACAGTCTTCGCGAGTTGGCGCAACAGGCAATCTCCCAAGCAAGCAATACGTCTAAAGCAGTTGCACTTGGAACTCTGATCGCCGATACAAAAGTTTCAGCGGTCGTGGCTGTTAATGATCTCGGTGTCCAAGCCGGCTGCTCAGCCCAACAATTGCTGCGGGTTGCTTTGGCGCAACTTGACGGCAAGGGCGGTGGCAAGGACAGTTTCGCTCAAGGTGCAGGATCAAATGGCGCGGCGCTCCCTGCAGCGATCGCGAGTGTGGAAGCGGCGTTGGTCGCGCGATAAGCATGATTCGAATCAATCAAAGACGCGTCGCATTTGATGTGGGAACAGTGCGTATAGGTGTGGCAACGTGCGACTTTGATGCAATTTTAGCCTCACCTCAAAGTGCAATTAGTGGCACCGAGCACTCATTCACCGCGGCATTGGCGGTCATTAATGAATATGAACCATGTGAAATTATTGTTGGCTTGCCGAGTAATTTGAAGGGAATAGACACAGCTTCAACAGAAAATGCTCGGGAATGGGCGCGCCAACTCGAGCAAGTAACGTCAATTCCAATTATCCTAATTGATGAAAGATTGACAACCGTGCAGGCGACGGGTGCGTTGCGTGCTGGTGGTCTCAATGCTAAGCAAATGCGAAGCAGGGTGGATAGCGCTTCCGCCGCCATTTTCCTACAGGCCTACTTGGACACGTTGGCTCAAGCGAAAGGCTCAAGGCAGTGACATTCATTGATGAAGTTCTCAGTGGTGACCAATTACCACCCTCACGTAATGCCAATAGTTGGAGTAAGCGCGTCGTCGTTGGGGCGGGGCTGATCGCAGCCCTCGCAATTATGTACGGCATCTATTCACTCCTCGGTGGAGGAAGTGAAAGCAATGACTATGTCGGTTCTGGGACAGGTAGCGTCAGCGTCACCGTAAGTCGAGGTGACAGTCTCACTCAAATTGGAAACACCCTTCAAGCGGGAGGTGTCGTCAAGTCAAGCGAGAGTTTCACTTCTGCCGCAGCCAATAATGAGCAGAGTGGGGCAATCGGCCCGGGCGTTTACACAATGCAACTTCAGATGAGTGGGGAGTCGGCACTTCTTTTGATGTTAGATCCAGCATCGCGGGCTGCGTCGCGATTGGTTTTACCTGAGGGTTTACGCCTTGATGAAACAGTTGCCTTAGCCTCGAATGCCACGGGACTTCCCGCGACCGACTTTGAGCAGGTACTAGAAAATCCTGATGCACTGGCCTTGCCAAGTTGGGCGGAAAGTAGGCCAGAAGGATTCATGTTCCCGGCAACGTACGATCTGGTAGGGGATGAAAACGCTGAGTCCATCCTGAGCGCCCTGGTCAAACGATTCAACCAGTCCGCCACCAACATTGACTTTGAAGTTAGGGCTACCCAAACGGGTCGCAATCCCTATGAAGTTTTGACTGTCGCTTCGCTGCTTGAAGGTGAGGTAACACCAGAAGACTTTGCCAAAGTGGCGGCCGTGGTCTACAACCGACTGGAAGCCAAGATGCCTTTGCAGTTTGACTCAACTGTGTCTTATGCCTTGGGGATTGACGAATTAGAACTCTCTGCAGATCAGCTGGACACTGACTCGCCCTACAACACGTACAAAGTCACCGGACTTCCGCCAACCCCGATCAACTCACCAGGGGAATCCGCGCTGGAGGCTGCCCTTTCACCAGCGAAAGGCAAATGGCTGTATTTCGTGACGGTGAACCCCGATACGGGTGAAACGAAGTTTGCCAAGACGTATAAAAAGTTTTTAACGTTGAAGGCCGAGTATCGCGCATTTTTAGATTCACAGTGAGTGCGCCATGACCTTGAAAGCGGCGGTGCTCGGCTCACCGATTTCACATTCGCTTTCGCCCACCTTGCATCGCGCCGCCTACCAAGCGCTCGGATTGGACGTTGAATACACGGCAATCGAAACTTCCACGGATCTTCTGCCGCAACGCGTCAAAGAACTAGGTAGCGACTACTTAGGTTATTCACTCACCATGCCCTTAAAGCGTGAAGTTCTCGCACTTGTGTCCAGTCAATCACCACTTGTACAACAGACCAAATGCGCAAATACAGTTTACCGTGAAGCACACGGGCATTGGGCGTTGGAAAACACTGACGTTTTTGGAATCACTGAAACCATCAGGCGAGCGGGCCTTGGTCAGCTCACATCCGCCTGCATTATTGGTTCAGGCGCAACAGCGCGTAGTGCACTGAGCGCACTGTCCAACTTAGGTGCGCGAGAGATCACCTGCTTTGCGCGCAATCCAGAAGCAGTTGCGGTCCTTCGCGGCCAAAGTGAACTCATGGGAATTGACATCCAAGTCAACGGTTTGCAACAGGAGATCACGTTCACGGGGGATTTAGTGATCAGTACCGTTCCCAGCACCGCACAGACGCAGGTTATTGACTCACTCACTGCCAACCAGACCCTCCCCGCACTCCTTGATATTGCCTACAACCCATGGCCAAGTGACTTGGCGCGTTACTGGGCCACGCATTATGGCGGACCGGTGCTGAGCGGGATCGAGATGTTGTTGTGGCAGGCAACGGTCCAGGTTGAACTTTTTACCGGATGCTCAGCGCCGATTGAGGCCATGCGCGCTGCATTACCTGAAGGGTTATGGCCAAGATAATCCAGAAAGGTGCCGTCTTGCTTTCACGAGAGCATCCGGGATTGCTCTTACCGGTTACGCCCCTGTATCGACACCCTAACCGCTGCCGGGTGCGAGGACATCTACGCCGACAAGGCTTCGGCCCTTCGCGAGGACCGGCCTGAGTTCGTTTGATGCATACGCCAACTGTGGGAGGGCGACACCCCTTTCAGTGGGGGGTGATGGTCGCTCGTAGTGACCGGTTGGGTTTGCCGGCGGAGAAGTAGGCCAACTTTGGGACATGTGAATCGTCGCTTCACGACCCCGATTTGCAGTTCCAAGATCTCTAGGCTAGTCTTCGATCAACATCCAGAGCGGCTGAGAGATCTGGCTCATTGACGCCGCAGCAACCCCGAACCGGGGTGCTACCGCCAGGACCGATGTCAGGAGATTCAATGCACCACGGCCCTCTGGTTAATGCCACGTCGACATTTTTGATTTCATGTCTCGAAATGGACTGCATGCGCATGTCCAGCGCACTCTGTTTGCGTTAAGACACCGCGACCCTCGTCGCACCTCTGCTCAATCAGAGCGCCTGCCGCCACAATGCCAAGCCGACCATTTCCGTTATGCCGGAGTCTCTATCTCCGTGCCGTACGGACCCCTCAACCCTATTTCGACACAACCCTATTTTGAGAAAGAGTCCCCATGACCAGTCAAGAATCCAGCCCCACGCCCACCGATCGCACTTTCGAGGTGCGATCACGGCGCAGATGGCCGTTCATCGCAGGGGGTGCGGCAGTGCTAGTCGTCGCCGCGCTCGTGATCACCCTGGTCAGCATCGCCGGCACGGCGACGACTGATACCGCAGAGAGTACGTCACTGAAGGTGGGCTACCTGTCGACCGATTCCGCCCAACAGACACTGCTCGAATATGTCGCAGCGGAGATCGCGCCCGACTACGGGATCACGGTGGTGCCGACGGGTATCGGCGACCCCAACCAAATCTCCCAGGCCACCAACGACGGGGAACTCGCAGCCACTATTTACGCGCACAAGCCATGGACCGAGCAGGGCAATGCGGCCAAGGGCTGGAAAGTCACGGCGGTAGAGCCTGTGTTCCAATGGGCCTATTCGCTCTACTCCTCGCGTTACAACTCGATCGCAGAGATCCCGGATGGCGCGACAATCGGCATCCTCGACGATCCGGCGAACACCGCGCAGGCACTCATGCTCCTACAGGGCGCGAAACTGATCACGCTCGACCCTGCGGTGGATGCGTCGAAATCCACCCTCAAAGACGTGAAGAGCAACCCGCGCAATCTCGTACTTCAGCCGATCGCCTTCGGCACCGCGGCGCGCAGCCTCGGAGACATCGACGCGATCATCAGTTACAACTTCGAGTTTGTTGCGGCATCCACCCCGGCCAAGTACAAGATTTACGCGCCGGATGCCTCAAGGGTCTTCGCCAGCCAACTCGCGATCGGCACGCCCTACCTCGACCAGCCCGCGATCAAGAAGCTGATCGAGGTATTTGCAGACGACCGCATACAGGAATACCTGGCTACCACCACCGACCCGAAGGTCAAAAACCTGCTCACCCCGGTCAGTAAGTCGTGATCCAGTTGAAGGGCGTCACCAAGTCGTACGGCACGGGGAGCGCCGCGTTCACCGCCCTTGACTCGGTGGATCTCACGGTCGCCGCCGGCGAGATCGCCGCGGTGGTCGGTCCGAGCGGCGCCGGTAAGTCGACGCTCTCCCGCTGCGTGAACCTTCTGACTAGACCCACCTCCGGCACTGTGACGGTCAACGGTCACGAACTCACCCACCTCGATCGGCGGCAGCTCCGCAAGGCCCGGCAGTCGATCGGCACGGTCTTCCAGGGATCGAACCTCCTGGGGCGCCGAACCGCGGCCGAGAACATCGCACTACCCCTGGAGTACCTGGGCGTCACCCGCGCGGCGACGGCCAGCCGAGTCGGCGAACTGCTTGAGCTCGTCGGTCTTCCCGACCATGGGCGGGCCTACCCTGCGCAACTCTCCGGCGGGCAGCGCCAACGGATCGGCATCGCAAGAGCACTCGCCCTGCGCCCTACGGTGCTGCTCGCCGACGAAGCGACATCCGGGCTGGACCCCACTACGACCGACTCCATCCTCGCTCTGATCCGGTCGATCCTCGCTGCAGAGAATCTGAGCGTCATCCTGATTACCCACGAGATGGATGTCGTGCGCTCGATCGCGGACACGGTCGCCAACCTCGAACACGGCCGCATCGTCGAGTCCGGACGGGTGAGCGACCTTCTCACCGACCCGACCTCCCGTCTTGCCCGGCAGCTGTTGCTGCCGCGTAACGCCGTGGATGCACCACCCGACCATGCGGTCTGGGAGATCCTGCTCGGCGCAGGCGAGGTCGCCCTCGACTGGCCGGGACGACTGGGCGTGGCGTTAGGGACCTCGGTATCCCTCCTCGCGGCATCCATCGAGTCCATCGGTCTCATCCCGATCGGGCGGGCGACCATAGCGATAGGTCCCGGTCTTTCAGCCGAACGGGTGGAGCGAGCTCTCGGCGTTCTGGGACTGCACGGGGTGGAGGTGACCGAAAAGCGGCCCGCAAGCCCACGATCTTGCGTCGTGGATCAAGGGCGTTACGCCCCTGATGGCGCCGCAATGTCGGACCCCGCTGATCCGGTCTCTGCCGAAGCGATAACCAAGCATCTACCGCACCATCAGCCCGCAACCAGCAATGGTTCTTCGCACACCCCAAAGCTTGGGGTGTGCGCCACGACGCGTGGCGCCAGCCTGCCTGGCGAACTCCAGGAACGGGAATCCCACGACTTCAGTCTTGCCGAGGAAGTCAACCGGTGAACAGCGCATGGTCGGATGTCCCCGGACTCGTGCTGCCCGCCCTGGGGCAGACCGCTCTGATGGTCGGCATCGTCATGTCGATAGTGGTGCTTGTCGGCCTGCCACTGGGGGTTGTCCTGCACAACACCTCACCCGCTGGTCTGTTCCCGAACCGCCCGGTCAACGTCGCACTGTCCTGGATCACAAATCTCGGGCGCTCACTTCCCTTCCTCGTGCTGATGGCAGCGGTCATCCCCTTCACCAGGCTGCTGGTGGGTACGACCCTTGGCATCCAGGCGGCTATCGTTCCAATGTCGCTCGCCGGCATTGCCTTCTTCGCGAGGCTGGTCGAGAACGCGGTGCGCGAGGTCTCCCCGGGCAATATCGATGTCGGCTGGGTCGGCGGCGGTTCGACAGTGCAGATCATCCGCACGATCCAGCTGGGGGAAGCACTCCCCGGGTTGATCGCAGCGCTCACCATCAACCTCATCGCGATGATCGAATACTCGGCGATCGCCGGTGCTATCGGCGCCGGTGGCCTCGGCTACCTGGCCATCAACTACGGCTACCAGCGCTTCGACGCCACGATCATGCTCGTCTGCGTCGTGCTGCTCATAGCCAGCGTGCAACTCATCCAGTTTACCGGCGACCGCGCCGTGCGATTCACCTCGCGCGCACTCCAGCACTCATGAACCACAACAAACAAAGATAGAGAGAGGAACCACCATGACAAAATCACGAATTCGGTTCAACGCCTTCGACATGACCTGCATCATGCATCAGTCACCCGGGTTGTGGGCACATCCCACCGACCAGTCGACCCGCTACAACGACCTGGACTACTGGGTGGAACTCGCCCAACTGCTCGAGCGAGGCAAGTTCGATGGGCTCTTCATCGCGGATGTGCTTGGTGTGTACGACACCTACCAGGGCTCGCACGACGCGTCGGTGCGTAGGGCCATGCAGGTGCCTGTGCACGACCCGCTGCTGCAGGTGTCGGCAATGGCCGCGGCGACGAAGAATCTGGCGTTCGGAGTCACGGTCTCAGCCACCTATGAGCAGCCGTACACCCTCGCCCGCCGGTTCAGCTCGCTCGACCATCTGACCAATGGCAGGATCGCCTGGAATATTGTCACTTCCTACCTCGACGGCGCGGCTCGCAACCTCGGCATGTACCGCCAAATGTCCCACGACGAACGCTACGACCTTGCAGCCGAGGTCGTCGACGTCTGCTACAAGCTCTGGGAAGGATCGTGGGAAGAGGATGCCGTGGTCGCTGACCGCGAGGCCAAGATCTACGCAGACCCCGAGAAGGTACACCCCATCAACCACAAGGGCACTTACTTCTCCGTGCCGGGCATCCACCTCGCCGAGCCGTCGCCGCAACGCACCCCGGTCATCTGGCAGGCGGGCACTTCCGGCAAAGGTCGCGCCTTCGCGGCCCAGCACGCCGAGGCTGTGTTCACCGCCGCCCCAACGGCAGAGATCCTCAGGGTCTACGTCGACGACATCCGCAAGGTGGCGGGTGAGCATGGGCGCGATCCACGCAGCGTGAAGATTTATACGGAGATCACGACGATCGTGGCACCCACCGACAAAGAGGCACAAGCGAAGTACGAAGAGTTGCTCGAGTGGGCGGACTACGAAGGCGCCCTGGCCTTCTACTGCGGCATCACCGGCGTGGATCTGTCAACCCTCGACCCGGACGAGCCACTCGAGTATGTCGAGACCGACTCCGCCCGTTTCGCCCTGGAGATCTTCTCCAAGGCCGACCCGACCCGAACCTGGACGCCGCGCGAGATCACCAAATTCCTGAGCGTCGGTGCAATGGGGCCGGTGTTCGTCGGCTCACCCGCGACGGTCGCCGACGAACTGGAGCGCTGGATCGATGATGCCGACATCGACGGGTTCAACATCGCATACGCGACCACGCCGGGAACCTTCGCCGATTTCATCGAACTGGTCGTGCCCGAGCTCCAGCGTCGCGGTCGTTACTGGCACGACTATGACGAGGGCACCACTCTGCGCGAGCGCATCTACGAGCCCGGGCAGAAACGGGTGCGCGAAGATCACCCCGCCGCTGTGTACCGCCGGGAGCTACAAGCCGTGGCGGCGGCACGTGAGGCCGCCACGGAGGTACCTGTCCGTTAGTGGGGCGTGGCGTCCTGGGTCAGAATGAAAGCAATGGATGGGAGGAGATCCTGGGCGACTATCAGGTCCGTCTCATGTTTCACCGGGATGACCCCAACTCAGGACGCCAAGCACAACTTTCCTTCATCGAAAACTGCCCGAAATACCTCTCTGTCAGACTGGCGTGAGACACCCCGGTCGTTGTGGGGTTACCTTGAGCGGCTGGGGAATCCCGGTCATTTATGGCCCGGAGAATGCCAACTATCTTGTCGTTGATCGCGCTGGTATGCACGGTCGGCGAACCAGCGCCCTACAGCGTAAGCGAAGCGTCTCGGAAGTCGTGGATCTCGAGATTGAGTCCGAGCGGTGGAATCGTCAGCCAATGCTGGTCGCCAGTGAGTACGGGCAGATGACGCTCCAATGCGTAACCCAGACAGGTCATGTCGGCGATCGAGAGAGACTTGATCTTGTCCAGTGGCACTTTCGCGGCTTGCTGAGCGGCTCGACTTGCCGCGTCGAACTTCTTCAGGTCGGGAAAGTGACGGACGTCAGCCAGGCTGACCTCGTCGATCCCGATACCGAGGGTGACGAAGATCTGTTCGGTCTCTGCTGTGGCTCGGCCGCGCTGCGCCAGTTTGTAGAGCACTTCTCCGAAGTTGATGGCAGTGATCGTGGCGCGCGACCGGATCTCTAGGAATCGGCTGGCGTTTCTCTCTTGGTCGGCCAAGCCCACCAAGAATGACGCGTCGATGACGATTGGACCCGCTGGTAGTTGGGACAAGTTAGTCGCTGGTGCTCGGGTCCGCTGCGCGGTCCGCGATTAGGTCATCGACCAATGACGTGGTCATGCCATGGTTGTGCTTATGCGCAGCGACTGCCCGCTGGAATCTCGCCAGCATGGCCAACGGATCTTCCAGGATCACGCGACCGGTGCCATCAGTACGCGCGACCAGTTCTCGGGTCGAACTCAGCCCGGCGTCCGCGAGTAGCGCCGCAGGCAGAGTAGGCCGCCGCTTGCCATCGAGGTGGACTCGATACATTCCTCTGGGGCCGATCATGGTCATGTCGCCCACTTTACAACATCGGGTGGGCAGGAGCCATACCTCCCCACTAGGCGTGATTTGTCCTACTGTGGCCACCGACGTCTCACCGCATGTATCGGACTGGGAGCGCGAGAGGGGTTTCGAAATCGTCTGATTGTCGACATGCATTGCCACGATGGTACCGTCGATCCACCAAGATCGACTCAACAACCGAGCCATGTCAGTACTATCAGGAGCAAGCGCGAAAGAAACATACGCAACCAACATCACAAATATGCGTTAGAAACTTTACTGTGCCGGGGTTATCGCTGGATACGTTATGTGCGGACGGGAGTGTGACCGGGTGATCCCCAGATCGCTCATCGGGGCCGAGACGGGTTTGTATGTCATGGAGGTGCCCCATCGGAGTGAATGGTTTGCGGGGCGGAATTTGTCAAGTCGAATGAGACAGTGAGTGTCTAGTCTGTTTCTTCGATCTTTTCGGTTGTCAAGGTGGTTCGTGCGGGTGTTCACAGCTTGCTCGCGTCCGCGCAGTACCACCGAATGAGCGCGCTGCGAGTTCGACAAGTCGGGCTACCTTGGCCGCGAACTCCGCCTTCAGTTGCCTGTCAAGCCCCCTTTTTCGGCCTCCGGCGGCGGGGCCACCTGTCGCGCCACCGTCTTTCCACTCTCCGAACGGGTGAGCAAGTGCCGCGGACCATGGTCCGGTTGCGCGCAGACGCAGTTCGCCTTGCCGCACCGGCGGTAGGTGGCGGTGCGGGTGCCGCGTCGAAAATCATCGGTCTGGGCGAGATCGGCGTAGAATTGGGCTCGTCGCGTTTGCAGGTCTGTCAGCGAAGCGTCCAATGTGGCTCCTACTTCCTGTCTGGATGATTGTCACATCCTGACTACCACAAAACCACGCTCAGCCACTCCAACACCTACTTTTGTGTGGCACACCCTTCGGAGAGTGATTCGGCTCAGCGATCGAAGGGCGGTCTGCGGGCCGAGGCCCGGATCCGCAGGTCGTCGTCGGAGCCGATGTGCTCGCCATTTACGAAGACCTGAGGGATCGAGGTTGCCCGCGGGAGTCGCCACTGGAGTTCGGCGAGATGCTTCGGTTCGGCAATGCTGCGTTCGACGAAGTCGACGCCGTGCTCGATCAGCAACTGCTTCGCCGCCTCGCAGTGCATGCATCCGGGGCCGCTGAAGACCTCGACGTCAGTCGGCATGGTCGACATGCAAGATGGGCTCGCCACCCTGGAACACCGGCTCGAGCGTGACGCCGAGCGCATCACCGAACTTGCTGATAGCGATGTACTGCGTGATCACGTAGACGGCCTCTACGATCTGAGCCTCGGTGTAGTGCGCCTTCACGCGGTCCCAGATATCGTTTGACACGCGGTTGGCGTCGATGCCGATCTGCACCGTGAGGTCCAGCAGAGCCTTCTCCCCGTCGGTGAACAGGTCGTTGGTCTGGTAATTGTCACCGTCGAGCGCAGCGATCGTCTCCTTGGTCACGCCGAGGCGCTGTGACACCGCTTCGTGCTGGACCACGCAGTACTCGCAGTCATTGCGGTGCGTCGCCTTGAGGATCAGCAACTCCTTGGTCTTCCAGTCCAGTTCCGCATCCTTGAGCATGGCCATCACCGAGTCGGTGAAACACGAGCCGAGCTCCGGGGTGTGACCGAAGACCTTCCAGATGTTCAGCAGCATCTCGAAGCGCTCGGTCGCCGCGTCGTAAAACGACTTAGTCTGCTCATCGGCGTCCTCATACTCGACATAGGAAACAGTCATGACTCTCCTCCATGGGTTTGGAACGATCGTTCTATAGTATCGTCTCCCATAGCGCCGTTGTCAAGCAACGGAGCACGAGCTTCGATGGAAACTGGACATATGCCCTGGGAGAAGAACTTCGACCACAACTCGGTGCTCGACCGCGCGATGATGCTGTTCTGGGAACGCGGGTACCGCGGTGTGTCGATGGCCGATCTGGTGGAGGAACTCGGCATCAACCGGTCTAGCCTGTATTCGACGTTCGGCCAGAAGGAGGACCTGTTCGTGCAGGCTCTGGTCCGCTACGACACCACGCACCGGCAGGGTTGGCTCGATGATCTCGCCCGCCGATCCGATCCGGTTGACTCGATCCGGCAGGTCTTCGCCGAGGTTGCTGCCGCTCCCGAAGCCACGAGACGATTGGGGTGCCTGCTCGTCAACACCACTCTCGAGTTCCCGGCCAAGTCGCCGAGGTCGGCGGCGTTGGTTCGCCAGGCGTTCCTCTCCACACAGCAGTTCTTTGAAGAGCAACTCCTGCGAGCCAGGCAGGCCGACCAGCTGGATCCGGCCATCGACGTCGCGGGACTCGCCACTGCGCTGCTCGCACTGTTCCTCGGCATGCGGGTCCTCGCGAGAGCGGAGCGTCCCCCGGAAACCATCCAGCCGATCCTGCGACAGGTCGACATCCTGCTCCGGGGCGCGGACCTTGGAACCGGATCGATTGCGGAATGGTGACTCCGATTCTTCCTCCCGATGAGTCGGATCCGCCTGTGGCGTGCGTGACCGTTGAGCGTCGAAACCTCGAACTGGTAGTCGCGATACGCGACACCTGAGCCGCCCACGGGCCGACAGAACACGGCCCCGGGCGGTCTACAGCGGTCACTTCCGGATCCCCTTCATCCAAGTCAATCTGCATATCCGCCGAGCCGGCGCTGGCCAAGGAACTCCCACATTCTGCGTTACGACATCCGACGCGCAGGTCCTGAGCAGGGGCCAGGTGCCTTGAGACGCGCCGTTGAGATGCTGTCCCCTCGGCCCCATCGACAAGTGGATGTGTTAGCGACTTGCGGGGTTCGCGCGGCACGTCGAGACGGTACAGTTGGGGGGTGCCCCTATGTTTCGCAACCCGAAGGTCAACCCCATGACGGTCGGCCAGGGTTGGACCGCCGTATACCCCGACCATCGGGGCCATGTCCTCGGCAAATGGCTGAAGACGGTGGTGCTGGTCCCCACATCCGCGAGGAGTGGCCCGAGGTGGTGAAGGTGCGGACGGACAATGCCTATGCGTAAGCGCATTAGGTGATCCCGTAGCCCTTGGTGCCTCGCCGTGAGGGCGGAGCGCTGGCACGTGCGCACACTTCTGCGATCAAACCCAGGAGGATCTCCTCATCATTTGTAACCCGTTGTGAAAGTAACTGTGTGCCGTCGACATCGATCACAACGCAATGATGCCCACGTTTCCCCGCGTCGATGCCAGCCCAAATATCAACCATGACTTTCCCTTCTCGAAGTGATGTTGTGGTGGATTCGGTGCCGTATCGATAACCACGCTGTCACGTTCTTACACAGCGACCTATTCGCAATTCTCAATGAGTAAGTCGGGCTGCCGCTCTTTTGACGGGTGGCCATTCCCAGTGAGCCGTTAATGCGGGAAGGTGTTCTCAGCCATACCCATCACCTGGGATCAAGGAAAAGAGTTTGCCGCACACGCCGAACTATCCCGACTACTTCACGTCCCTGTGTACGTCACCGACGCGCACGCACCATGGCAACGAGGCAGCAACGAAAACCTCAACGACGTACTCCGCAGACACCTACCCAAAGGAACCAGCCTCAACGTCTACCGAGCGAAACTAAGATCCATCCAAGACCGACTCAACAACCGAGCCATGCCAGTACTATCAGGAGCAAGTCCGAAAGAAACATACGCAACCAACATTACAAATATGCGTTTAGGGACTTTACTGCGCGGTCCTTATTGAAATCAGCCCAGTGTTGGCGGGGAGTGCGATACTTTCGGGCTACTACAAATAGGGGGGAGTTTGTGTCGGAGAAGCCACGGTCGTGGAATGAGATCCGTAATGCGTCGTTTGAGTTTGTTCGCCGTTTTCAGGATGAGACGGATGAGAACGCTGAGGCGCAATCGTTTTGGACCGAGTTTTTGGGCATGTTTGGGATTGACCGTAAACGGGTGAACGCGATTTTTGAGGACCGTGCTCACCGGGCTGATACGGGTGGGCGTGGCCGGATTGACATGTTTTGGCCCGGTCAGATTGCGGTGGAGCATAAGTCCAAGGGCAAAGACCTCGCTGCCGCGACGCAGCAGTGTTTGACGTATTTACATGACAAGCCTGATCATGAGTGGCCCAAGGCGATCGTGACCAGTGACTTCGCCCGGATCCGGATAACGGATCTGATGGGGGAGCAGCGCGAAACCATCGAGTTCCCGATTCAAGATCTCCCCAGTGAGATTGAACGCTTCGCGTTCCTCGCCGGTTATGACCAGCGACGCTACGGGACAGCGGAAGATGTCAACCTGTTTGAGACACGTTTTGGTGTGAGTTAGGTTTTCGTTGTTGCCTCCTGTTCTGGCTTGTTGATCCAGACCGTGGTGTTGATCGTTGGCGGTTCTGGTGGCTTGCTCACGAAGCGTTCCGGGTGCTGCTGGTAGGCCTCGTTGAGGGTGACGCCTCGTTGTTCGCGGAATACATCTTGGGTTCAAGGGGTCAGCGCAACGTTCGGTGGGAACTGGCCGAACTGGGCCTCCCACAGCACTCATCCTCGACTCGCGGTTCGAAGCACTGTTCACCGACGACGAGCGCGACATCTGCCGATAGCGCCTTCAGAACTACGGATACCCACCTCCCGCTCGCTAGCGCGAGCCTCGCCCCGTTGGAAGCGGTCGGTCCGCCGCAGTTCACGACGCCTGGGAGTCGCCCGACAGATTGAGCGCGGAAGACGACCGGCAACGAAAAGAGCAAGGCGATGGGGCACCGCGAGCATCTGTTCATGAGCGAGATTCCCATTAATACGCCAGAACATGCCTAAGCGGGCATGTTCTGGCGTATTCTTTGCCGATGTTGCCTCGGGAGATCATTGCCGCCCCGTTGAGGACGGTGCGCCCGCAAGACCTCGCCCACCTCTACACCCAACCATTTCGCCAGTTGGACAAACGGGCCCGGCGCGGGGAGATCAACAAACTCGCGCGAGGGGTGTACGATGCACCCCCCGACGATGTCGGGCCGACGTGGATCCCGACCATGGAGGCCGCGACAGCGGCCGTCGCGACAGCGTTCTTCGGGGCGCGTGTACCAATCCTGATGCATTTGACTGCGGCCCGACTACACGGGGCGGTGCCTCGAGCGCTCGCCGTCGGCATCGTTGCGGTACCGCGTCAGCAGAAGCCCATGCAGTTGACCGACCGCGATCACGGACAGGTCATCTTCGTCAAGCGCGACGTCGCCGACCTCGATGCCGTGTTGATGCCGACCGAGTTGGGACAAGTCCTGGTAACGACGCCGGAGCAGACTGCTCTCGATCTTGCCAAGCGCCCCCGTCTGGCGGGCGACCCCACTCAAGCACGCGACGCGATTCGACAACTCCTGCCGCGGATCGACTTGGAACAGGCCGCGCAACTCGCGCACGAACAGCGCGCCCAAGCAGCGTTGACTGAGCTCAAGAATCTCGGAAGCAACCATCGAGGCGGCCATGTCGGAGCCTGACGTGACAGCAGCACGGTCAACCTTCGAGGCAGCCGAGGACGGCGTCGGTGAGTGGCTGGCGGCAGCGACCGCATTCGCGACCACAGACGACGGACATGCCGAACTCCTTGCTCTCCTGCCGGACGCTGCGCTGTTCGGAGACGTCGACAGGCAGGACCAGATCCACGCCGCATTGCTGCGCGGGGAACGAGCGCGGGCTGAGCAAGACATTGCTGCGGCATCTGTCTCGAAGCCGACCGCGGCTGTCAGTGACGGTGACCTCCAGCTGATCGCTGACGATTTCGGTGTGGCGCTGGAGCAGGTGAGACGCGACCATGTCATCAGCCACATCCTGGCCGCGCTGTCCGCACCAGGCCTTGCCGACGAGTTCACCTTCTACGGCGGCACCGCGCTATCTCGTACGCTGCTGCCGAGACTTCGCTTGAGCGAGGACATCGACCTCATAGCGCAGAGGGCTCGTCGATCAACCGCTGAGGACATCGAGAATACGATCGAGAAGGCACTGGCCCGCACGCACGGCAAAGTTGCCTGGGAACCGCGCCTGTCAGCAACAACTGGCGCTAAGTTTGCGGTGCTGCGTACAGATTACGGAGTGGTCATCCGTATCCAGATGATGAAGCAGATCGATCTGCCATCGTGGCCAACCCACAAGCAACAGTTGTTGCAGCGCTATGCGGATGCACGCCCAGCGAAGCTGCGGGTTTTTACTCCGTCGGCGTTCGCCGCCGCCAAGACGCTGGCGTGGATGGATCGCCGGGCATCGCGCGATCTCTACGACTTGTGGGCGCTAGCGCTGCTCGGTCTAATCGACGCCCAGGCAGCTGACGTCTACCGCCGATACGGAAATGGAGCAATCCCGGGCGCGTGGATGTTCCGTGACGCACCGGACGAAGATGCCTGGAACGTTGCTCTCGCGCATCAAGGCCGTGTGCGGGTCAACCCTGCCGATGCGCTACGCGTGGTATGCGCGAGCGCCGGCGAGCAGTTGCCTTTCCGGGTGCAGTCAAGTCAAAGCCAGAAGGGACCGTAGGGTGATTGTGCTCGGCAGTCAATATTGCAGATAATCAAGGTATCGCCTGGGTGCAGGTCGGCCAGGCAGGCGTTCCACTGGGGTTGGTCGGCTTTGGCCCTGCTCGATATGTCGGTGTAGCGGTCTAGTCAAGATACGGACCAAACCATGGACCGACTGTGGTTCGCTTGGTTATTGACCGAGGCCGGGATCAATTGGAATC
>JBDNFH010000168.1:0-4927 GCA_041689915.1 Candidatus Nanopelagicales bacterium | reverse complement strand
CCACGCTTCCTCAGCACGGCCTCCAGCTCCTGCTGCGATCGCTTTAAAACCTGCAGCTTGTCAGAGCCTCGACCACCCTGTCGTGTGATCTGGTTGATCAAGAAGCGCGCCGCAAGCCATCCGTCCAGTGGGTCGTCGTTGCCACGACCTCGGCAGGTGTCATTGCACTGAATCTGCAGAAGCCTGTGGTAGCAGTATGGCTTGAAGTCCTGTCCAGGGAACCTGCGTGGCTTGTGGGAGTCGTACAAGGCACTCTCCGGCTTCCGCTCACGCGGAGGGAAGTCTCTGTCGTGAGCATCGCAGAACAAGGCCTCATCAGTGGCATGAATGAGCCAGTTGAGCTCCTCCTGCTCGTGCTCGCCAGAGTGCTCCTCATCCTGCATTGCGTAGACTGCACGCTTGGACCGCTTCTTCACCTCCAGGATGTCGGTCATGCTGCGGTCCTCGAGCTTCTTGAGGTCACGCCATGCCCTGGAAGTGTCCCGCAAATTAACCATCCTGGCCTTCACTGCCGAGAGCAGTTCAAGCACTGTGGTCACCTTCTGCGACACACCCTCGCGACGCGGCGCATCAAAGGTCTTGCTTGCGGCCTTGGTAGAGAGGAGGTGCTTGGCCTGTGCTGCTTCACGGTCCATGACCTCGACCAGCGTGGTGAGGTAAGGGGTGCCAAGAGTTTCGAAGATGTACACAACAATCCTCTTCAGCCCCAGCTGACCCTCATAGACAGGGTTCACTGGGGGCTTATACTCGTCGTAGCCATCCGCTGCCCAGTAGCACCACTCCAAAAGCTGGATGTGAAACGCCGAGATGGCGTCCAGAAACACAGCATATGTATCAAACTGCAGATGCATGTTTGACACGTCTGTGACAGTGAACTTGGACAGCCCAGAGCCCTTGGCGAATCTGGTCTCGACCAGATCAATGAGAACCACGGAATACTCCTCGATGGTCTTGGGCACCAACTTCAGTTTCACTAAAATGCGAAATGCATCAAAATTACACTGATCCAACCTGGTGCGCGCATCCAAAATAAAGCCATAGCCAACGCCCTTGGTCTGGAAGACAGAAAGATGACGGCTAAAGCAGTAGCCTTCTTCGATTGTCTGACCCTCCTCTGGTTTAGAGTTACTGTAATTGAAAATCAACAACTCCTCCAACAAACTGGCATTCACAGTCTGCCACCAGTTCACCGTCAGCTCTCGCAAAGCCTCAGGAGAAAGGGATTCATATGAGGCAACACACAACAACCAAGAATGAATTGTCGCACACTCCAGATTGCTCAGCATATAATTCTGGAAGAAATCAGTTATTTTGCAAACAACTGGTTTGTAACTTTTCTCGCGACGAGAAGAGTCACGCTGGGTCGCGCCGGAAGCAGACGGAGAATCGCCGTTTCCGTCTTGAGAATCGTCGTCTTGATCCGCCTGGTCTTCATAGAATTTCCTCCGCTGTGCCTCGTTTTTTTCCTCCAACTTGAGCAAGTGTCGAGGGCCCGCCTGCATAGACTGGCGCTTTTTGTGGGCGTCAATCTGTGCTTTGGCAGCTGCTGAATCTCCAGCCAAAGGCAACTCAGGGCTCTTGGTATCTCTCAGAGAGATCCGCGTGGTGAAATCGTGACCCACAGTATCCATCATGGAGATGAACTGTTCACCATCACCTGGACGAGGAGTTGGCTTAGCATCCCGCTGCTTCACCTGAGAGTCCTGTTTTCTCACATCTCCTGATGGTTTAGACTCCTTTTCTGGAGTTTTAGGAACCATGCTCTGCACCAAAGCAGTAAGCACGTCCAAGGACTTCTGAAAGTCCTGCCTCATTTTAGCCATTTCACCTTGCACAGAGGTCATTTGAACTTGCTGATTTGCCACATCAGTCGCCAGAGTCGCAACGTATTCCGCTGAGGGATCAAAGTCACTGTTCTTGGAGTGAGGGGTGGAGGGATTGCTTGACATTTTGGGATGAATGAGATCTCTTTACACTTTACAGTAAAAACGTTTTTAGAAACCAACCCAACAACTGTAGAAGTAGATGTTTAGGAAGTGTCGTGTATATTCTCTACTCGTAACTAATCACAGATCGTATTTAGAACAACAGCAGAGTGCTTGAAGTAATAATAGGAGTTGTAATTAATTAAGGGTAAAAAAGTGATGAATGCGTGACTTGGAAGACTCGCAAACAAAGCAAAACAAAATGTAAAACACAGCCCTGACAACTGAGTGATATACACTCACCTACACTATGCGTCAGCCTATAACAAGGCATCATTCCATACAGCAGGCGTAGAATGTATATGTAACATGTAGTAATAATAATAGCCACACAAGCAGTGGGCAACGGAAAGATATAGATAATTCATATGTAAGGAAGTAATAACAACGGACACAAATAGTATCCTACTCACTAACCGTCACTGGCTATTGACAGACTGAAATATCTGTAACGGCCAATACTCCAAACGCGAGTAGGGCAAAAAAAACAGACAAAAAAACATGAGTTTAGCGCAGGGTTTTCCACTACCCTTTTCCTCTCCCTAGAGGCGCTTGGATTTTCGAACGACTCGCTTCGGCTGGGCGTGGGATGTCTTGAGTGGCGCTCGGCGGGCGCGCAATGACGAGATGATACGCGGGTGCTTGGACAAGAACGCCGCATCCACCAGGACAAAAGGAGCGCGCACAACTTCGTACATGCCCCATGACTTCACCATATCGTGGTTCCAGTCTTCAGCGTGGTCCAGCAGCGGGCATGTGACACGCACCTTGGTGTGCAAACGGTTGCGCCAGTCGCCTATGACGAACGGCACCACGTAGATGGTGGTGTTCTCGTCAGGGATCTGCGGGTCCAGCAGCTCCCCCTCGAGACCGTTGTACCAGTGCTGGCTGATGGAGCGCAAATCAACATAACGAGTGTCACCAGGACTCACCTCAGTGATGGGCGCTCGGTTAAGCGCTACACGTTGCTTCCGAGCCACAGCCTCAGTGTGGATCAGCGGCCAAAGCTCGGGACGGCTGAGGCAGAAAGTCTGAAAAGCCTCCACATGAGACAAGTCAGCACTGTACAGCTGCCAGCGCTCATCACCATCAGCATAGGTGACTAGAAACTCCATTGACGTGCGTATGACCGGATCCCCAATGTACTGTGTTACCGCCGACACAAAGTACTGATCGTGGTCGAGCAACGCCGCCCGCTTTGCCATTTCGCGTGTACCAAAGTATGGTTTCAGCATTGAGGTGTGAAACGTGTCGACTGTGCCATCAGTGATGTGACGGCACGTGTAGTCATTGGAGTGTACTCGAGTGACCTCGTACGGGCCATAGAAGCTCGGACCGAGCTTCTCAGGCTTCCAATGCTTCGTCGATGAACGCACTGACTTCAGCACCAAGTCACCAACGACAAATTGATTGTGTTGAAGGGACTGGTCCACCCGCTTCTTCACAAGGCGTTGCTGGTGGGCTGCGCTGATCTGTCGGAGCTGACGCAAGGCATCATCCAGTCGTGCCACATATGCGGACTGAAACTCGGCAGGCTCAAGTGAGACGGGCAGACTGTAATAAGTCTCGTCATCTGAGCCAAACAATGCTCTGAACGGCTCCATTCCAGTCTCTGAAGAAACAGAGCCGTTGAAATGAAGCTGAATCAGTGCAATTATTTTAGGGTCAGACCACTTGCCCTTAACGCGCAGGTCATTGCACAGTGCTGAGAGGTGCTGAATGATCTGTTTGTTTGTGTTCTCACACCCATTAGAGGTGTGAACATCGACGAGCGAAACCACATGTTTCAAACCCAGCCATTTGTTCACCTCCTTCAGAGCCTTAGACATCAGGTCACTCCCCGGATCAGAAGCCAGCTCATCAAACAAACCGTAGTTGCTGATGTAAGCCATGATAGCGTCGGCAATGCCATCGGAATCATACGCTCTGACCGGATAGAGAAAGACATTGTGAGTGAAGTGATTAACCAGCGTCACAATGGCCTTGTACCCATCCTCAGACTCCGGAGTGATCGTGAGAGTGTCAATTCCCACGGTCTTCCGGTGGTGTGCAGGCTTCAACACCCTCGCCAGAGGCGTGAGCTGATCCCGAAGTCCCAGACGAAACTTCTGACAGGTGGCACACTCGCCAACCATGTCAGCCACCTTGCTGATAGGAATACGGTGTGCTGGATACAGTTTGTTCAACAGTAACCATGTACGCCGGGTACCCTGATGGAGCATTCTGCCGCCGTGCACCGAGTCAAACAACTCTTGTGCAGTGAGGCCTGGCATCTCCTGATCTGTCTCCTTTTCTGAGGTGACAGTCCCGGCTGATACTTGTGCAAGCACGTTCTCAAGCCACGGACCGTCGTTCCAGAAGTCAGGATCTTGGTCCGAGCTGGTCTGCAAACTGTAGAGTAAATCCTCCTCAACTTGCTGATCCAGAGGTGCGACGTCGCCGCCTCGGTACAGATACAGTGTCTCCAAGGAGTGTTCGGATGCATGCAACAAGCGACTCCAGTAGTCAGCTGTGTTGGATTTACCCTGCACGTGTCGCACCCAGCACGTAAATGTCCTGAGGTACAGGTGCTGCCGCACAATCTTGGGAACCTCGGATGTCTCCATCCACTTGAGGTTCGCGTGATCTGTCTCTATAATAAAGGGTTTCCCCCTCAAGAGATGGGCACACTCCTTCACGCATGCGAAGATCCCGAAACACTCTTGTGAGAATGTGTCCCAGCGGGTTGCTGGGTCCGAGGACTTGCGGGAGATGAAGGTGATGGGTTCATACACACGTTTACCCTCTGGTGTAATACCAACTTGGTAGAGTACCCCGCCATATCCAGTGGCTGAGGCATCCGTGCGGAGAATCCACTCCTTGTCGAAGTCTGGCATGAACAACTTCATTGCCGTCTTCAGCACATCCTTGAACGCCTGGAAAGTGGCCTCGTAGTCCACATT
>JBDNFH010000167.1:0-6567 GCA_041689915.1 Candidatus Nanopelagicales bacterium | reverse complement strand
TACTGGTTCGAATCGGAACTCCACGAAGAATTGAGGGGGCGCAGTAAAGTCCTTAACGCATGTTTGTGATGTTGGTTGCGTATGTGTCTTTCTCATCCACTATAAGTCTGTTGGGTGCACTTGAATAGGGAGGACATAGGTGAGAAAGCCCTTTAGCGAGCACGCACAGTGAAGTGCTGAACGAGATTTGGGTCACCGTTGGGATCCTGCAGGAAGTTAGCTCCGATTCGGATTTCACTCAGGCGCGCTCGGGGCGGCACCTTCGGAAGACATAGATCATGCATGTTGTCATCCATCGCGGTGGTGCTGTGATCAGCGAGGTCGGCAACAGCAAGTGGCCGAACATTAATCACCTTGCCATTGGGCAGGATGAAGAGAGCGCGATAGGACTTAACGGCTGCGTCCCCTACCTCTGCTCCCGTTGGGTAGGCGGTCATCCCATTTGACCAGACGACGCGTACGAAAGTGCGACCCACGGTGCAAGCGTTCGCATCACCTTTGAGCATTGCCGGTGTGAGCACCCAAGCATCGGAGATGTCTGGGCCGGCTTCGATCTGCACAATTGTCTGCGAGAGTCCTGGCGTGATGGGCCGCCAGTTCACAGCACGTGGTGGGCGACCCTCGAGTTCACCAACCACAGTAACCGTCTGCGGGCGGGCAGCAGTTGGGTCACCAAAATTACCGATCAGGTTCACGGTTTGGATTTCATTTGGTTCATTCGGCGGGAATTGTAGGGCGCACGTTGGAGTCACGGTTGTGCCGTCGGTTCGGGTAATGACAAAATCGCTTACTTGGATCGTGGTGGGGTTGATAAACCAGTTGAACGTGACGGGAATGTTGTCCAGACCTTTTTCACCTGTTGGGCATGCGTTGGCATTGTTCAAACCCCAGGCCGCACTGAGAATTTGAGGCACGGGAACTGACGGCGTCGCGACTACGACAGCGGGTAATGCAATAACTGATGCAATAGCGATGGAAAGTGCTGCTGCTGAAGCGATGTGACGTGATGACATGCGTGACCTCTCTTGGTGAGAAGTGCGGACCACCCCTTGCCTTGAGGGCCACTATTGCATGGACTTGAGTCAGAAGTTGGCTGGACCCAGTCAGTGACGCTTTCGGTACCACCGGGTCAAGAGGATGAAGATCACAGTTGCGACGGCGGCCTCAATGGCCTGCATAAGGAGCGCACTCCCAGAAATCGCGGTGCCAAAGATCGTCTGGACAACGATGATGAGTATGAAGAACACGATGAAAAAAAAGATCGCCTGTCCCCAAAGGGATGCGAGGAGTCCTTGGTTCTTTGCCATGAAAATAAATATAGCAAAAAACCTCCGATCAGTGGTCCGGCACGGAAATTATTCCACTATGCGACATGGTGTTGTCTCTTACTTTCCACCTACAGGTCGCTGATCCCACCACCAGCCGACAGGTTCGGCAAAACGCGCAAGGACCGGGCCAATCGCTGCGGTAATCAACACGTAAGCGGCGACAAAAGCCTGAAATTGTCCGGGGAGAACAGTGGAGACTGCTGCAATGCCTGCGATAACAACACTAAATTCTCCGCGCGCACTGAGCAGTGCGCCTGCTCGAAGCCGGGAGATGGTGCTGCCATTGACAGTGGCGCTCGCGTACCAGCCGGTCGCGAACTTTGTGGCGATGGTGATGATCGCGAGGATGAGTGCGGGTAGAATCACACCCGGTAAGTCAGCAGGATTGGTGGACAAACCGAAGTAGGCAAAGAAGACGGCAGCGAGCAATTCACGCAACGGATCCAGCCTGCGGCGGGCAACTTCTGCCACCTCCCCGGTTAGTAGCAGCCCGACGAGGAATGCGGCCACCGCTGGTGAGAACGAGACCAAACCTGCGAGTCCTGCAGCCGCAACCGCGGCGCCGAACACGACAAGTAGAAGACCCACCGGTTCAGATGTGGTGAAGAACCGCTGCGCCCAACCCTCTCGGCGAACCGCGATAAGAATTACGACAGCAACAACCGCCAATGCAATGCCTGTGGAGACCAGCCCACTGACCAAACCTGCACCGGTAAGCACCACGGTGAGAATTGGCAGATAAGGAGCCATGACTAGATCTTCGAGCACCAAGATGCTAACGACCGGACGTGTTTCTGGGTTACGGCGCCAACGTAGGTCGCGCACAACTTGCGAGACGATGCCGGACGAGGAGATGTAAGTGACACCGCCAAGGGTCAATGCTCCGGCGAATCCCCAACCAAGAATTAGCGCCATGGCAACACCGGGTGTTGCATTAAGAATGAGATCAAGTAACCCGGACCGAGACTGCCTTCGAGCCGTCTCAACAAGTTGTGTTCCGGAGTACTCAAGACCAAGCAAAAGAAGCAATAGTATTACGCCAAGTTCGGCCAATGTTGGTACCAAGATTCCTCGTGGATCGATCCCGTAGAAACCACCATTGCCCATGACGAGGCCAGCGAGCAGGTAAAACGGAACGGCAGAAAAACCAAACCGGTGTGCAACCCGAGCGATGATGCCGAGGCCAAGCAAGAGCAGACCGAACTCCAAGAAGAGTTGGGGCAACGCTGGATCCACAAACGACGCTACGACCTGCACGCTACTGATCATGTCACCCGCGACATTACTGATCAGAACGTGGACAAAGTTTCCAAGGACCGGACCGGACCGGACCGGACCGGACCGGACTGTCCACTATTGGTTGTGGCATCTTTCTGATCCGTTAGGAGTCTTGGGTTCGGTAGACGTCGGACCGCGGGCCGACAGCCAGGACAGTGACCACGTGCTCGGACTCGTCAATCCGATAGATGATTCGGTAGGTGCCGCGCCGCGCGCCGTGACGGTCTTCGAGCGCATCTTTGAAAACGTCACGTTGACAGGCGCTGCGGTGAGTTGCAAGTGTTCGCCTTTTGGTCGACTCAATGACCCGTCCAGTCAGGGCAGGAGTTCGTAGTACTGCGGTCACGCCTTCATCGCGTGGACGACGAGTTTGTTTCCGCTGTCGAATTGCAATACCACGAGCTCGAGCAGGCGTCCTGCGTCATCGAAACCCAGAAGGAACTACCGTGCTGGATTCTCGTCATCCAAGAAAGCGACGTACACGGGGGTCGATGCCGCAGCGACTGCACTTGCTGCATCGATCCCGTGCTTGAGGGCGGAGGCATGAACCTCCACTAAGCGGCACCCACCCACGCGCGAATGGCTGCGCGAATTGCCTCTGAGCGGCTGACCTGCTCGGCCTCGGCCCGCTCGCCGAGGGCGTCGAGTAGGGCGCCATCGATGCGAACTGGGACGACTGTACTTGGGCCGTCGCCGAGCCGTGGCCGTCCACGTTTTCTCAGTTGTTCCACGTGGTAACCAACTTCGGCCTCGTCGGCCCACGCCTGGACCTGCTCGCCTGTGACGGGTGCGCCCTTGATGCTCTCACGACTCATAGCCAAATCGTAATACGAAAATACAGAATTCGGAGGTATTGGTCGAGTTATCCAAAGTTACGCCGCGAAAAGAAAGGGCAAAAACGCAATTCCCGCGATTACGGGGGAATGGTGCGGCCCGAAAGTCGTTGCGCTGCATGAGATTTCGAGGTGGCCAAGGACGGGATCGAACCGTCGACCTTCCGATCTTCAATCGGACGTTTATGTCCTAATAATGGGGTAATTCACGCTCAAAACAGTGATTCTATGAGGGACTAGTCTCCCCTAGCGTATGCTAACGCTGGCTGTACCTGTGGCTGTACCTGTGGCTGTACTAGATCATTATCAACGAGAATCGGATGGCTAAAGACTCGAAACGCCGGACCCCCAGGCGACGACAGTGGCGGGGTTCTGGCTGCCTGGCTGCCGTCGGTCTACCGCGGCCGGTCTAGGGGAGCGAGATTCGAGTTTATTCTGAAGCGGTATCTCATATGGTTTCTGTTCTGGTTACAAATACGGTAACATAGCAAGGTGAGCAAGCGAGAGATCTATCCAAACGCACCTATTGTCTTGGTCGCTCTTGAAGTTAGACATTCCCTAGGTGACCCACTCGATGTCCGCGCAGTCTCCAAGATCGCCACACTTCTGAGCGATGTTCTTCCGCTCCGCAGCGAGACGCAAGAAACGTCCATTGTGTTTACATCGGGTTCGGCGCCAGAGCCTTCCCAGCCCGCCGTCGTTCAACGATGGACGAGCAGAGATAAGCGAACGGCAATGACCGTCCGACCGGAGGCGATCGTCGTTGAGACGACGGACTACGAACGTTACGAGAGTCTGCGCGAGTTGGTTGGCAAGGTGCTCAAGGCGCGGTCGGTGACTGCGCGTGGAGTCGGCGTGGAGCGCATCGGGCTGAGATACATCGACGAAATCCGAGTGCCACCGGACAATGGCGATACCTCAACATCTTGGAATGAGTGGGTGCATCCCAGCCTGCTTGGTCCTAGGGACGTCTTCAGTGCTTCGGGGCTCACGCCTTCGGAGCACCAAGGCATCGCGCTGTTCCAAGCTGGCGAGGATCAGGTCCTGGCACTCAGATACGGCCCACGGAAAGGCTATGCAGTGGACCCGACGCTTGAGTTGCGACGGCCGATGCTACCGCCCCCGGACAGTCCCTTCTTTCTGATTGACATAGACAGCTTCTGGCAACCTTCTGGGATTTGGCCGGAGATGGATGTCGAGACGGTCCTTGAATGTATTGACCGACTGCACGTTCCCGTACGTGAGGTCTTTGAGAGCCTCATTACGGATCAACTGCGAAAGGAAGTCCTGCGTGATGAATGACGACCACGGTGTGAACGCTGTTCTCGGTGGTGGGGGTACAGCTGTGGGCGACTTGGTGCACCCACCAATCATCTCTGAAACCCGCACTCAGGGGCACTTGCTGACCAAGGATATTGGAGGCTACCGGCAGGAGGTTCGTGTCCTCGACGAGCGTTTCGGGTATCTGCACAAGCAAAGTAAAGATTTCGAGTGGCGTACCCTAACCGCCCAAAGGGCTAAAGCGAGCGTCCTCACCATGCTCGGAGAACTGGCTGACCTGGGCTTTGGTTGGCGCGATATCGCTCGCCTTGTCGGTGTGAGCGTTCCTGCACTTCAGAAGTGGAGACGCGGAGAGAAAACTTCAGGCGAAAGCAGGCAGAAGGTTGCTAAACTGCTGGCCGCATGCGACCTTATTCGTTTGCACTACCTGATTGAAGAAGTCGCATCATGGTTCGAGATGCCACTTGTTTCTGGGATCCCGACCAATCCAATTGATCTCTACGCGGCGAACCGGGCGGACTTCTGTTTTGAATTTGCGAGCGGCGACGCCGATCCAGAGCGACTTCTGACCGAGTTTGACCCAGACTGGCGGGAGCGGTACCGAAGCAATTTCGAGGTCTTCGAAGCGAGTGACGGACGCTTGTCGATACGGACTAAGGATTGACCTGTGGCACAAGAACTCGACGCGCCATTCAAAGACGGAAAACCCAGTTGGGCATCGATCTACCGTTCCCGGGGAGTCGAAGTGTCAAGCACTCGCCCACTATTCACGGGGGATGTCTACGAAGGTGTCAAGGTGCCAGGAGCGTACGGCAATATCAAGGCGCGGGCAGTCATGGTGATACATCATCCTTGCGCCATGCGTGTTGACGGAGTCGATCTCATCGACAAGCTACTGGTAGTCGAGGTTTCAAAACGGCGGGAGTTCACCGAAGCCGAGTGGCAGGGCAACTACAAAGTGATGCCGCTACCTGACTTGAAACCGGAGGCGTCAACTTCACAACGACATCAAGCGGCCAACTTCGAGCGGCCGCAACTCGTGAAGCCCAGCCAACTGACAACCAGAATCGCCACGCTGTCACCTATGGGAGTAAATCTCATGCTGCAACGTTGGGTTCACTACAGCAGCCGCGTTGTCGTTCCGAGCGAGAGCTTTCAGGAGATGATCGTCGGGGAGTATGAGGAGGCCGATTTGATTGAGGAGTGGTGCGACGAAAGAGCGGAGATCGATGTGATCGACTCCACCAGAGCGTGCGTGGCTTGGCTCCGTCAGTCCATCGACGGAACTACACACCAGGAGAGGCTGAGAGAGCCACAGTCTCGGAGCACAGTGCGTGTCGAGATGCGCGCCGCGCTGAAGGCGCTGCCGTGAGTGTGGGCCAGCAGCGACGGTGCGCGATGTGGCCCTTGTTGTCGCGTACTCCCGGGCCTTAACCTGCCAACCCTCGGCCGAGACGTGAGTTGTCCACAGATTGTGCGCTTCTTTGTGTTGGCTGTACTAGTGGCTGTACCTAGCAAAATTAGCAGCGGGCAAAACTAGGCTCAAGTGAGGTTTTGTGAGGGAATTTACTTGATATGTGGGTGGCCAGGGACGGGATCGAACCGTCGACCTTCCGATCTTCAATCGGACGCTCGTACCAACTGAGCTACCTGGCCAGCAAGCTCGGATGTGCTCCGAACTAAGCGACCCCGACCGGGCTCGAACCGGCGACCTCCGCCGTGACAGGGCGGCGCGCTAACCAACTGCGCTACGGGGCCAAACTTGTCAAACCGCTTGTGCGGAATCGTATCCCCAGCGGGGTTCGAACCCGCGTTACCGCCGTGAAAGGGCAGCGTCCTAGGCCGCT
>JBDNFH010000166.1:0-3175 GCA_041689915.1 Candidatus Nanopelagicales bacterium | reverse complement strand
TACGCGCAAGGGGTGCCCCCACTCGCGAGCGGGCCAGTACTCCAGCGCGTAACAGCAGTGCGCGCAGTAGTAGCAGATACCCGTCTCGTTCCAAGCCCAATCGTGCTCTTGAGTCGTCACCCCGAAGTTGTAAGGCTCTTCGCTGCGCGATGGGGTTCCTTCGACTGGATCACCACGCTGACCACGGTTGCCAGATCCGCACGGATCGAAAGCGATGACCACTTTTTCGTCGTCTTCCACGACCTCCATGTCACCCGTCCTGTCCGGTCCAACTAGGTGACCACGCATCGCCTCGAAAGACAAGTAGAGGTTTCGGTACAAAGTTTCCTCGTAGGGCGTCTCACGCACGTCGAAGGGCTGGTACCTCTCTTGCAAGTACGGTGCCAGCACCCGCGAGTACGCGTCGCCGATGGCTTCTTCACCGAATCGCCGCGCGACGAAGGTCAGCAGCCCCGACTGAAAGTCCGCGCCGCGATCGTGATGCTGGCGCCAAGCCTCGCGCAGCCGATCAAGATCAGCAAGCGCTTCGTCAGCAGTGAGGTCGAACGCCCGAAGCCGGTGAGCTAACTCACCTGCCTTTGCTGCCAACAAGGCCCACCTAGTGGTCGTGTCGAATGGGGTTCCGTCGGGGAAGGCGAGCAGGTGTTTCAGTCGGTCGACCTCGGCTTCACACTCCGCCGCTGGAACTTCGCGTTCCGCCAGGTAATCCATAAATCCTTGAGTCCAAACCTGGTAGACGACGTAGACAACCTTCGCCTCCTCCATCCAGTAGTCGACAAGTTGGGAGGCGACTTCCCAGTCGTTCCCGGTGATGGCCTCTTGGATTTTGGTCGTGGTTCCTATCGCCTGCTCGCTCCAATCACCGGTTCGGATCCGCTTATTGATGTCTTCGGACCAGATCAGCCTCGTTGGTGGCACCCCGTGACTGCCAGAAATACTCTTGGTTGTCCCAGCCCCGACGGAGTCGTGTCCACTAGACATGATAGAGCCTTGCGGCGTTCTCCGACAAAACCATGCGCTGCTCTTCGGGTCCGAAAAGTGCAGCCAGTCGATCACGGTATATGTCCATGATGACGTCATAACTGCTGTAAAGGCGATCAACCGGCCAGTTAGATCCCAGCACGCAACGGTCCGGTCCGAATATTTCAAGCGGTGTGTCAATCCAGCGGCGAAGCGAATCGGCTGTGAACCTCGGGTCGGTCATGGCTAGGCCCGATATTTTGCAGGTCACATTCGGTGCCTCCGCCAGTGTGCGCATGCCGGCTGCCCAGTTGGCAAAGTACTCATCGTCACGACTACGCGGGAAGCCAATGTGTTGCAACACAATTGGCAAGTCTGGATGACGATTTGCTAGGTCTCGGGCGGCGGCCATGTTCTGCCATTCGCAGTCCAAGTCGAAGACCAGATTTCGCTCGGCCATCACCGCCAACGATGCTTCGAATTTCGGAATGGTCTCACCTGACGCCAACATCGGCTCGGATCGGAAGTCGCGAACACCGACGAAGTATGGAGACTCGCCGTGACCGTCCAACTGGCGCAGCGCATCGTCGCTACCGAGGTCCGCGTCGGCAATGATTGTGAAGGGAGCGGGTGCGTCCTCACGCATCCGGGTGAGCCATGCGGTCTCCTTGACCGGGTCGTCGGAGCCGATGGCCGCCTGCACGTGGACAAAGGCCTTCACGTCGGCGAACCGCGCCTCCGCCCAGAGGCTGTTGATGTCGTAGGCGAGCATCTTGATTGGATCGATGTTGCCCAGTATCGGATAGTCGGCATCTTTGTCCAGCCATACCCATGCGAGGCCTGGATCAGGATTGCGCATGTTCCAAAAGTGCACGTGAGTGTCGATGATGGATTCCCGTGTCATTTGACTTCTCCTTTAGATTGCTTCCATTGCTGCGATTGGTGTTCCGATGGAAACCTTGTTGTCAACATTATTCGCGGCCCGCGGCATTTGCCACTCTCACAGCCAGCATTGAGCTGCGCGTGGCTAACACCAGACACCCGATGTGTGCCATCAGGTGATCCGGTCTGTCGAGTGCGTCGAAGCAAGCACGACCCCGTACCCGGGGACGGGGACCTCTTGCGCCGAAGGAAGTCGCACGGCTATCGGCTCCCGGGTCAGGTTTCCAATGAGGAACACCTAGTCATCACCTTGTTGAAATGCCAGCACAGTAACACGGTCCGGGTCACTGGATTCAATCGAAACCATCTGGCACGAACGCAAACGCGCCAGACATGCAAGGAGATCCGCGACGGGGAACTCGTGCTCGGGATCGATCAAGAGTCTCCGCGGACCGACCAGGTCGAAAAAAGTCGCAGAAGTGGTACCGGAACGAACCATCTGGGCAAGTGCGGCGAGAGTCCAGACCGCACAGAAAGCGGTCGTCTGGCGGGGATCCTGGTTGGGGGGCCCTTCGCCTTCCTGACTGGGGCCGGCCGGATAGGGACCGTCGAGACCTATCAAGTCGACCGGGGACATCACGACGTCGACGTCTCCATAAAGCCGTCGAGCAAAGTTGACGACATCTGGAATCGCCTCGGGATTCTGCATTAAGGACCTGTCGTTACTGGCGTGCACCTGCGGGTTAACGGCGAACACGATCCCATCGATCGTCGAGTAATCTGGCCGATCACGGTTGATGTCGACGAAGAACTGGCTGGTTCCCGAAACAATGTTCGGAGCCTCCACTCCCTCCGCCGCCAAGGCCGCGCGCACGTGATCGCTCCCGTCAGGTGGGCAGGCACCCCGAAATGCACTGAAGCCCGTTACTTCGGCGAGGACAAGGATTCGATCGATACGGTTCGAGCAGTGCGCAAGTGCACTGGCCAAGGCGACGGCATCCGCAGCAGCGTGCTCCGGACGCAGGAACGCTCCGATCTCCAGCCCCGCTTGGAGTGACATCGCTACTGCTTCAGCCTCGGCAAGTCGAACGGGTAAGTCGGAACCTGGGTGGAGGTCCACACGGACATGGTCCGGTCGGAGTGAGCGCAGGAGGTTGACCTGGGCATCGTCCGGTACGACCGTCAGAAGGTGCCCAATACGCGGCAAGTACACCGGCGGCGACTCGCCCGAGCTGAGTTGAACATGCCCGCCCTGTGGTTGTAATACACCCGAGCCGGAAACCGAGAGCGTTACCCGCTGGTACAACTCAGCGCCATCTTGGGCATCCATGGG
>JBDNFH010000165.1:0-2675 GCA_041689915.1 Candidatus Nanopelagicales bacterium | reverse complement strand
GTGGATGCATTTCTTGCGCAACGGGCTGCTGAAGCCGCGCAAGAGTGAGCGAACCAATCCTTCTAGACGCCTCGTGCATTCTTGCGTGGGCTTTTGCGGAACCAGGCGCGGCCGAGGTTGAGGCTGTATTGCCTGTTGCTTATATCACCGCTGTCAACATGACAGAGGTGATCGACAAACTCGAGCGACGTGGCGACGAAGGTGTTGAACTTGCTCAGGATTTAATCGCTTGGGGCCTTGCGGTGGTTCCTTTCGGCTGGCCGCACATGAACGCGCTTCCCATCGTGCAAGCGGCACAAGAACGGGCAAACGCTCGCAAAAGACTTTCTCTTGGTGATCGATGTTGCTTGGCGTACGGAGTACATCAGGAGATGGAGATCTGGACCTCGGATCGTTTGTGGTTGAAACTGGAACTTCCAACGAGCGTCATTCTTATTCGGGATTGACTTCCTCCCCGTTCGTAAGAGCGGGAGGAAGTCAATGTGAGCAGTTGAGTATTCTCCGCGATTCAACCTGGATGAGATGGACGAAAGTAGGCCCTTTTGCCAAGAATTCGTCTGACTTTCCCAGGAACTGGGAAAGTCGGTGAGAGTGCGAGAGGCGGGACTTGAACCCGCACGTCCGAAGACACAGGTACCTAAAACCTGCGTGTCTGCCAATTCCACCACCCCCGCGAGAGTGCGACGTGAGTCTAGGCGCAGTCCGGAGCGGTGGTTCCCTGGGGATCTACATCCCGTTAGGCTATCGGTGTGAGTGAAGACAGCGTGAACCTAGACAGCATGAGTGAGCACAAGGGAAAGTCACCGCTGGATGAGTTGCAGTCCGAAATTGAAGTCGCCCGGGCGGCATTCATTAATTCGGTGACCCAGTTGCGTGAACAAACATCTGCGGGTGCACTGGCCCAAAGGGGCTTGTCCGCAGCCCAAGGCTGGTTCACGGACGATTTCGGAGCCATTCGCACCAAGCGGGTTGCAATTGTGAGCGCCGTTGTTGTTGGAGTGATCGCCATCAAGTTGCTCCGGCGTCGTGGGTAGTTCATTTATCGAACCAGCCTCTCCCATCTTTGTCGGCGGAACCGGTCGCAGCGGATCAACAATTGTTGGTGACCTTTTAGACCACCATCCGGCAGTCACTATGACGCGACCCATGGAAGTCCGTTTTATTACCGGAAATAATGGTGTTGCCGATGCCCTAGCCAAAGCTGGTAAACCAAGTGGGTTAAAAGCAGCGGAACTAGCAGTTGATCGCATCCGCAATCGTTGGTTTTACCGGGCCGAGAACGTGGGATTGCACACGTCAATGTCTAAGGGGTTCGTAACAGAAAAGACGGATAGGTACCTCGCGCAATTTGACATAAATCCGCAACAGGCAACCCAGGAGCTGGTTTATTCAATAATGGAAAAAGTGGCACTTGGTTGCGATGCCGATCGGTGGGTAGACACGACACCTGCGAATGCGCGCAAAGCTAACCTGATTGCACCAATTTACTCAAACTACAAAGTGGTCGTGGTGGTGCGAGACGGCCGTGATGTTGCAGCCAGTTTTGTGCACCAAGACTTCGGTCCAAGCGACGTATTCGAAGCGCTCTCACAGTGGGAGCAACGCATGATTAAATCTGATCAGGCAATCAAGAAGTCTGCGACGGGTGTTGTGTTGAGTTTAGATTTACAAGACTTAGTCGTTACCGCTCGTGATCAATCCTTGAACGCGATCCTGGAGCATTGCGAACTTGAAGACTGCGTTGAAATGCGGGACTGGTTTAACGCGAAGGTAACCGCCGAGGGTGCACACGCTGGTCGCTGGCGCCGTGACTTTGATGAATCAACGTGCGCTGCCATTGACGAGGTTTACGCCGAGTCTTGTGGGCGTCTGGGCAATCTTGGGATTGCTATTCCTGCATCTGGCGATTAATCCACTTCACTGCAAATAGATAGGCGATGCCCAGAGCAATTGCCATCGCTCCAAACCAGGCGAAGAAGTTGCCATAGCCAACTCCAAGGAATACTTCAACAAGCTGACCGCCGATTGCATCACCGACTGACACGGCGAGGAACCACAGGGCTAAGACCTGGCTGCCCATGCCAATTGGCGCCAGCGTAGTTGAGACTGAGAGCCCAGTAGGGGAAAGCAACAGTTCAGCCCAGGTCTGCAGGAGATAGACACTGATCAACCACCACATGGCGCTATCCCTTCCGTCGCTCGCGGCCATTCCCGGCAGGATCATGATCCAAAATGAAAGTCCGATTCCCAGCAGTGCAATTGCGAACTTCATGGGGGTGCTCGGCGCCCGATTTGCCAACTTAATCCACAGCCAAGCAAAAATTGGCGAGAACGCGATGATGAACAGCGGATTAATCGACTGCATCCAAGACGCAGGAACAAGCCACGAACCAATATCTCGATCCGTCCACTGTTCAGCGAAAATATTCAAGGTGGACCCAGCCTGATCGAAGATCATCCAGAACATGGCCGCGCCGATAAATAGAGCCAGGAACGCTCGCAACTTTCCCTTGTCGGACTTGGTGAGTCCCTGAGTGCGGAAAAGTTTGATGAAGAACAAGATCGCAATGATCACGACCGTAACTGCCAGCACACTCGCGACGTCATTTACCGAGTAGTCGGTGAAGATTCCTTGAATTCCCACGGCAAGCAGAAATATGAGAAACCCAATTCCG